>QHXY01000193.1 GCA_003223145.1 Acidobacteriota bacterium
TCGGCGCTCCACTCGCGCCGGCCCTGGTCCGTGCAGTACGGATCCTCGATGCGCCGCAGATAGGGCAGCCTCGGCCCGCCCCAGACGTTGCGGGCTTCCTCGGTCTCGCCGCCGCAGTTGGCGTGGTAGTAGGTCGCGGCCGGCTCCCCCTCCCACCACAGCAGCTCCCCCTCCGTCGCCTGCGCGGCGCCGCGCATCCTGTCCGTCACGGCCGCCAGCCGCAGGTCCTGGCAGTGCGTGGTATCGCAGAAATCGAAACCCTCCGCTGCGTGACGTCCACGGAACTTCGCCGCGAACGTTCGCGCCGCCACCGCCATCGCCTTGAGCCCCTCGTCCGAGACGAAGCCGCCGCTTTCTCCAGCCAGCACGGCAGCGACGTACTCTTCCAGGGAGATGCGCGCCGTCAGGAGAAGACGTCCCCCCTCGGCCCGCACGCCGAGCGGAGACGGCATCCGCAGGCGCAGCGGATCGTTCGACGCCCCCTTCAGCGCGAACTCGCCGCTGATCTCAACGCGCGTCGCGGCTTCCGGCCCCGCCCCGCCCCGCCGGCCGCCCCGGCCCAGCACCAGCCGGCCTCCGTCCGCGCTCAGCCGGGCGGTCCCCGCGAGCGGCTCCGTAAGGCACGGGGGGCAGACCCGCAAGCGCGCCCCGGGCCCCAGAGGCTCGATCTCGATCCGCGCCGGCGGTCGCAGCCAGTCGAGCCGCACGTCGACCTCCTGTGGATTGGCCCGACACGGCGAGGCGGCCCGGCTGGCGACCAGCACGAGCGAGGCCCAGGCCATGATCCGCGCGGCGCCACCCCGCCAGCGCCCGGCCGGAGTCACGACCTCTCCCGCCATGCCGCCCAGGCGGCGAAGATCTGACGCGCCACCGGGGCGGCGTCGGCCCCGCCCTGACCGCGCTCCAGAAAGACGACCAGGACGACCTCCGGCCGCTCGGCGGGCGCGTATCCCGCGAACCAGGCATGCGTCCACGGCCCCTCGGAAGCGGCCGCGGTGCCGGTCTTGCCGGCGACGGCGAGCCCACTCGGCGCCGCCCGCCGTCCCACCCCGAAGGACGTGGACGCCTCGAGACCGGCGTACAGCGGCGCCAGCAGCACCTGCCGTGGGCCGCCGTCCGCGCGCCCGCGCGCCAGACGACGGTAGGCCTCCGCCAGACCGAGCGGCGTCACTTTGATGCGCGCCTCGCCGAGCGCCTGCAGCCGCTGCTGCTCGAGATCGTTCACCGGCAGGACGACGCCGATCCCCTCGCCCCTCGCGAGACCGGTCCGCGCGGTCAGACCGGCACGCTCGAAGGCATGCAGCAGCGTCTCGCCGGAGATCTCCCCGGCGAAGTGGGCGAAGTAGTTGTTGCAGGAGTAGGCGAGCGCCGTGGCCGCGTCCAGTGGCTCGGGCGTCGCCACGTGCGTGCAGTCCATCCGCCGCCCGGCGATCTTTAGATCACGGCCGCACACGAAAGGCGTGTCGGCCTTGACCGCCCCCGCCTCGAGCAGCGCCAGGAGCGTGAACGGCTTGAGCGTCGAGCCGGGTGGGACGAGCCGGCGGGCGGCGAGGTCCAGGTCGGACCAGGCCAGCAGCCGATCCGATTCGACGTCGAGGACGACGGCGCAGCCTTGATGGCCTTTCAGCGCCCCGGCGATGGCGCGCTGCAGTTCTTCGATGACTCCGGCGGCGGCGCCGCTCGTCACTCGAACGCCGATCATGAGCAGCGCCGCGAGAGACATGCCTGTTCTGGTGGAACGGTTGTGCACGATGGGCGCCGGCAAGGAAGACGACTGCCGCATCCTATCACGCCAGGAACGGATCACCCCGCCAGCACAGCGGTGCGCTGACAGGCGGCCGCATCATCTATATATTAGGGCGCGCCGGAGACCCGGATGGCGAACCGCGCGCCGTATTACCGCATCGTCTTCACCTTGGCCGCCCTGTACAACCTGGGGTTCGGCCTGTG
The DNA here is from genome assembly GCA_003223145.1 of Acidobacteriota bacterium. Classification (GTDB taxonomy): domain Bacteria; phylum Acidobacteriota; class Polarisedimenticolia; order Gp22-AA2; family Gp22-AA2; genus Gp22-AA3. The sequence goes on from QHXY01000193.1 coordinate 1,951, forward strand.
GGCAGGATTGAGCCCGGGCTCGTTCTTCGACCTCTTCGATATGCGGCAGCCTCTCTACCCCGCCATCTGGAGCTGTCTCGGCATGGTGGTCGGGACGTACGGGTTGGGATACGGCTACGCCGCGCTGCGGCTGGAGCGCGCGACACCGTTCATCGCCATCGGGCTCCTCGGCAAGATCCTCGGCCCGATCGGCTGGCTCGTCACGGTGCGCTCGGGCGAATGGCCGGTGAGCACGTTTCCTCTGGTGCTGTTCAACGACGTCGTCTGGTGGCTGCCGTTCGCCCTGTTCCTGATCGACGGGACCCGGGTGAGCGAGCGGGTCCGCGCGTCTGCCGCGTGGGCGTGCGCCCTCATCAACGCCCTCGCGGCGGCGGCGATGCTGATTTGCCTGCGCGGCGGGACGGAGATCGTGGCCGACCCGTCGGACCGAGCCGCCTACATCCTCACGAATCTGACTCGCTGGCGCGCCGGCTGGGCCGTCTGGATCGCCGCGGCGCTGGCGCTCCTGGCGTTCTACGCCTGGTGGGGATCCTGCCTGGGCGCGCCGACGTGGAGCTCTGCCGCTTTCCTGATCGCCGTCGTCGGCCTGGCCTGCGACCTGTGCGCCGAATCGCTGTTCATCGGCTGGCTTCCGGAGCATCTCGAGACCCTGCCGGCGTTGCAGCGCACCGGCTCCCTGCTCACCGGGGCGGCCGCCAACGGGCTCTACACCGTGGCGGGGGTGCTGCTCACGCTGAAGACGAGGACGCTTCCCGGATGGCTGCGAGCCTGGACCTGGGCGACCTGGGCCGCCGGCTTCTTCCTGACCGGCTTCACGCTGGCCGACTGCACCGCCGGCGTCGTCGTCTCGACCGCCCTGCTCATGACGCTCTTCTGCCCGTGGGCCGCGCTGATGGGCCGGGCGCTCCGGTGATCCGATGGCCGAGGTGAGACGGGTCGTCGTCCTGGGAGGGACCGGGTTCTTCGGCCGGGCCGTGGCCGGGAGGCTGGGGGCTCTCGGTCTCAAGTCGATCACGGCCTCGCGCCGCGCCGGCGCGGGAATCCGCATCGACGCGGAGAGCCGCGC
>QHXY01000192.1 GCA_003223145.1 Acidobacteriota bacterium
CCGGGAAGGGCGGCTTGATGCGCGGGTAGCCCCGCTTGCCCTCGAGCGACTCCAGAAGCGCCGTCTCCTCGCCGCAGATGTACGCCCCGGCACCCCTATATATAATGATATCGAGATCGAAGCCGCTCCCCTGGATGTTCTTGCCCAGAAGCCCCTTGGCGTACGCCTCCTTGACCGCGCGCTCGAAGGTCCGGTAGCCCTGGTGGAACTCGCCGCGGATGTAGAAGAAGGCGAGGTGGCACTCGATGGCGTAGGCCGACAGGACGATCCCTTCAAGAACGAGGTGCGGGTCCTTCTCGATGAGCAGGCGATCCTTGAAGGTGCCCGGCTCGCTCTCGTCCGCGTTGACGCAGAGATAGCGCGGCCGGTCCTTGGTCTTGGGCAGGAACCCCCACTTCATCCCGGTCGGGAAACCGGCGCCGCCGCGCCCGCGCAGGCCGGAAGTCTTCACCTCCTCGACGACCTTCTCCGGAGGGAAGTCCTTCAGCACCCGCCGCAGCCCCTGGTAGCCGCCCGACGCCAGATACACCTCGATGCCGTCGGACCCCGGCTTGTGGATGTTGCGCGTCAGGATCGGCTCGAAGGCCACCCGGCTACTCCAGCCTCTTCAAGAGGTCGTCCATCTTCGCGGCGTCGAGCGGCCCGTATTCCCGGTCGTTGATCTGGATGAACGGCGCCCGGTCGCAGGCGCCCAGGCACTCGACGGAGACCAGCGAGAACTTCCCGTCGGCGCGCGTCTCGCCGTCCCGGATGCCGAGACGTGTCTTGAGATGGGCCATCAGGTCGTTCGCGCCCCTGAGGGCGCACGGCAGCGTGCGGCACACCTGCACGTGATGCCGGCCGACGGGCTCCCGGTGGAACATCGTGTAGAACGACACCACGCCGGCCACGAAGGCGGGCGACACGCCGAGCTTGCCGGCGACGTATTCCATCGACTCCTCGGACACCTGCCCGGTCTCCTCCTGGACCAGATACAGGGCCGGGAGGAGCGCCGAGCCCTTGTGCGGAAAGACGCCGAGGAGCTCGTCGATCCTGCGGTCGGTCTCGGGGCGGACGGGGAGGGTCACCGGTCCACCTCACCCATCACGGGGTCGAGACTGGCGATGACGGCGATCAGATCGGACAGGAGCCCGCCGACCGCCATCGTCTCGATCGCCTGCAGGCTGATGAACGACGGTGACCGGATCTGCAGGCGGTAGGGCGATTTGTCCCCCTCGCTCTTGATGTAGAAGCCGAGCTCTCCCTTGGGGGCCTCGATGGCGTGGTACACCTCTCCGGGCGGGCCCTTGATGCCTTCCGTCACCAGCATGAACTGCTCGATCAGCTCCTCCATGCTGGTGAGCACGCGCTTCTTGTCCGGGAGGGTGATCTTCGGGTCGTCGACCGCGATCCGGCCTTCGGGAAGGCGGCGCAGCGCCTGGTCGAGGATGCGCGTGCTCTGGCGCATCTCCTCGAGGCGCACCAGGTAGCGATCGTAGACGTCCCCCTGGCTCCCCACGGGTACCTCGAACTCATACGCCTCGTAGCCGCTGTAAGGCTCGGTCCGGCGCACGTCGTAGGCGATACCGCAGCCGCGCAGGTTCGGGCCGGTGAGACCGAGCGCGATCGCCTCGGCGGCGCCGATCCGGCCGACCCCCTGCGTGCGCTTCATCCAGATCCGGTTGCGGGTCAGGAGCGAGTCGATCTCGTCGAGCATGGCGGGGAACGCGTCGATGAAGGACCGCACCTGGCCGGTCCAGCCCTCCGGCAGGTCGCGCATCAGCCCGCCGACCCGCGTGTAGGAGGTCGTCAGGCGCGTCCCGGTGAGCGCCTCGATGATGTTGTACAGCGTCTCGCGCTCGCGGAAGGTGTGGAAGAACACCGTGGCCGCGCCCAGGTCGAGCGCGCCGGTGCCCAGCCAGAGCAGGTGCGCCGAGATGCGCGCGATCTCGCAGCACATCACCCGGATCACCTGCGCCCGCGGCGGCACGGTGATGCCCAGGAGCTTCTCGACCGCGAGGATGTAGCCCACGTTGTTCGAAAGCGGCGCGAGGTAGTCGAGCCGGTCGGTGTAGGGGACGAACTGGTTGTAGGTCATCCCCTCGGCGATCTTCTCCATGCCGCGGTGCAGGTAGCCGAGGTGGGGCTGGACCGCCTTGACCACCTCGCCGTCGAGCCTCAGCACCAGACGCAGCACGCCGTGGGTCGAGGGGTGCGACGGTCCCATGTTGACCACCATCGTCTCCCCGTGCAGGGCGTCCTCGCTCTCGGCGGGAACGGGCCGCATGGAGGGAGACCGCTGCGAGGGCAGGTTCTCCACCTAGACGCTCTCCATGTCACGGAAGCCGGGCGAGGCGGCGAGCCCGGGCGTCCTGGTCTCGGACGGGACGCCCTCGACGTCGAAGTCCTTGCGCAGCGGGTGGTAGGGGTAGTCCTCGGGCATGATGATCCGTCGGAGGTCCGGGTGTCCGTGAAAGCGGACGCCGACGAGGTCGTACACCTCGCGCTCGGGCCAGTTCGCTCCGGACCACACGGAGGTGACGCTGTCGACCGTCTCGCTCTCCTTCAGGCGCACCTTCAGGCGGAGGCGGTGGTTCTTCGTGGTGGAGTAAAGATGATAGAGGACCTCGTAGTCGTATTCGCGGTCCAGATAGTGCAGACCCGTGACCACGGTCAGCATGTCGAACGCCGCGGCCGGCTCGTCCTTCAGATAGCGGCAGATCTCGAGGATCCCGTCCCGGGGGACGACGGCGGTGATCTCGCCGCGGAATTCGGTCACCTCCAGCGCCGCGCCGGGGTAACGCTCCTTCAGGCGCTCGATCAGGTGACGCGGCGGCGAGGGATCGATGTAGGGGCCTTGCACGCTCAGTCCCAGTCCAGGGCGCCGCGCCGCCAGCAGTAAAGGAAGCCGGCCACGAGCACGCCGAGGAACACCGCCATCTCCCAGAAGCCCGGCAGCCCCATGTCGCGGAACACGGTGGCCCACGGGTACAGAAAGGCGGCCTCGATATCGAACAGGATGAACAGCATGGCGACCATGTAGAAACGGATGGTGTAGCGCTTGCCGGCCGGCTCGAGGGGATCGACGCCGCACTCGTAAGGACTGAGGTCGGTGCGGCTCCCCGGCCGGCGCCCGAGGACGGTCGAGAGGACCAGAAGCGCGCCCGCCAGAAGGAAGGCCACCATGAGCTGGAGGCCGATCGGTACGTAATCGATCACGCGGTCTCCCCGCTCGCGGCGGTCGCGCCGGGCCTTCGCCGGCGCCCCGGCCACTTCGTGATATTTTTCACAAATACCGGCCAGATCGAACGCGGCATGGCCTGAACGGAAGCCGCCATGCTAGCACCGCGCTTCTCGGAGTGTCAACGCGCGGGCGAACCCTGCAGCGTCCCCCGGCGGGCGCAGGGCCCGGCACCGCTCGCTCGAGATGGATCCTTCCAGGTCCACCCAACGCAGGAACCACCCGCCCGTGATAACCACGAGGTGAAGCGACCCGCGCGGTGGGCGGCGCGAGGGCGAGGCGAGTGGAGGTTCGCGCAGCGAACCGGACCCGTGCCCGGCGGCCGCAGCGCGTGTCGCTTCACCTCGCCGGGACGCTCAGCGTCGCGGCAGGGCGAGGGGGGGGCGGGCGCCGGGGCGGCGCAGCCACGACTCCACCTGGGCGGCGAGCGCCGCGGTGCGCTCCGGCCGGGTGGCAGCCAGGTCGTCCTCCTCGCCCGGGTCGCGGGCCAGGTCGTACAGTCGATGCCGGCCATCGGAGGCCCAGTGCAGCTTCTCGCTGCCGACGCGGTAGGCCACCAGGGCGCGGTCGAAGGGGCCGATCCCGGCCTCGGGAAAGCTCTGCCGGATGACCTCGAGGAACTGGATCGGACGTGAGAACTCGCTGATGACCGCCGGCGCCGCCCTGGGACCGTCGCGCCGCAGACCGCTCACGCCGGGAAGTGGCAGCGCTTCGCGGGCGGCCGGGACCCCTCCCGCACGGGCGTCAGAGGCGATGCCCGCCAGCCCCAGCAGCGTCGGGTAGAGATCCTGCAGCATGACCGGCTCCTTGATCCGCTGCCCCGCCGCGACCGCCGGCGGATAGCGCACGACCAGGGGGATCCGCAGCAGCTCCTCGAACACGTTCAGCTTGTGATCCAGGAACCCGTGGCTCCCGATCGCCTCGCCGTGGTCGGAGGTGATCACGACCACCGTCTCGTCCAGGATGTTCCTCTTCCTGAAGAGGACGGCCAGCTCCCCCACCCGGCGGTCGATGTAGGCGATCTCCCCGTCGTACAGGTCCGAGAGGATGCCGAGATCCCCCGGCTGCAGACCCCCGAGGCCGAGGACATATTTCACCTCCAGCGGGTGTTTGAAGCGGCGCAGCCGCTCCACGGCGGCCGGGTCGGTCCCCGGGGCCACGAAGCGGGATCTCTCCGGCTCGGGCGGGTCGTACGGCAGGTGGGGCTCCAGGTAATTGATGAAGATGAAGAAGGGCTGGTCCCGGGCGGGGGTCCCCTCCCGCCATTCGAGCCAGCGCTCGACCCTGGAGTTCAGCCGGGAGGCGCCGGCATCCTCCCCGTCCCCCTTTTCGTCCCTCCAGATCTCCTCGTAGCCGTCGAACCCCTGGTCGAACCCGTACTGCCGGCCGACCCAGGGATTGGCCGTGTAGGCCACCGTGCGGTAGCCCGCGTCGTGAAAGGCCTCTGCCAGGGTGCGCAGGCGCTCATCCAGCCGAAGGTGGCCTGAGTCGGCGCCGTGGGATGAGGGGAAAAGCCCCGTGAACAGGCTGGCGTGCGCCGGAAGGGTCCAGGGGGCCGGAGTCGAGGCCTGCTCATAGACTGCCCCTTCCCGGGCCAGTTTCGCGGTCTCCGGCGAAGTCTGACGCGCGTAGCCGTCGAATGAGAAGCGGTCGGCGCGCGCTGTGTCGATCACGACCAGCAGAACGTTTGGCCGGCCGCCCGGGGAGCAGGCGGCGAGGCCGGCAAGGAGCAGGGGGCCGGCCAGGAGTCCGGACCGGAGGCATCCCCGGACCGGATGGACCCGACTCATCGACGGCCGGAGCCACCCTGGGCGGCGTGTTCCGCGGACTCGTCGGCCCCGTCGGGCGGCGTCCCCTGCACCGCCAGACGCCTGCCGTCGAAGGTGAACTGCCGGGGCAGGGACATGGCTGCCGGCGCGCCGGCCCCGGTCGCTCCGGCCGGCCGGAAGTCCATTCCCGGGACATCGCCCAGGTGGGTCTTCGGACGGTACGGCATCGTCCGGCGCGAGTCATTGTCCGGCATCCTCATGTTCTTCGCCTCCAGCAGCGTTCCCTGGACCCGTTGCAGCTCGACCAGGGACTTGTTGTAATCGGTGATCGCCGCGTTCTCGCGGCTCTCGGCGGTTCTCAGGTCGGTTTGGAACGACAGGACCTGGAAGGAGGTGCTCATGCCGTT
>QHXY01000194.1 GCA_003223145.1 Acidobacteriota bacterium
CGCATGCTCGACGTCCCAGGACGGCTGCGTTGGGAGCGAGTCGATCTGATCGACGACGAACCGGGCGCAGGCTTCGATCAGCCGGCGGAGCTCCGGCGACTCCGGCTCGAGGGGCCAGCGGGGCGCGCTCGGATCGGGCATGAGGACTCGATTCTACCGGATTCCGGGGCGGACGAAGACACGGCCGATCTGGTAGTTTGCCTCGCCTGGCCTGCCGGTTTGCTGTATAATCCACGGCGTCGCAAACCACCCTTCGAACCGTTAAGGAGGAACCATGAAGAAAGTCGCGCTTCTGGTTTGTGCAGTGTTCGTCGCCGGTCTGGTCCTGGTCGCCGCGACGCCGGCCCTGGCGGCCGGCAAGACCCACGACCTGACCGCCACGGTGGTCTCCGTTGATCTGGAGAACAAGAAGATCACCTTCAAGGACGAGAAGGGGGAAGAGAAGACGGCGCCGGTGATGGGCAAGGCCGTCGATTCCCTCAAGACCGTCCATGCCGGTGACAAGGTCAACCTGACCTGCACCGACAACGACAAGGGCGAGCACCTCGGAGTCAGCGCGATCGCGGCCGCCAAGAGCTGAGCGACTGCGTCGCGGTACACGAGCGCGGGTTCCCGGAAGTCTCGGCCCCGCGCTCTAGTTTTGTGGGGCGGTCCAGCTCCAGCCGCATGATCGGCCGCGTCGGCGAACGACGCGCGACCTCGACATGACCCGCCTTGCGGAAGGCCGACGACAGACCGGTCCACGCGAAGACGTCCGGGAGACGCCCGCTGCGCGGTTCGACCGGATAACCCTCCAGAATCGACGCCCCGCGCCGCGCGGCGTGCTGCGCGGCGGCGCGCAGCAGGTCGACGGTCACGCCCCGGCGCCGGTGCGGGCGGGCCACGAACAGGCAGGTGACCGACCAGACCGGCCGCCCGTCGACCGGCTTCAGGATGCGCGACCTGCCCAGGACCGGGTACCCCTCGCGCGGGCCGAAGGCGCACCAGCCGATCGGCTGGCCGTCCCGATAGGCGAGGATTCCGGGCCGCGCGCCGGTATCGACCAGCTTCTTGAAGGCCCGCCGGTTGCCCGCGCCTTTCTGCGATTCGAACCGCGGACGCGCCAGCCGCCAGTACATGCACCAGCAGCCGCCGCACGCGCCGCGCTCGCCGAACAGCGCTTCGAGATGGCGCCAGCGCGCCGGGGTCAGAGGCAGGAACCGCAGCCCCGGCTTCACGACCGATCTCCCGTGCGATCTCTCAGTTGAACTCTCGCGGCACCGCGTCCGTCCATTCGCGGTGCTTCAGGAGCGTGCCGTTCTCGGACACGGAACGCGCCACGGTGATGTGGAAGGTGGTCTGGTCGGAGCGCACGTCGAGCGTCGAGCGCAGCTCGAGGACGCGGCCCGGTAGCTCGATCCGGCGGCCGGCCTCTCCCTCGAACCGCGACTCGGCCGGGCGGCCGTCGTTCGTCTCATAGTAGTTCCGCTCCCAGGTGTGGTAGCGGCGATCCTGGACCTCGAAGTCGCCGTGTCCTTTCCACTCCACGCTGGTCCTCCCGGTCCACAGGTCCCGGGTCTGCTCGTAGAAGCCCTCCGGCCAGGGAACGCTCTCGATATAGCGGCCATCGGTTCGCGCATCCTGCGGCTCCGGCGGCAGGAAGACCGGCGCGCGCCGCGCGGCGGCGGCCGGGACGACCGGCAGCTCGATGCGGGTGGCCTCGACGCCCAGGAAGAGCTTCGTCGTCATCGGGTACGGCGTCGGCCAGATCATCGGAAAGAGGGCGTTCGACACGGCCAGACGGATGCGGTGGCCCGGTTTGTACGTCCAGGTGGTGAAGTGCATGTCGAACTCGAGGTCATAGGTCCTGCCCGGCTCGAGGAGCTCCGGCTTCAGCCGCGAGTTTCTCTGCGATCCGTTCAGCAGCATGCCGGCGACCAGAGACACCGAGCCGTCGGGCTGCACGTCCTCGAGACGCGCTACCCAGTGGGCCAGCGGGCGGTCCGAGGAGACCCGCAGCCGCACGCGCGGCAGGCCGGCGATCTCCAAGGCCTCCTTCAGGACCTCTCCGTCGTAGACCAGGGCGCCGGCGTCGTCCGGACGCATGTCGCCGGTCGGCTCGCCCCACCACAAACCGGTGGCGACGCCGGAGCCCGGGACGTAGCGCAGCGCTTCGGCCGCCGCCCCGCCGGGGCGATCGCGCAGGTCGCGCCCACCCGCGGGGTACAGCCGGCGCCAGGTCGTGCCGGGGATCGGCCAGTCGACGCCGATCCAGCGGCCCGGGGTGGTCTTGAGCGCGGCGTCGGGCCCGTGCCCGTCGCGCATGAACAGGACGAGAGGCGGGTCGTCCAGGATGCCGGTGTCGCGGTCCTTCAGCCAGTAGTCCCAGAAGCGCACCGCCTCATGCTGCCAGCTGTAGTCCGGGCCGGGGACGCCCGTATCGGGCCAGTCGTGCTTGTACGGCCCGATGACGGCGCGGATCGGCACCTTCATGTTCTCGAGCATGCGCGGGATGCTGTCCCGGTAGCCGTCCAGGAGCCCGCCGATCAGATAGCAGGGGATCTGGATCCTGTCGTACTGCCAGCGCAGCGAGTTCTTGCGCCAGAAGTCGCCGTCACGCTGGTGCCTGGCGTAGGTCAGAAACCACGGGTCGTGCTCGAAGCGATCGCGGAAGTACGCCTCGTCGAGACGGTAGCCGGGCGTCTGCGGCAGCGTGTTCTCGTGGTCCTGCGCCGGCATGAACTGATCGATGTGGAAGGCGCCGTCCATGTGATGCACGTCGTCGTGAAACAGGTCGTCGGTCGCCATCACCGCCAGGATCGCCTTGAGCGCGGGCGGCCGGCGCATGGCGACCTGGATCGAGTTGAACCCGCCCCACGACTTGCCCCACATGCCGACCCGGCCGTTCGAGCCGGGCAGCCCCGCGAGCCGGGCGATGATCTCGACGGCGTCGTCGAGCTCCTGCTCGGAGTACTCGCGGTCGGGGACGTGGCCCTCGGACGAGCCGGTGCCGCGCAGGTCGGCGGTCGCCATGATGAAACCGCGGCGGGCGAAGTAGGTCGGGTACTCGTCGGGGTACTCGTCCTTCCGGTATGGGTAGAAATCGAACAGCACCGGGAAGGTCTCGCCCGCGGCGCGCGCCACCGGTCTGACGTAGGTCACCGAGAGACGCACGCCGTCGCGCATCGGGAGCCAGCCGTTCTCGATCACGAACTCGTAGACCGGAGGGGTTACGCCGGCGCCCGCCCCCGCAGGCGACGCGGCGGGGCGGGCGGCCGGCGCCGGCAGGGCGGGCCCCGCCGCCGTCGCGACCAGGAGCAGGAGGCCAGCCGCGCCGGGACGGCGCGGCAAGGCGGCGCGTCCCGTCATTCCGACTGGGTCGGTGCCTCGGCGGGCGGCGCCGGCGCGCTCGGTGCGATCAGCCACTGGTTGCCTTCCGCGATCATCGTCGACACCACCGAGCCCGAGTCGTCGCCGATCGCCAGCGTGACCCGCACCGTGCCGTAATCGACGTCCGGCAGGGCGGCGTGCCGGTCCAGGAGATCGACCATGAACCCGCCGCCCGGCACGGCGGTCACGTCCAGCGTCTCGAGCGCGGTGTCCGTCCCCGGCGCCAAAGACCAGGTCACCCCGCCGTCGGTCGACAGCATGCCACCCGCCGGAACGACGACGGAGTACTGCTGCACGAAGGCGCCGCCGTCCGGTGACTCCGGGTCGGGCACGAAGCTCTCGAGCGTGAAGACGAGGTCCTCGGTCCCGGGGCTGATGGAGGTATCGGCCAGGATCGAGAATTTCCCCGACCACAGGATGCGCTCGTTGCCGGTCGGGACGCCGGTGGTGAGCAGCCGCATGAAGGTGCTCTCGACCCCGAGCGATGCGAGCGCCGCGGCCGGGAGGAGCACGAGAACGACGGACAGCGCTGCGTAGACGAGTCTGCGCATGGAACACCTCCTCGAAGAGTGGGCGGGGACAGCCGGGTTTCCGTCCCCCCCGCGCCCGCCGGGCTGCGGAAAGGACGTGAGCATCGTGGCGCCACTCTAGGCGGGAGCGCGCCGCATGTCAATCGGCGCGCGGATTTATTGCGACGGGACGCGGTAGATCGCCAGCGAGCCGGTCATGCCGGCGCCGAGACCGAACTGCTTCGGGTTGGCGACGGTCACCGTGGCGGGCTCGTTGACGCGGCAACGGACCCGGTGCGACTGACGCTCGGGCTGGCCCTCGCAGGCGGCGCCCTCCCAGGTCACGGTCACGCCCTGCGGCGCCTTGAAGTCGGCCTGCACGTCGACGCTGACCAGGTAGTCGCCCGGCTGCAGCTTGAAGGAGCGACGCGCTCCGTCGGCGAGCCGCAGCGGCTCCGAGACGATCCTCTCGTCCACTTCGACGGCCGTGACCCCGGCGATCTCCTCGACGGCGGCGCGCAGCCGCGCCCGGCCGAGGGCGACGGGCTTCATCTTGTCTCCGACCACGGCGACGATCGACTCGTCGGATGAGCTCAGCTGGACCGGCACGTCCTTCAGCTCGCGGCCGCCCTCGCCGAGGACGCGCGCATGCAGCGGCGCCGGGGCGCTCCCGAGGACGAGCTGCAGCTCCTGCGGCACCTCGACCTCCGTCGGAATGCGGCATTTCACGGCGACCGGGGTGCTCAGCCCGCCGCCGGCCAGGGTGACGGTGGCGTCGCCCGTCTTCAGGCAGCGCAGCCCGCCGCCGGAGACGACCTCCACCACGTCCGCCGGCGCGGCCGTGCAGGTCACCGCCTGCCCGCCGATCGGCTCCCCCTTCTTGTTGGCCACCGAGGCCTCGAGCCGGATGATCTTGCCGCTGACGATCAGAGGCGGGGGCGCGGTGAAGGCGATGCTCGCCGGCTTGGAGTCGGCGCAGCACAGGCACAGCGTCGCCATGCCGGTCAGCGTCAGGCCATGAAGAAAACGCATCGGGTCCCTCCCTGTGGGAAAGTCATCGGCTGTTCGAGCGCAGCCAGGTCACGACATGCTCGTAGAAACGCCGGTCCGTCCAATAGCCCAGGTGCGCGGTCAGCGGACGCGCGAACCAGAGATGCACCTGCTCGTCGACGGAGAAGTAATCGAGCCGGCCGCTGACCGGGTCGACGCAGCTGAACACGTTGAGCCAGAGGAAGCGGGGCGGGGACGGCAACCGGTAAGGCGCCAGCTGCATGTCGCCGTACTGCCGGCCCGACGCCTTGCGGCGGAAGCCGTGCAGCGACGACAGGATCTGGGCGCGAATCGCCTGGGTGTCGCGCACGTCGGTGCGGAAGAAGTACTGGATCTTGTCGAGCGGCGAGCCGAAGGTGAGCAGCCCCCGCAGCCGGTCGAACCCGGCCCGGGTCAGGCGGTCGGGCCCGCCCGATCGGGCGGCGGGCTCGGCCGCGTCCGGGTCGGACCGCATCTCCCGCACCGCCAGGCCGATGGTGTCGTAGGCGATGACGCTGCCGAGCGAGTGACCGGCGACATAGACCGCCGCGTATTGCGGGTCGAGCAGGAGCGCCCGCAGGTGGCGCTGCGCCGCCTTGAGGATGTCGTCGCGCGTGCGGTAGGAGAAGGCCCGCTCGTCCTCGTTCACGTACAGGGCCACGTCGCCGAGGAACTTGATCAGGAACCGGCGCAGCACGAGGATCGCCGCGACGTCCGCCAGGACGGCGAGAGTCGGCCGGTTCCACAGAGCCCCGGCCACCCCGAGCGCCAGCTCGACCGCCCGCAGGCCGCGCCGCGCGTCGAGGACCCAGGCGCCCGCCAGCAGGACCGCCGCCATGGCCAGCGTCGCCGTCCTCCACAGCGGGTAGGTCGCCCGCGCCAGCGACGCCTGGTCGCGGGCGGCGCCCTTCAGGAGGCGGCGCCAGTTGACGATCTGCGCGATCGCCAGCGCGATCATCGCGGCCCAGAGGATCAGGAGCAGCGGGTGCGGCGCCCGCGCCAGGCCCTCCCAGACCTCCGCGATCGAGGCGCTCACCACGCCCTGCATCCGCGCCGGCCCGCCCGGGGATCCGGTGGCGCGCTCCTGCAGGAGGGCCCACAGGAACGGGAACAGGATCAGCAGCGCGAGCCCGATGAGAGCGACGGCGCGCGCGAACTCGCGCAGGACCAGCAGGAGCTTGGAGTGCCAGCGCTCCTGCTCGAGAAGACGCGGGTTGGTCGTCCAGCTGCGCAGCGGCGTGAGGCTGGTGCGGACGACCCAGGCGAGCACCTGGCGGAGACCGATGCGCCGCTCGACCTGCGCGGCCCAGTAATGCTCGTAGAGATCGATCCCCACGGCGCCGGTGTCGTTGAGCGGGGCCGCCAGCGGCATGCGGATGAGCGACTCGGCGCGTCCGTCGCGCCAGGACAGCCGATGCTGCATGGTCCCGGGGGGGACGCGCAGACAGCGCGCCACGCCCTGGACGAACGCGTCGAGCGCCTCGTACGGCCGCTGCTCTCCGATGCCGTGAATGACCAGGATCGCGGCGCGTTTCTCCCGCGGTCCCGGAACGTCGGCCACCGGTCACCCCTCTTTCTCAGGACGGGCCCTGCTTCCCCGGCCGCCCGTGCCCCTTGCGTGGCGTGAAGTCGAAACCGACGTACGACTGGATGCTGTCGCTGCCGGGACCGAGATCCGTGTCGACCGTCATCTCCACGAAGGCCCGCACCTCCCAGGCCCGGGCGTACGCCGTCCCGCCCAGGGGATGCGACAGGAACCCGTCCACCTTGAAGCGCCGCGTCGAGCGGTCCCGGAACAGGTCGGTCCGGCCGAACCCGATCTCGAGATAGCTGTCGAGGAACTCGCCGCTCGTGAGCGTCAGCCCCAGACCGACGTGATGGACGTCGGCCA
>QHXY01000195.1 GCA_003223145.1 Acidobacteriota bacterium
CGCGCCGTTGAGGATGTATTCGCTCTCCCCGGAGCGGTAGATCCGGCGCGTGACCACGACTTCCTCGGGGATCTCCTCGATACTGGTGATCGTCAGCGGAGCCGGGGCCTCGCCGTCCACCGTCGACGGGATCGGCACGGCGTGATCGTCGCCGTCGGCCGTTGCTGCCGGTTCCACCCCCGAGCCGCCGTCATCGGCGCGGACCTCGGGGTCCCCGGGCCCCGCGCCGTGCCCGTTCCCGTTGGCGCCGCCTTTGGTCCCCGACAGGATGTTCTTGAAGTGGAGTGAAACCTCGGCCATGCCGAGAGGCCTGCGGCCCTCGCTGCCGTTGAAGATCACGTCCTCCATCCGGTCGCTGCGCAGCGAGCTGGCCTTCTGCTCGCCGAGCACCCACGAGATGGCGTCGCCGATATTGCTCTTGCCGCAGCCGTTTGGCCCGACGACCGCCGTGATGCCGTCCGGAAAGTCGAACCGCGTCCGGCCATAGAACGACTTGAACCCGAGGATCTCCATCCGGTCGAGCTTGAGAATGCGCGCCATCAATCTCCCGTGACGGAGATACGAAATGCCGCAGAAACGCAGGTCATCTTAACATACGCCGCCTCACTCATCGGGCCGAATTCACCCAGATGTTGGGCCCCGGTCGGCCAAGGACGCAGGATGTAGGGTGCCGCGGTCCAGCAGGAGTCCGGCGCGCTCCGCGGTCAATACTCCCGGAACAGGACGAAATCAGGCAGGGCCACCAAGGCGTCCCGCGCCGGGCACGGCTTGAACGATTGCAGCGCCGCCTGCGCGCCCCGGGCGTAGCGCACCGCCACGTCGCGCGTTCGCTCCAGGGTCTTGCCGCGGCGCAGCAGGTCGATGATCTCCTCCCGGGAGATCGTCCTGAAATCGCGCTCCTCCAGGACGGTCTGCACCATGACGCGCTCTTCCGGACCTTTTTTCTCGAGCAGGTAGATCAGCGGCAAGGTCAGCTTCCCCTCCTTGAGATCGGAGGCCACCGGCTTGCCGAGGACGCTTTCGCTGGCGGTGAAATCGAGCAGGTCGTCGATGATCTGGAAGGCCATTCCCAGGTTCATGCCGTACTCGGCCAGCGCCTCGACTCTCTCCGGGGGCGCCTTGGAGAGCACGCCGGCCACGCGGCCGCAGCCCGAAAACAGACAGGCGGTCTTCCGGCGGATGATCTCGAGATGTTCCGCCTCGGTGATGTCGATGTCCGACCGACGGCGGTCCGCCATCAATTCTCCCTCGATCATCTTCAGCGTGATCTGCGCCAGGATCCTGATGATCTCGAGATCGTCGGCCGCCAGCGCCATGTTCATCGACTTGATGTACAGGTAGTCCCCCAGCAGCACGGTCAGGCCGTTGCCCCATCGGGCGTTCAGCGAGCCGCGCCCGCGCCGCAGCTCCGCCTCATCGATGACGTCGTCGTGCACCAGCGTGGCGGTGTGGATGAACTCGAATACCGACGCGAACATCACGTCGCGATCGCCCGTGTAGCCGCACAGCTGCGCCGAAAGGAGAAGCAGGATCGGCCGCACGCGCTTGCCCCCGCCCTCGGCAATGTAGCGGCCCAGCTCGTCGATCACGCCCACTTCGGAGCGCAGATGGCGGCGGCATTCCTGCTCCACCTGCGCCAGCTTGTCGCCGACCAGGAGCATGATCTCGGGCAGTCCTGGAGGCAGGCCACGGACGCCGCGCACGGCCGCGGGATGGGGCTGCGCCGCGCCGGCCCCGAGGCGCGGCCGCGCCGTCTTCACTCCCGAGGCAAGGTCGGTCATGGACCGTCCACCCGGACCGCGTCGGCCGGCTCGTCTTTCTTCCCCGAGTCATCACCGGCGTTCTTCGGGCCGCCCGGCAGCGTGCGTGTCTCGATGACCTTCGAGCCCTCGATTAGGTACGCGACGCCGGCGCGGCCGTAGGTCCACAGCTCGCGTCCGGAGCCTTCCGGCGAGCGGCTGGACGGGAGACCGAGCGATCGCAGGACCTGTCCCACCTGGCTGCCCGGAGAGTACTGGTCGATGAGCGTCTTCACCTTCGGCCAGTCGGACTGGAACTTGAGCGACACGGACACCTGCACCGGTCTCCCCTCGCGCACGCGCTTGGTGATCTCGCGATCTTCGGGCAGCCGATATTTCACCGCGTCGAACCCTTTCGGGTCATAAAAACGCAGGTAGTAGTACGGAAATTCGGGATCGGCAGGACATTCGATCTCGAAGAAGCCGAGGGGGTCGGTCGTGGCCCGCTTCTCTTCCACGCTCTGGTCGAGGGACCGCAGGCCACCGAGCTTCACGATGGTGCGCGACTTCAGGAGCCGGACCATCTGGGCGGGGACCCCCTCGCCCGACTCGTCGGTGATCCGGCCGCGCACCGTGATCGTCGATTCCGGGCGCGCCGCGCGCGCCGGCCCCGGGGCGAGGGCGAGGAGCGCCAGGAGCGCGCCGCCGATGCCCCGCCGCGCCGCCGCGCCGCGAACTCCGTAGGTCTGCCGTCGCAAGGACGCTCCCTCAGCGATAGTTCGTGAACTGCATGTCGAAGTCGAGGGCGCTGTCGCGCAACACCTTGATGGCGGATTGAAGGTCATCCTTGTTCTTCCCCTTGACGCGGACCTGATCGCCCTGGATGGCCGCCTGCACCTTGATGCCGCTCGTCTTGAGGATCTTGACGATCTCCTTGGCCTGGTCCTGGGGGATCCCCTGCTGCAGCACCGCCTGCTGCCTGAGGCTGCCACCCGTCGCCTCCTCAGGGTTCTTGAAGGTCAGACCCTTGGGAGGGACACGCCGCGCGGCCAGCTTCTGCATGAGGATCTCGGTCACGGCGCGCAGCTTGTAATCGTCGTCGGCGACGAGGTGCAGGAGCTCCTTTTCGCGCCGGATATCGGCGATGCTTCCCTTGAAATCGTAGCGCTGGCGGATCTCCTTGAGTGCCTGCTGGATCGCGTTGTCGACCTCCTGCAGATCGATCTTGGACACGATGTCGAAGGAGCTCTCGGACGCCATTGAAACGTCCTCCGAGGGGCGGAAAGGGCGGCGATCTTAGCACCCTGATCAACGGCATTGCAAGGTTACGGAGGAGCGATCTCCTGAGTCTCGACCCCCTCGGGCGGCACGAATTGAAACAGGTCGTCGTCGAGCATGTCGACCTTGCGTAGGTGGTCGAATCGATAGATGACCCGGCTGCCCAGCGGATCGACGACCGTCAGACCGCGCACCAGATGATCGGGGCCCGTGGTCACCAGCAGGTACTGGTACTCCGGCCTCGGGGTGCGCGGCGTCAGCATCAAAGGGCGCGGACCGTCCTGCGGCCCGGGCCCCCAGGTGATCGAGAACGAACCGATCAGGTCGGCCCGGCCGAGGAGAAAGGAGATGCCGGTGCGCGTCCCCTCCTGATCGAGCGGCGTCACCAGGACCTGTCTCTCCTCGGGCAGGTACACGTAGGTCCTGCGACCGTCGGCCACCGCCAGCTTGCCGCGGGGCACGTCGTAGTTCCAGCGCATCCGGCCGGGGCGGAGCAGGTACACCGTCCCCTTCTCGACCTGCGGCCGAGGCAGTCCCGGCGATTCCACCGTCTGAGTGAACGACGCGACGAATCCCTTCAGGCCGTTGAGGGCCTCCTCCACGCGGCGCGCCTCGCTCACCGCGTCCGCCGGAACCGGTGGCGGGCTCCCCGCGGCCATCCCCGCCGCGATCAGAAGGACCCCTGCACGAGACACCATGCACGCATCTTACATGAACGAGGCGGGGCGGGCCTCGCGTTGACTACGCCCGGTGCGTGCGTTAGACTCGCCGCTCGCTCACGTCCCCCTCCGGTCGCGGCGTTGCTGTGGACGCCTGACCGGCGTCACCGGAGACCGGCCGGCCCATGTTTCTCCAGCGCAGGCGACTGTTGTTCGCGCTCGTTCTCGTCGTGGCTGCGGCCTCGCTCGTCGTGTACGTCCCCGCGGGCCGCGCCGCCGTACTCGAGGCGCGCGGTGGGGTCGCCACCCAGCTGGCTCCCGGTTTCCACCTGCGCGTACCGCTGTACCAGCACCTGTACGTCTACGACAGTGTCCCGGTGATGATCGACGACAAGATCGACCTCGTCAGCAAGGACCACGCCTCCTTCAAGCTGCCGGCCCGCATCTCGGGCCACGCCTCGCCCAACGACGTGCTCACGTTCCACAGGGGACGGGCCGGGCGCGAGCCCAGGGTGTACATCGAAGAGCGGATGCGCGAGGCCGTGGTCGCGGCGGCGCGCGGCTTCAACGCGGACGAAATCCTCTCGCCGGACATCGCCCGCCGGCTCGGCCCACTCGTCTCGGCCGACCTGATCACCCGAGGCATCTCCGACGACGGTCTCCAGGTCGGAAGCCCGTCGCCTCAGGTCGTGTTCAATGCCGTGGTCGATTACCTGCGCCGGAAGTATCCCGCCTCGGCTCACGCCCTGGCGGAGCGGGCGCTGCAGGCGAGTCCGAAGGAGGCGCTGATGCGAGGCCGAGCGCGAATATCAGGAGGCCCTGTACGAGGACCCGACCGTGCCCGAGGCGATGAGCCGCCTGTACGTCATGTACCAGATGACGCACGACCCGGCGAAAATCATGAAGCTCGAGCGCCTGCTGGTGGCCAGCCTGGAGAAGAAGAAGGATTCGGCGATCCACCACGACTGGCTCGGGCAGGTTTACATGCGCGAAGGACAGTACGACAAGGCCGAGATGTCGTTCCACGCCGCCGTCGGACTGTCGCCCAGGGAGCCGGAGTTCCAGGTCAACCTGGGGAGCCTCAAGATCAAGCAGGGCAAGACCGACGAGGCGATCGCCATCTACCAGAAGGCGCTCGAGCTGCGCGCCGATAATCCCCTGGCCCTGTTCAACCTCGGGGCGGCGTACGCCATCAAGCGAGACATGGACAAGGCGCTGGAGTACTTCCACCGCGCCGAGCGCGCCGGGCCGCCCAGCCACGCCCTGTTCAACTCGCTGGCGCAGGCCTACGAAGAGAAAGGACAGCTGCAGCGGGCCGCCGAGTATTTGAAGCGCTCGCTGCAGGCCCGGCCGGACCAGCCGGACCGCCAGGCGGAGCCGAAGAAGATCGAGGCGCAGCTCAAGAAGAAGGCGTGACCGGGGCCGACCGTCGCCTCGCCCGCACCACCGCCAGGACCACGTAGACCACCAGGAACAGCGCGATCCCCCAGACGTAGCGCCGGAACACCACGCGCACCTCCTCCCACGTCGAGCCCAGGCTCGTCCCCCCCCGCCGCGTACAGGAAGAAGCCGCGCACCCCCGGGAGGAAGCGGTTGATCAGCAGGAACCGGGCGCCGTGACGCGCGTACCAGCGCTCGATGCGCGCGAGCTCTGCGCGGGCCCAGGCCGAGCGCAGGAAGAAGTACGACCGGCCCAGACGCGCCCCGATGGCATAGGCGGTCATGGCGCCGAGGATGCTCCCCGACAGCGCGGCTGCCGCCACCGCCGGAAGCGACATCGTTCCCCGGCCCGCGAGGAAGAAGGCGAACAGCATCGTCGAGTCACCCGGCGAAGGAGGGAAGACGTACTCCAGCCAGGCGAGGAGGACCACCAGGAGGAGGCCGGACGAGGCGTGGGCCGCGATGGCGTTCTGGATCGCCTCGCTCATCGAGCGCTCAGATCTTCTCGACCAGATCGCCCAGGAAAGGGACCGCCCAGCGCTGG
>QHXY01000196.1 GCA_003223145.1 Acidobacteriota bacterium
TCATGAAGCGTCTGCCAGTAGAAAAAGGCATCCGCGAGGATCCGCTGGCGCTGCAGCGTGTCGTCCGGCAGCTCGACGCCGTCGAGGAGATTGACCAGGTCCTCGAAATACTGGTCGATGTAGTCCTCGTAGGGCCGATGGCCCCAGCTGCTGGTGCCGGCCACGTGATGCGGGGCCGTGGCGTCGCCGATGGCGTGCAGCGGCCAGGCCAGGCCGCGGGCGCTCATGGAGCCTCCTGCGACGTACTTGTCGTCCCAGCCGTAGCGACCCAGGTTGTCGATCGGAGAGAAGTCGATCGTGCCGATATCGTAGGCCTGCCAGGCCTTGTCCCCGCGTGTGTCGTCATCGTACTGACCGTAGTTGGGCACGCCGTCCGACTTGTCGGCGCGCACCGACAGTCCCGACAGCCCGGCGGCCGCCATGATGACGACGTCGACGACGCCGGGATAGGACGGCCCGGCGTCCGGATAGTGCATACCCGGAGGCGCGTTGTGCAGGCTCGCGCCGCCGGCATCGACGTTGATGAAGTGCCAGAGCGTGGGGTAAGGGTCGCCGCTGATGTCGCCGAAGCCGGGGATCCAGCTGTCCACGTAGTCGACCGGATTGTATTTTTTCGCCAGTTTGGCGCCGTCGGAGAGATCGCACCCGTCCCCGAAGATCGCCTCGTAGGCGCACGCGAACGGGGCGGCCAGGGCACCGGCGCCGTCCACCCACGCCTCATCGGCCCACCCCTTGGCCATTCCGACGAAGCCGGCGTTCGTGGGCCGATACCAGAGATGCGTGTCGTCGTAGCGATCGTCGGGCGATCCCGCCTGCCAGCCGATCACCATTCGCACCACGGCATCGGCATCGGTCGTCGGGGTCAGACCGCACGGCCCGGCGCTGCGCTCGGGCACGTAGCGGAAGTCTTCGATGCGGAACTGTCCGATCTTCTCGAGGTTATCGTCGGGGTAGGAGACGCACCTATCCGCTTCGTTCACCGCCGCGGTGCAGGTGTCGTCGTTCAGGGGGTACCCTTCCTTGTGGAAACACTCGAGCTCGCCGGTGAAGGGCTTCTCGATGTATTGCGGCGGGCCGGGTCGGCTGTAGGCGAGCCCGGTCCTCAGGACCGCAAGTTTCCCGGGGGCCGCCTTGAGGGCAGCCAAGAATGCCCCCCACTCGTTCGGGTCGGCGCCCGGGGGCGCCGGCGAAAGCGCCGACGCGTCCTGCATCACGCCGATAGCCGTGGCCACGATCCGGCGATGTGTGTCCCAGTTATAGGCGAAGCCTGCCTCGGGGGCCAGGATCATCAGCGCGGCCAGCGCGCCGGCCAGCAGTTTCCGATTCATCGTCGTCCTCCTCACTTGCACGAGAAGCCGAGGGCAGTGCAATCGTCGTTGGTGGTGACCTTCCACTCGCTCCACCCGCTGCTGATGCCGCCGCCGTTCATGGCCTGGACGCGGAAGCGGATGAATCGCCCGCCGACGCTGCCGAGCTGGCCACGCGTGCCGGCGTCGGTTGGAAGCGGATTGAACTGGATGAATCCGGGCGGCACGGGGGTCGCCGGAATCCCGACCAGGTTCGGGTAGGCTTCGAAATCTGCGAAGGCGACCATGTAGGTGTGCAACGGCTGGCCCGGCCTCGACTCCTCGATGTCGAAGAAGTACCAGACCGGGCAGCCCTGGGGCTGGTTCATGACACGCCCGGAGAAGATGTAGTCTCCTTTCTCGATCTGGGCCGGCCGGTAGAAGGCGCCGGCCGGGATCCTCGGCATGACAGGTGCGTGGCTGCACGCCTGGTTGAACAGGAAACCCTTGGTCTGAAAGACGAGGCGCAGGTCCGAGGCGCTCGGCGCCGGGGGCAGGGTCGAATCGGTGCAGCCGTGCGCATCGGTCGGCGTCATGTCGGGGGTATCGGGGCACTGGTCGTCGGGGTCGGGCACCCCGTCGCCGTCCTGGTCCTGGCCGGAGCACAGGGCCCCGGCGAGCGCGGCGCTCGATTCCCAGGAGTGCCGCTTGCGGATCAGGTCCCGCATGAGGGCGAGGTACTGCGCCGGCGTGATCGTCTCGCCGATCAGCCGGCCGGCGGCGAGGAAGGACTCGACGTTCACACGGCCCACCAGCTCTGCCGTGCAATCGCCCGCTCCCGGCATCGTGCAGTAGCGGGCGATGTCCGCCTGATAGGCGACCTCGCGTGCTCGGCCGCTCAAATCGTCGCGCGCCCGGATCATCTCCGCACAGCGCTGCAGATCGTCATCGGGCGGCGTGATCAGCCCGACGATCGGATTCGACGACTCATAGACCACGTTGACCTGCGCGTCTACAACGATCGAGCGCGCGAAGAAGGCGCCCCGATGGGTCGCGCCGGGACCGGCCAGCTCGAGGTGCGCGGAAGGTGCGAGAATCGTCCCTCGGAAGGGCGACGCCACGCGCAGCGCCGTGGCTCCAAGCTGGACCAGCGCCAGCCCCTCGTAGGCGGGGGTGAAGGTCCAGGTGCCGGCCAGAAGCGGAGCCGCGGTGGCGAACAGCCGCGTCGGGCCGTTGCTCTGCCTCACCTCGACCCGGGCCCCGGGGTACAGGATCAGTCGGTCCAGAAAGTAGGTGCCCGAGTGCGCCACGAGCGTCGCATTGGGGTACACCTCGATGGCATGGAAGCGGCCGGGCGCGACGTCGGCGCTTTTCCCGGGCGCGACGATGATGTCGAGTCCGGGACCCGGCGGGAAGACGACGGAGAAGCTCCAGCTCTGCGCCGGCTCGGGCGTGAAGCTCGTATCGACCGCGCCGTCCACGATGGCGCCCGGCGAGACGCTCACGGCCGGGGCGCCGATCCCTCCGAGCAGGTGCGCCTGGGGAAGCAGGGTCACGAGCGACCCGCTTCTTACCAGACCGGCCAGCGACAGAGGATGCAGGACAACGCCGTCCTGGCCGAGATTCGCCAGGACCGAGGGCTGCCCGTTGTCGCGCGTGACCTGCGCCCCGGGGAGAAGCTCGATGGCACCG
This sequence comes from Acidobacteriota bacterium, assembly GCA_003223145.1. Taxonomy (GTDB): domain Bacteria; phylum Acidobacteriota; class Polarisedimenticolia; order Gp22-AA2; family Gp22-AA2; genus Gp22-AA3. The sequence goes on from QHXY01000196.1 coordinate 2,979, forward strand.
TCGGCCCCAAGGGCGATGTCCCCCGGCACGAGCCCGGCCGGGGTGCGAAAGGTCACCGTCTGCGTCCCGGCCTGCGCGTGCGCGATCCCCGCCACACCGACGATCAGGCACGCTCCCGCCGTCTTGATCCACGTCGTCACCATGGTCGTCCTCCGCGAGCGCCGACACCTGATTCAGCGGACCGTGCCTCGTCGGCATGGCGCTCTTGATCTACCTATACGCAAACGGGCGTGGGAAGAGGCCACTCAGCGGCGCACGTCGCGCAGGATCTCGCGCGCGGCGTTCTTGCCCGGGGCGCCCATGACGCCGCCGCCGGGATGCGCGCCGGAGCCGCACAGGTAG
>QHXY01000197.1 GCA_003223145.1 Acidobacteriota bacterium
TCGCCAGGTGATCGAGGTCCCGCCGGCAGGCAAGATCCACAACGCGCCTCAGCAGATCGTCCTGGACCAGCTCGACGTCGCCGTCCATGAACAGGATCCAGCCGCCCCGGGCACGGGCCGACCCGACCTGACAGCCGTGGCACTTGCCGAGCCAGCCCGGTGGCAGGTCGCGGACGTGGACGACGGTCAGACGCGGCGTCGGGGAGCCGGGCAGCGCCGCGGGCGCCGTCGTGCTCTGCGCCAGCAGGCGGTCCAGGGCCTCGCCCGTGCCATCGGTCGAGCGATCGTCCACCACGATCACCTCGAGGTCGGGGTACGACTGCGCCAGCAGGCGGCGCACGGTCGTTTCGATGCTCCCGGCCTCGTCCCGGGCGGTCACGACGACCGACAGGCGGGGGAGAGGCGCTAGCGGGCCGCCGACGGGTTGGAGGACCGCCTCCAGCCCGGGGAGGTTGCGCGCCACCAGCGCCAGCGCCGCGCCCAGGAGGATCCACGACGCGAAAAGAGCCGCCCCGAGAATCGCCACGAGTGCAACAACGGCCGTCATGCGTTTCGCTCCTCCTCGAGGATACTTGACTCGGGACGCTCCGCGGGCGTAACTTTCCGGGAGTCGCCGTCGTCGGGCGTCATCGTCGCCGCAGAACTTCAACGAACCGGGGAGGCCGCCATGAAAAGCTTGCCGCTCGCACTCGCCATTGTCGTCTTCTCGACCGCCGTCGCGCTGGCGGGGGCTCCCGCGCCGGCCGGCGCCGCCAAGACGTCCGCATCCCCGGCCTGGGCGATGAACGCCACGATCATCGAGGCCTGCTCCTGCCCGATGTTCTGCCAGTGCTACTTCAACTCCCATCCCGCCGGGGAGCACGGTGAGGCCGGGGGGCACTTCTGCCGGTTCAACAACGCGTTCCGCGTCAATAAGGGGACCTACGGAGCGGTCAAGCTCGACGGCGCCAGGTTCTGGGTGGCCGGGGACCTCGGCGGCGATTTCTCCAAAGGGATGATGGACTGGGCGGTGCTCACCTTTGACCGCGCGACGAGCAAAGAGCAGCGCGATGCGATCGGCGTCATCCTGGGGAGCGTGTACCCGGTCAAGTGGAACTCCTTCAGCACGGCCGAGGGGGACATCACCTGGAACGCCGGCAAGGACGAGTCGCGCGCCATGATCGACGGCGGCCGGACGGCGGAGGTCGCGCTGAAGCGGTTTGCCGGGATGACCGACGAGCCGGTCGTCATCCGCAACCTCAAGTACTGGGGAGTGGCGCGCAACGACGGCTTCGTCCTGATGCCGAACGTGGTCGATGCTTACAGAACGGGTGACAAGCCGTTCGAGTATCGGGGGACGAACGGCTTCATGATCACGATCGACGAGAAATCCAGCGACGTCGCGCCGGCCAGCGGGAAGGCGTCCGGCCGCTAACCGGACCGGACGATCCCGAGGGCCCCTCGCATCACGCCGCCGGCGGGCCGCCCATGACCGCCGATCGGGCGATGTCCTCCTGGCGGATCCGGGCGACGTCGAACGCCTCGAGGCTCGCGATCAGCTTGTCGATCGCCTGGTCGAAGCCCGGCAGCGTCTTGCGCGCCCGGGTGAGAGGGTTGCAGCGCGCCAGGACGAAGTTCTTCACGAACGGGTGGTTGATCCCGCGCCGCTTCACCTTGTCGACGATCTCCTTGAGGCGCGCGTCGGCCTCCTCCACGCGCCCGGCGCGTTTCTGCCGGGTCACGTAGGCCGGTTTCAGCGGGGACTTGAGGAACCGATCGACGCGCCGCAGGATCGGCGAGAACGCGCCGCCGGCGAAACGCGCGTGCCTCTCGTACAGGAGGCCGAGGGTGCAGAAGTAGGCCTCCTCGAACTGGAAGGCGAACTCCTCCTCGTCGCGCTTCTCCCCCTGCTCGATGAGCCCGCGGTACATCCGGATGACCTCCAGGGACTTCTCCTTGAGGTTGTGCGCCTTCTCCGTGTTAAGCGCCAGGATCTGGAAGGCAACCTCGGCCTCCGGGATGACGATGGCGGGGACGAAGTCCGTCTTGAGCTTCTCGAGGACGTGCCGCCGGTGGTTCCCATTGGGCGTCCAGTAGGCGCCGTCCGACCGCACCGCCACCACCGGATCGATAAACCGGTCGATCTTCTTGACCACCTTGAGCAGACGCTCGGCGTGCGCCTTGGAGAGATCGCGCTGGTAGGGTGTCGGCTGCACCTTGTCGCGCGGCAGGAGGGCGAAGATCTGCCAGTGACCGCCGACCGGCTCGCGATAGACGGCCAGGGCGCTGCCGCCGTCCTGCTCGATCAGGCCGGCAAGGCGGATCACCTCCGCCGGCGGCTCCTTGTCCTCGGGGTGCACGGCGAATCCCAGACGCGCCATGGGAGCTCCTCGGGCATGACCTTACTGCGAAGCTCCGCCCGCCGGCAAGTCGGGTCGGGTCGCGCTACAATCCTGAAGGACGGACAGGGAGGGCGCGATGCAGCGACCCGCGGCCGTGCTGGCCGCGACCCTGATGTACGGCGCGCTGGCGGGAGCGAGCTCCGCGACCGCCCACGAGCGTTTCCCGGCGTTCGTCTACACCTCGTCCGAGACGATCCGCGAGGCACAGCAGATCCTGGTCGGCCTGAAATACCTGGAGCCGGAGCGCTACAAGGAAGGGGAGTGGGACAAATCGACCCGGAGGGCGACGCGCGAGTTCCAGCGGGACCACTTCCTGAAGCCGAACGGCCAGCTCGACCGGGACACTCTCGCCGTCCTCCTGAGCCACAAGCATCGCCCGGGAGAGCAGCCGCCTACTGCTGCGCCCCCTGCGGCCACTGATAGAACGAGCTGTTGCTGTAGATGATGTCGGATTTGAAGTCGGTCGTCGGGCCGCCTGAGTTGGTGCCGGAGGCCCCGTCGGCGCCGTAGCTGGTGATGGTGTAGACGGTGCCGGCGGAGTTCGTGTCGACGTGCCACGGGTTGTTCCAGCCGTCCCCGGGCGGAATGGTCTTCAGGTAGCGCGACAGGTACTGGCCGAGGGCCTGGGCGTTGGCGTCGCCCAGGCCCTTCGGATAGGTGTTGTTGTCCACGGCGTAGGTCTCCAGGGCGGAGCCGATCGCCTTGATGTCGGCCATCGTCTTGGTCTGCTTCGCCTTGTTCAGCGCGCTCATGAGGTTGGGGATGGCGATGGCCGCGATCAGGCCGATGATGGCGACGACGATCAGCAGCTCGATCAGCGTGAAACCGGCCACGCTTCGTCGCGCGCGCATGCCACGGCCGGCCAGCGCGCCGCCAGGTGCTCCCATGTTGCGGACTCCTCCGAACAAAGCCCGTTAGTCTAGCACGCCCTCCGCCCCCGGCGGGGGACGGCGCGATGGCTTCAATACGGACGGCGGGTCGCCGGCGTCTAGGATCCTGTCATGCGCGGCCCAGACCCAGCAGGACGGCCGGGTCGGCATTGCCTCCGCTCAGCACCACGGCGGTCGGCGCATCGAACGTCTTGACGACTCCGCTCAGCAGACCCGCCACTCCCACGGCGCCGCTCCATTCCACCAGCAGGTGCTCGTGGCTCAGGAGGAAGACCGCCGCCTCCCGGATCGCGTCATCGGTCACCGTCACCACCTCGGCGACGAAGGAGCGGGTCACGGCGAAGGTCAGGTCCCCCGGACGCGACGGCAGCAGGCCGTCGGCGATCGAGGCGACCGACGGGAGCGTGACGGGTCCGCCCGCACGGAGCGAGGACGACATCTTGGCGGCCCCCTCCGGCTCGATGCCGATGACGCGGATGCCGGCGCGGTGGTAGGCGCAGGCGAGCGCGACGCCGGAGATCAGGCCCCCGCCCCCGACCGGCACCAGGACGGTCCCGACGTCCGGCATCTGCTCCAGGATCTCCACGCCGCAGGAAGACTGCCCGGCGATGATCCACGGATGGTCGAAGGGCGGCACCATGGCGAGGGCCCGCTCCTTCTGCAGCGCCTCGGCGCGCTCCTTCCGATCGAGCGAGGTGGTGCCGGCGAGGTGCACCTCGGCTCCCAGAGCGCGCACCCGGTCGACCTTCACCGCGGGCGCGGTCCGGGGCATCACGACCACCGATCTCACGCCGGCCCGGCGGGCGGCGTGCGCGACGGCGATCCCGTGGTTGCCGGAGGAATAGGTGATCACCCCGCGCTCCCTCGCGGCCGGCTCGAGTCGGGAGATGAAATTGGTCGCGCCGCGCATCTTGAAGGCGCCGCCGGTCTGGAGGTTCTCGCACTTGAAGGCCACCCTGTGGCCGCAGCGCTCGGAGAGCGACTCCGACTCCAGCAGGGGCGTGGTGCGCGCGTTGCGCGCCACCCGCGAGCGCGCCTCGCGCAGATCGACGGGGCCGAGGCCCTCCTTTTCGAACGCGGCGGCTTCCGGCATCGTTCCTCCCTGACGATCCCGCTATCTTCCCCCAGTCGCGCCTGCTCCGGCAATCCCCGGGCCCCACGGCGAAGATTCGCGGCCGGAGGCGGGGCGCGGACCTTATAATGGCAGGCACGCTGCAGGGGCGCAGTCGGGAGGAGACGGGATGTTCGCGAAAGAGGGACTGGAAGGGGTGGTGGCGGCTCGCACGGGGCTGAGCCTGATCGACGGCGAGAAGGGCCGGCTCAGCTACCGCGGCTACTCGATCCACGAGCTGGCCGAGCACTCCTCGTTCGAGGAGGTCGTGCACCTCCTGTGGTACGGAGAGCTCCCCACCCGGGCGCAGCTCGATCAGACGCGCAGGGACCTGTCCTCCCAGCGCGGTCTGCACGCCGATGCCGTCGAGATCCTGCGGCGGTTCGCGCGGGACGCGTCGCCGATGGACATGATGCGCACCGTCGTGTCCGCCCTGGCCATCCACGACCCGGACGTGCACGAGTCGACCCGCGAGTCGAACCTGCGCAAGGGGATCCGCCTGACGGCGCAGCTGCCGACCATCGTCACCGCCCACGAGAGGCTGCGCAAGGGCAAGGACCCGATCCCGCCCGACCCGGGTCTGGATCACTGCGCAAACTACCTGTACATGCTGCACGGCAGGAAACCGGAGGCCCTGAGCGCGCGCGCGCTGGACGTGGCGATGATCCTGCAGATGGACCACGGTCTCAACGCCTCGACCTTCGCGGCGCGTGTCACCGCCGGCACGCTGGCCGACCTCCACGCGGCGGTCACCTCGGCGATCGGCACGTTGAAAGGGCCGCTCCACGGCGGCGCCAACCACGACGTCATGGTGATGCTGCGGACCATCGGGGAGGTCGACCGAGCAGCGGAGTTCGTGCGCATGGAGCTCCTGCAGAAGAAGAAGATCCCCGGGTTCGGGCACCGCGTGTACCGGACCATGGACCCGCGCGCCCCGATCCTGCGCTCACTGGCCGAGCGGCTCGGGAAGCAGATGGGACAGGAGAAATGGTTCCAGATCTCGGTCGTGATCGAGAAGACCTGCAAGGAGCTGAAGAACCTCAATCCGAACGTCGATTTCTACGCCGCCTCGGTGTACTACCTGCTCGGGTTCGAGATGGACCTGTTCACGCCGATCTTCGCCTGCAGCCGGGCCCCCGGCTGGATCGCCCACGTCATCGAGCAGCACACCGACAACCGCCTCATCCGGCCGCTCGAGGAGTACATCGGCCCGCCGGAGCGGCCGTACGTTCCGATCGACAAGCGGGCCTGAGGCCGGGTGGTCTGAGCGGTCCGCGCGGCGCACCCGGGGCTTGAAGCCCTCCGGACGTTGTGAGAGGATCGGCTGTCCCCGTGGAGGAAGAGGATGCCGGCGCCGGCCGACTACAAGAACAAGTTCCTGAAGAAGCCCCCGAAGCGTCTGGCGGTCGTCGATCAGAACAACTGCTCCGGCTGCGCCAATTCGCCGGCCTGCGTCACGTTCTGTGAGACGGTGACGGTGAAGGACGCGGTGGTCGATGCCATCCGTTACATCGCTTCGCCCGACGCGCCGAACAACCTGGCGATCATCGAGTTCGACAAGTGCATCGGCTGCGCCCTGTGCGCCGAGGTCTGCCCCTGGGACGCGATCGCGATGTACAACTTCGAGGAGGCCTGGGACGTCGCTCCTCAGGTCACGGTGGTGCCTTACAGCCCCGAGCTCGACGTGAACCCGAGCCCGAAGGAGAACGAAGCAGTCGCCGCAGCCCCTGCCAGGTAGCATCCGCCATTCCGGAGGAACGACCCGATGGATGTGGTCGCACTGCTCCTCGCCGCGGGCGAGTCGGAGCGCATGGGGACCCCCAAGGCGCTCCTCGAATGGCGTGGACAGCCCCTCCTGTCCCACCAGATCCAGCAGGTCCAGAAAAGCCGCGCGCGCGAGTGCGTCGTCGTGCTCGGGAAGGACGCCGCGCGCCTCGAACGGCTTGTGCGCGCACCGATGCGGCCGGGCTGGAAGGCCCGTCCGGTCTATAATCCCCGACACGGCGAGGGGAAATGCACTTCGATTCAGGCGGGACTGGCGGCGATGGCCGCGCCACCGACGGGGATCCTGGTGGCGTCCGTGGATCAGCCGCTCGACTTCCGGTTGATCAACGCCCTGCTGGCAGCTGCGGAGAGCGAGTGGGAGCGCTGCGAGGCGGCCGGCCGGCGCCCGATCGTTGTGCCGGCGTTCCATGGTCGCCCCGGGCATCCGCCGCTGTTCTGCGCCTCGCTGTTCGCCGAGCTCATGGGTGTCTGCGAGGAAACGCACGGCCTGAAGGCGGTCGTGCGGCGCAATCCGGCGCGCGTCCTGCACCTGCCGTGGGACGACTCCGGCATCCTGCTGAACCTCAACACCCCGCTCGACCTCCCGGCGATCGACGCGTGGCGGCAACTGCGGTGACGAAGGGAGTGACGGCATGGCCCGTGGGAAACGGAAGACCGCCTCGAGCGCGCTGACCCGACGGGCCTTCCTCAAGGGGGTCGGAATTGGCAGCGGCGCCATCGGCGCGGGCTTGCTGGCCGCCGAGCCGCCGCACCGACCCGCGCCCGCGAAGGCCGCCGGCGCGACTCTCGGTCCGGGGCCGGTGGCGCTTGGCCTGAAGGTCAACGGCCAGACGCAGACGGTGCGCGTCGAACCCCGCGTGACGCTCCTCGACGTCCTGCGGGACCGCCTCGACCTCACCGGCACCAAGAAGATCTGCGACCGCGGCGAGTGCGGTGGCTGCGCGGTGCTTCTGGACGGCCGGCCGGTCTACTCGTGCATGATGCTGGCGCTCGACGCGCGCGGCCGATCGATCACCACCATCGAGGGAATCGCTCCGAAGAGCGGGCTGCACCCTCTGCAGCAGGCGTTCATCGACCGGGACGCCCTGCAGTGCGGCTTCTGCACACCCGGCTTCGTGATCGCCTCGAAGGCCCTCCTGGATCGCAACCCCAGACCGGATCTGGACCAGGTGCGCGAGACGCTCGGCGGGCACATCTGCCGCTGCGGCACCTACCCCCGGATCTTCGAGGCGGTTCTGTCGGTCGGCGGCCGCGGCCGCCCGGCCGACACCTAGAGGTTCGTCATGGCGAGCCGGCGCACCATCAAGATCGGGCTGGACGGGGGGTCGCGGGACGTCGAGGTCCAGGTTCCGGAGGGCGAGCCGCCGATCTGGGACGCCGCCGCGCGGCTGCGCGTGGTCGGACAGCCGGTCCGCCGGCTCGACGGCGCGGCCAAGGTGACCGGGACGGCGCGCTACACCTACGACATCAGCCTGCCCGGAATGCTGTATGGGAAGATCCTCCGCAGCCCCCACCCGCACGCCCGCATCCTGTCGATCGACGCCACGCGCGCCTCGAAGCTCGCGGGTGTCAAGACGGTGATTGTTTTCGACAGACCCGACTACTTCGGCAAACTGGAGAACTCCGAGGATTCCGGCCACCCGATGGAGTCCGACGCGGGCGGGAGCGAGGGGCCGAAGAAGCGCCGCATCCGGTTCGCCGGCGAGGAGGTCGCCGCCGTCGCCGCCACGACGCCGGAGATCGCCGAGGACGCCCTCGAGCTGATCGACGTGCGCTACGAGCCCCTGCCGCACGTCGTCGATCTCGAGGAGGCCCGCAGGCCCGGCGCACCGAAGGTCTATCCCCAGGGCAACCTGGCACCGCCGAGCGTCGGCGAGCAGGGCAACGTCGAGACCGGTTTCAAGGCGGCGGACGCCGTCGTGGAGGGGACCTACACCACGCCGGTGGCCCTGCACAACGCGCTCGAGACGCACGGGGCGGTGGCGCGCTGGGACGGTGGCAAGCTCACCGTCTGGGCCTCGACGCAGGGCGTGTTCGGCTTCCGTGACGACCTGGCGAAGTTCTTCAACCTCCCGGCAGCGAGCGTGCGGGTGCAGAGCGATTTTCTGGGCGGCGGATTCGGGGCCAAGTTCGGCGCCGGCGTCGTCGGCGTGGTCGCGGCGCTTCTGGCGAAGAAGGCGCAGGCGCCCGTGAAGCTGATGCTGGACCGCCAGGAGGAGAACCTGGCGACCGGCAACCGGCCCAGCTCGGTCCAGTGGATCCGGATCGGCGCGAAGCGGGACGGGACGTTGACGGCGATTCACCTCAAGTCGCACGGCACGGGCGGCATCGCCGGCGGGGCCGGCGTGTCGGGGCCGGTGCGCATGTTCTATTCCTGCCCCAACGTCAGGACCGAGGAGCAGGACGTGTTCACCAACGCCGGGTTCGCCATGCCGTTCCGGGCCCCCGGGTTCCCGCAGGGCTCGTTCGCGCTCGAGTCGGCGCTCGACGAGCTGTCCGACAGGCTCGGGCTCGACCCGCTCGACCTCCGCAAGAAGAACTATGTCGAGCAGAAGGGCAAGGTCCTGATGCAGGAGTACGACCAGGCGGCGAAGGCGATCGGCTGGTCGCGCCGCCGCCCGCCCTCCGCCGTCCCGGCGAACGGCGAGATCCGCCGCGGCCTGGGGATGGGAACCGCGGCGTGGGGGATGTACGGCGGCCCGCCGGCCGACGCGACGGTGCGCATCAGCTCCGACGGCAAGGTCGAGTGCGTCTGCGGCACGCAGGACATCGGCACCGGCACGCGCACCGCCATGGCCATCGTCACCGCGGAGGTGCTGGGGCTGAAGCCGGATCAGGTGCACGTCGTCCTCGGGGACACGGCGACCGGGATGTACTCGCCGGCCTCCGGAGGCAGCGTCACGCTCACCTCCATCCTGCCGGCGGTGCGCTCGGCCGCGGAAGGGGCGCGCCGCAAGCTCCTGGAGGCCGCCGCCCCGGGCCTGGGAGCGCAGCCGGAGGATCTCGACCTGAAGGACGGCCGCATCGTCACGTCCAGCGGCGGGAGGTCGGTCGGCTTCGCGCAGGCGGCCGCGCGTCTCAAGTCGGCGGTGATTTCCGCGCAGGCGTCGCGCGTCGACAACTACAAGGGGATGGGCGGCGAGTCGTGGGGCGCGCAGTTCGCCGAGGTCGAGGTCGATACGGCGACCGGACAGGTGCGCGTCCTGAAGATCGCCGCGGCGCATGACGCCGGCCGGACGATCAACCGACTGACCGCGGAGAGCCAGATCAACGGCGGCGTGATCATGGCCCTGTCGTACGCCCTGCTCGAGCAGCGCGTCATGGACGGCCCCACCGGCATCGTCATGAACCCCAACCTCGAGGACTACAAGATCGCGGGACCGATGGAGATGCCGGAAATCGTGCCGATCATGGTGGACGCCAGCGACGTGGCCAACAATATCGGCGTGAAGGGGCTGGGTGAGCCGCCGATTGTGCCAACGGCGGCGGCGATCGCCAACGCCGTGAGCAACGCCATCGGGGTCCGGGTGCGCGACCTGCCGATCTCGCCCGACCGGGTGCTCGCTCTTCTGGGCAAGGTCAAGGAGGTCTGAGGCCGTGCGTCGCTTCGCCGTCGTCGAGCCCGCGTCGCTCGGGGACGCCACCGAGATCCTGGCCGGCCAGGGAGCGCGCGCCCTGCCGCTCGCCGGCGGAATCGACCTGCTCGGCGAGCTGAAGGACGGCATCGCCCGGCCCGAGACGCTGGTCAACCTCAAGGCGATTCGCGAGCTGGAGTACGTGCGCTTCGACCCGGACGGCACCCTGCGTCTCGGCGCGCTCGCGACCCTGACCGCCGTGGCGGAGGACGGCCGGGTGCGCCGCGATTTCCCGGCCGTCGCCCAGGCGGCC
>QHXY01000024.1 GCA_003223145.1 Acidobacteriota bacterium
ACACCGAGCACCAGGTCGGCGACGCGCTCGCCGACGGCGGGACCGTGCTTGAAGCCGTGCCCCGAGCCGCCGCCGGCGAACCAGGCATTGGCTGCCTGTGGATGGCGATCGATGATGAACCGCGAGTCCGGAGAGTTTTCGTACTGGCAGACGCGGGCTTCCAGGAGAGGGGCGTCCTTGAGGGCCGGGAACCGGAACCCCAGATAGTCGCGCGCCGACCGCAGCGCCTCGAGAGACGGAGTC
>QHXY01000025.1 GCA_003223145.1 Acidobacteriota bacterium
AGGTACCCGGCATCCTTCTCGTGAATCGCCCAGCTGACGCGCTCGAGGTGGATCTGCGGATAGCGCGCCGCGGTCTCGGCCCGAGTCAGCTCCTCGACGGCGAGACCCGCCTCACGCAGGAGGGGCAGGGCCGCTCTCTCGTACTGGTCGTCCTGTCCCGCCAGCCACAGAACGCCGGTCTTCCGGAACAGCGTACGCTTCGCGCGCTCCTGAAACTCACGCCACATTCGCAGCGATCGCGCCACCATGTCGACGTAGATCCGATCGGGCCCGTAAGTGGCGCGGATGATCCGGGTCTCTCCGCCGGAGCTGGCTCGCGAGTTGCCGGGCCCCCAGGCATCGAACAGCGTGACCCGCGCGCCGCGGCGCACCAGGTGCAACGCCGTCCAGCCGCCGAACGCGCCGGCACCCACCACCGCGACGCGCGGTCGTGCGGTCCGCCGGACGGCGCGCCCCGTGCCCGCAGGCGCCGCCGCCCCCAGCCAGCCCAGGGGCTCGATCGCCTTCAAGCCCGCGAGCGACACGCCGGTCATGATTACGGTTCTGCGCGGCACTTTCACCGGACCGGGCATTCGCTCATGAGGCCTCGAATTGCTCCACTTCGTCCCAAGTGAGGATCCCCGCGGCCACCACCTGCTGGAGCGCCGCGTGCAGGTCTTCGGATGAGGCTGCCCACGGGTTCTGCAGCACCGCCCGCCGGACCGCTTCGTACGCCCGGCGCGGTCCAAGGCTCCTGAGTTGCTCCAGACTCTGCTCGTCCATCTCCATGGTGCTCTCTCCCGAGGACCGCCGATCCTAGCCGAATCGTGCCCTCCGCGCATTCATTCCCTCAGTTGTCCGCCCGTCAGCCGGGGGCCACCGGCGATCCCGCGCGAGCCAACCGCACCCCGGCGCGGCCTGCCGCCCGGTGGGCGCGAGCCGGAAGGCGGTCAGCTGACGGCGCGGGCGATGAGGAACGCGGCGGCCGCGGCGAGGCCGCCGATGAGCGTGGTCTGATAGGCACTGCGCAGGGGCTTCATCCCGGTGAACCGCCCCTTGAGGTAGCCGAAACCCAGCAGGGCGACGGCCGTCGAGACCACCGACAGACCCAGCCCCGCCCCCGCATCCGGAGTGAAGAAATAGGGGGCCAGGGGGACGAACCCACCGGCGATATAAGCGCCGCCGATGGTCAGGGCGCTGATCAGCGCGCGCTGCGGGTCCGGCTTCTCCAGCCCGAGCTCGAAACGCATCATGAAGTCGATCCAGGCCTCCGGCCGGTTGCGCAGCGCCATGACGACCGGCTCGGACTCCTCAGGTGTGAGGCCGTACTTGCGGAAAATTTCGTGGATCTCCGCCTCTTCTTCCAGGGGCTTATCGCGCACCTCGGCGCGCTCGCGCACCCGCTCGCGCACGTAATGCTCGGCGTCGCTCCGAGCGGCCAGGTAGCCCCCCAGTCCCATGGCGATCGACCCGGCGGCGATCTCCGCCAGTCCGGCGGTGACGATGACGCTGGTGCGGTCGACCGCGCCGGAGAGCCCCGCGGCCAAGGCGAAGGGCACGGTGAGCCCGTCGGACATCCCGATGACGATGTCTCGGACGGTGTCGCCGGCCGTAAAGTGCTTTTCGATGTGGGGCGTCTGTGGCATGCCGCCTCCTGTCGGTTTCCGGGCGAAGCGAAAATGCCCGCCGATCTTACCCGCGAACCGTGACGCGCGGTGCGCGAGGGTCGTCTCCGATCGAGGAGAGGGACTCCGGCATCGGCCCGGGCTGGCGGCCCGGGTTAGAATGAGGGCTTCACACGGCGCTTTTCGGGCACCAAGACGACGGCACGCGGACCCGGGGATCGGGCCCCGCGGCCGCAGGCCGCGGGGAGGCGTCCCATGAGAAAGCTCTGGATCGATGGCCGGTTCGCGGACAGCTCGACGGGGGCGACGATCCAGGTCGTCGACCCGGCGACCGAGGAGCCGGTGGACGTCGTCCCGAAAGGCGGCCCGGCCGACCTCGACAGGGCGGTGGCGGCGGCGAAAAGGACGTTCCCGGCCTGGAAGCGGACGCCCGCCTGGACGCGGGCCGAGATGCTGGTCGAAGTCGGGCGCCGGCTGCGCGCCGCCCGGGAGGAGTTCGCCCTCACGCTGACGCGCGAGACAGGCCGCACCCTCCGCAAGAACCGCGGCTACGTCGACTGGGCGGCGATGTGCTTCGACTATTACGCCGGTCTGATCCGCGACCGGCGCGGGCGCGTCATCCCCTCGGCGCAGACGGGACAGCTCAACCTGGTCATCAAGGAGCCGATCGGGGTGGTCGGCTGCATCGTCCCGTTCAACTACCCGTTGATGCTCCTCGCTTGGAAGGTGGCGCCGGCGCTGGCCGCCGGGAACACCGTGGTGATCAAGCCGGCGACCCAGACGCCGCTTCTGACGCTCGATCTGCACCGGGTCTTCGACCACCTCCCGAAGGGCGCCGTGAACATCGTCACCGGCCCGGGATCGGAGGTCGGCGATGCGCTGGTCAGACACCCGGACGTGCCCTGCATCGCGTTCACCGGCAGCACCGCCGTCGGGCAGCACATTTATCGGCTGGGAGCGGAGCGCATCAAGAAATTGCACCTCGAGCTCGGCGGCAGCGACGCGGCAATCGTGTGCGCCGACGCCGATCTGGACGCGGCCGCGCGCGCGGTCGCCTGGACGGCGTTCCTCAATGCCGGCCAGGTGTGCACCAGCGCCGAAAGGATCTACGTCGAGCAGGCGGTGCACGCAGAGTTCCTGGAGCGCTTCGCCGATCTCACCGGCAGACTGGTGATCGGTCCCGGCATCGACGAAACAACCGAGGTGACACCGCTCATCGGCCGCGCGGAGCGGGACCAGGTCGAGGCGCGCGTCACCGTGGCCCGGAGGGAAGGGGCGAAAGTCGTGGCCGGCGGCCGGAGGCCGTCGCACCTGACGAAAGGGTGGTTTTACGAGCCGACCGTGCTCGCGGACGTGCGACACGGCATGAGTCTTCTGAAAGAGGAGATCTTCGGGCCCGTCGCCCCGGTCCTGCCGTTCAGGACCTTCGACGAGGCGCTCGCGCTTGCGAACGACTCTCCCTACGGGCTGGGGGCGACCCTCTACACCAGGGACGCCCGTCGAGTCCGTCGGTATTTCGAGGAGATCGAGGCGGGGAACGTCTGGGTAAACGACCCGCTGGTGGACAACCCGGCGGGGCCATTCGGCGGCATGAAGATGTCGGGGCTGGGCCGCGAGCTCGGCGAGGAAGGGCTGGAGGAATTCCAGGTCACCAAGCACGTCCACTGGGACATCGAGGGTTCGGTCAAGCCGTGGTGGTTCCCGCTCGAGAAATAGCCCGCACCCCGCATGCTAGAATGACGGTGCTCCGATGAATCCACTTGCCGGAACCCCCACGAGCGGTCTCGTATGCCGGTGGCGCCCCGCCACCGTGTCCCTCCTCCTGGCGACCTGCGGTCTCGGCCGTGTTCAGGCGGCCGGCGGAATGGTGGCTTGCCCGGTCGGTGACGAGACCGTCCGCGCGTATCTGGCGAGACCGGCCGACACCGGCCCGCCGTCGCAGGGGTCCGGCATCGTCGTGGTGCACCATTTCTGGGGGCTCGACAGCCACACGCAAAGGGTGGCCGACCGTTTCGCCGATCTGGGGTATCTGACCATCGCTCCCGATCTCTACCGCGGGGCGATCGGGGGTGATCCGGGTCTGGCCGACGACCTGATGAGAAAGGTGGACGAGGGACGGGCGGTGGCGATCGTCAAGGCGGCGATCGAATACCTCCGGAAGCTGGACCCCCCCGCCCCCAGACCTGTGGCCCTGGTGGGATTCGATATGGGAGGGCAGCTGGCTCTCGCCACCGCCCTGCAGGGGGCCAACGTCCAGGGCGTGGTGATCTTCTATGGGCACGTCGCGACGAGCCCCGAGCGGCTGGCGTCGCTCAAGGCCGAGGTGCTGGCGATCTTCGCCGGCGACGATCACGGCATCGGGGCCGACGAGGTCAAGAAATTCGAGGAGACGCTGAAGGCGGCCGGCAAATCGCCGAAGATCATCACCTATCCGTCGGTGGGCCACTCGTTCTTCGACGAGACGCGTCCGGACTACGACGATCCTCTGGCCAAGGACGCGTGGGTCGTGACGCGCGACTGGCTCGCCACCACGCTGAAACAGGTTCCGGTCCCGAGACCCTCGCCGCCGGGCCGGTAGCCATGCCCGCCAAGCCCTCCAGGGCGCTGGAGACGTTCCCCAATCCCCGACCGGGGCGGCACTACGAAATCGCGTTCGAGTGTTCCGAATTCACCTGCCTCTGCCCGCGCACCGGCCAGCCCGATTTCGCCACGTTGAGGATTCGTTACGTGCCGGCCAAGCTGTGCGTCGAGCTCAAGTCGCTGAAACTGTATAGCTGGTCATTCCGCGACGAGGGCCATTTCCACGAGGACGTCACCAATCGCATCCTGGATGATCTGGTCTCCCTGCTGCAGCCGCAGGAGATGACGGTGGTCGGCGATTTCAACGTCCGCGGCGGCATCCACACGGTGGTCACAGTGACGCATCGCGCCAGCTAGACGCGATTTCCTGATGCGTTAAGTCAGCACAATCACCGGAAAGTCGCATTGTGCCGTACGGGAGTTGACCGTATATTTCCGGGCTCCTGTTGGGGTAACCGTTTGAGTCCATTCAACTTCGCGCAGCCCGACGGACCACGCCGCGTATCTTCTTTATTGTCTGCACCGCCCACACCGACAATTCGACCTTGCGGTGCCCGTGTCACCGGTCTTGCCTGCGCCCTGGTCGTCGCCTGGCTGGCGGCCGCGCTCGCCGGCGCCACCACCCTTCCCTGGATGAGCTTGGATGAGGTCACCGCGAAGTCGGAGGTCATCGTCCTCGGCAGGGTCGAGGCGGCGGAGAGCGGCTGGAGCGACGACGGGCGGATCATCCTCACGCGCGCGACCGTCTCGGTGGAGAGGGCGCTTAAGGGCGGCTCACGTGCGCAGGTGATCGTCGAGACGCCGGGCGGACGGATCGGCGAGGTCGCGATGATTGCCTCGGGAGCTCCGGTTTTCCACACCGGCGACCGCGTCGTCCTGTTCCTCGAGTTGGCGCGTAGTCAGGGCGCAGGTGGCAGGGGGGCGGCCGGCCGGCTCGCCGTCGTCGGCTGGAGCCTCGGCAAGATGGACGTGACCCGCGACCCGCGCACCGGCCGCGACCTGGTCCGGGACCGGACGTCCGGCGCCTCCTATCTCGATCGCCAGGGAAAGCCGGTGACGCCCGAGCGCGCCGGGAAGGGCCCGGCCGAGCTGCAGCAGTTTCTCGAGCAGGTGCAGGGCCTGGTGGCCGCGGGTCCGGATGAGAAGGGACCGTGACGACCACGGAAGCGGGCCTGCCCTGCGCCGGAAGCAGACGGCGGTCCCCGCTCCCGGGGGCTCTGGGAGCGGCCGTGCTCGCGGGGCTGATCGTCCTCGGGGGAAGGGGCGCTTTCGCCTACGTACAGACCAACCTGATTGACCTCGGCCTCGGCGACGTCGGCGTATTCCAGATGGGGGGAACCCTGGTCCTGCGTCTCGAGCAGGACGCGTCGTTCCGTATCACCGACGGTTCGGACATCACGACGCTGCAGGACAGCATGGCCCGCTGGAGCGATGTCACCACCTCGAACGCCACGATCACCGAGGGGGCGCGCTTCAATCTCCCGAGCCCCATCGACGCGAGCGCGGGACTCGGCACGGACGGCGTCAATCGACTCTATTTCGCCGAGACCGACAACAATAACGTCCTCAGCAACGCCATCGCCGTGTCATTCTTCTTCGTCGGGGCCGGCGGTCAGATCACCGACTGCGACATCGTGTTCAACGAGCGGTTGTACACCTTCAGCACCACGACCCCCGCCAACCCGAACCAGATCCTCGGGACGAACACCTACGATCTGGGGGAGATCGCCACGCACGAGATGGGGCACTGCCTGGGCTTCGACCACAGCCCCGTCGCGGGGCGCTTCGCCTCGGGCGGTCTCGAAGCGTCCGGTTTCTCGTCGGGCGACTTCACCTACCAGGCGACCATGTATCCTTACGGCAGCCGGACCATCCAGGGACGCAGCCTGTCGCAGGACGACATCTCCGGTGTCTCGTTCATCTATCCCAACAGCACGCCGCCCGTCACCACCGGCGCGATCTCAGGCCGGGTACTGAACGGCGGCACCTTCGCGTCGATCAAGGGAGCGCACGTCGTGGCGGTGGCGACGTCCGCACCGGACGTGCCGGTCGCCGGCGTGATTTCCGACGTGCAGGCGGGCGGTCCGGGAGGGGAGTACAGCATCGTCGGCCTGCCGCCCGGCACCTACTACGCGCGCATCGAGCCGCTCGTTGGGACGAGCAACCCGTTCACCGCCGCCAACACGCATTTCACGGGATTCGACGCGACATTTCCGTGGGAATTCTACGACGGCGTGACCGAATCGGGCTTCGACGTGGCGACCGACCGCGTCGCGGTCACGGTGAACGCGGGTCAGACCGTCACCGGCATCGACTTCCTGACTAACGTCGCGTCGCGCGATCCGAACGAGCCGAACAACACGCGCGCCTCGGCCACACCCGTCGCCTGCGAACAGACGATGACGTCGTCGATCGTACCGCTCGGCGACGTCGATTACTACGCCCTGCCGATCACCGCCGGCACGGAGGTGCAGGTGGACGTCAACGCGGCGCGCAGCGGCTCGCCCCTCGACGCGATCGCCGGAGTGTTCGACGCCGCCGGCAACCGCCTGGCGTTCGCCGACAACACCCAGTCGCTCGATCCGATCTTGACGGTCGACCTGTTCACGCCCGGCACCTACTACGTCGCGGTGGCGTCCTTCAACGACGGCTCCTTCAACGGTACCGACGCCCGCACCGTCGGAAACTACCGGATCACGCTTCACTGCTCGGTGCCGCGAGTGCAGCCCGGGACCTGCCGCGGCCAGGTGCTGTACGCCGCCTCGAGCAGCACCGGGACGATTTACGCCATCTCCGACACGAATCACGATCTTCAATTCGAGGGGCAGACGGTATTCGCCAACGGGATCGGGGCCGTCCAGGGGTCCCTGACCTCCCGGCGCGACGGAGGCGTCTGTCTCGGGACAGCGACCTCGGACATCGATGTGCTATGGGACGACACGGGCGACTTCACGTTCGATCGCACCACCGCCATCGCCACCGCCAACCCGGACACGCTCCCCCTGGCCGCCGTCCGGCGGGCGGGTGTCGAGTACCTCTACACGGGCGACACCTTCGGCTCGGGCACAGTGTACGAGATGCGGGACGCGAACGGCGACGCGCAGCCCGAGCAGACGACGGTGTTCACGGACGAGCCGCAGTCGGTCATCGCCCTGTCCGTAGACGAGGGTGGGATGCTGTACGTCTTCGACGGGTCGTTCAACCAGTTCGGCGGCATCCTCGCCTACCGCGATACCGACGGCGACG
This sequence comes from Acidobacteriota bacterium, assembly GCA_003223145.1. GTDB lineage: Bacteria > Acidobacteriota > Polarisedimenticolia > Gp22-AA2 > Gp22-AA2 > Gp22-AA3. The sequence goes on from QHXY01000025.1 coordinate 7,431, forward strand.
GGGTCGCCGACCATTCGAGCGTCTTCCTGGCGGACGCCTCGGCGTACGGCACCCTTCTCGCCCGCCGCCCCGGCGAGGTGTTCGCGACCAACGTCCCGCTCGGACAGATCGACCGTCTCCTGGACGTCGACGGAGACGGGGTCGCCGACAGCGTCGCGCCCTACGCTACCGGGCTGGCGCTCGACGTGCTGCAGAGCCTGGCGATTGACGGAGCCGATGTCCTGTACGTCATCGACGGCGGCAACCGCGTCCTGGCCCTGCCGGACGACAACGGCGACGGCGCCGCCGACCGGCAGGTGCAGTTCTCGGCCCAGATCCCCGGTCTGCTCGGAATCGCCTTCGGCCAGGGGCCGCCGGAGACCGTCTCGTTGCCCGGCTCGCACCACCCCGTCACCGTCACCCGGAGCGGCCCGGGGCTCCGACTGACCTGGGAGGACCAGGGCCCGACGGTGCCGGCCTACAACATTTACGAGGGGACGATCGGCGACTGGTATTCGCACGCGCCGCTGCTCTGCCGCGTGACCGGAACGCCGGACGGCGTGGGCAACCGTTTCCTCGACGTCGCGCCCACCGGCGCAGCGAGCCACTACTACCTGGTCACCGCCAGCGACGCCTGCGGCGAGGGTTCTCCGGGCCGCGCCGGCAGCGGCCTGCGCCTGCCGATGCCGAACGGCACCTGCGGCGCGGCGCCCTGAGCGCGGGACGCGCCGGAAAGTCACAGACTCCGCCGCACCTCGCGCGTCGCCTGGATCATGCTTTTGAGCTTGGCCTCGGCCTCTTCGGGGGTGCGGGTCTTCAGACCGCAGTCGGGGTTGACGAAGAGCCGGGAGGCGGGTACAACCGCCAGCGCGGCCGCGATCCGCTCCCTGACGAGCTCAACCGGCTCGACCTTGTGGCTGTGAACGTCCAGCACGCCGGCGCCCAGCTCCTTGGTGAAGGGCGAGGTCTTGAACAGCTCCAGGAGCCCGAGATCGGAGTTCGACAGCTCCAGGGTGAACTGGTCCACGGGGAGATCGAGCAGGCGTGGATAGATGGCGGGGAAGTCCCCGTAGCAGATGTGCGTGATGGTCCGGGCGCCCAAGCCGGCGGTGACCGTGCCCATCGCCCGGATGGCGAGGTCGATCTCGTCCGGTCTGACCGAGACCGCCGGCTCGTCGATCTGCACGTAGCGCGCTCCCGCCTCGACCAGCGCCGCCGCCTCCTGGTGGATGACCTCAGCCAGCGCCATCGCCAGCGCCTCGCGCGAGCCGTAGTGCTCGTCGAACGACCAGTCCATCATGGTGTAGGGACCGGTCAGGATCGCCTTGACCGGGAGGTGGGTGTGCTCGAGCGCGAAGCGGAACCAATCGACGGTCACCGGCCGCGGCCAGCGCACGGGCCCGGACACGATCGGCTTCCTGTAGTAACGGTTGCCGTACGAGCGCACCAGACCCGAAATGCGGAACCCCTCGATGTTCTCCGCGAAGTAAGCCGTCATGTCGCCGCGGTACATCTCGCCGTCCACCAAGAGGTCGAGCCCCAGGCTCTCTTGAAGTCGGAGGCAGGCGGCGGTCTCCTCCCGCTCAATGCGCCTCAGCTCCTCGGCGTCCAGGACGCCGCGCGCGAAGCCGGCCCGCGCCTGTTTGAGGCGATCCGGCTTCGGGAACGATCCGATGGTGCTGAGGGGCAGGCGCAGGTCAGCCGGGAGGAGGCGCTCCTGCGACGGCCGCGTTCCAGCGGATGAGGCGTCGCTCACAGGAACTCCCTCCTGGCCCGGTCGCGCAGCGCCGCCAGGATCGCCAGCTTGGCGCGCGCCGTGTCGCGCGGCAGGAACTCCAGGCCGTGGTTCGTCACCAGGTGGACCTCGCGGCCCGGCCCGCCCGCCGGGGGGCGCAGGACCGAGAGGATCGGGCGCACGCGCCGCTCGTAGATCTCGTCGGCGTTTTCCAGCCGGGTGTTGCGGCCATCGACGACCCCCAGCGCGAAGCCGGCGTCGGCGGCGAACGAATCGACCAGGCGGCTGCCGAATCCCGCGGCGTCCGCGTCCTCCCGCCCGAGCGCCGCCGTGACGTCGATTCCGAACAGGGCCGCCGGCATGCCGGCCAGGGCGGGCAGCAGCGGCGTCGGGTCGCCGAACGAAGTCGCCAGCAGAATTCGGGACGACGTCGACCCCGACACCATCCGCCGCAGAGCCTGACGCAGCATGTCGGCGTCGCCGGGAAAGCGGGCCAGTGCCGGCTCATCGATCTGGATCAGCGCGGCGCCCGCCGCCTCCAGATCGAGAATCTCCCGGTTGAGCGCGCAGGATATCTGGAGCGTCAGATCGCGCAGGCCGCGGCGCCGGGCGTCGCGCGACAGTCGGGCGATGGTCAGGGGACCGGTGATGATCGCCTTCACCGGCCGCGGAGCCGCCGCGACGGCGGCCAAGCGGTAGGCGTCGATCAGCAACGGACGTTCGCGCCCGATCGGCCCCGTCGCCGCCGGTTGCCGGTAGTAGGTGTTGGTGTCGAAGTAACGCAGCAGCCCCTCGAGCCGGAACCCGGCCAGGCCGCGCGCCACGTGCGACACGGGGTCATGCCAGCGTATCTGGCCATCCGTCAGCAGATCCATGTCCGCCGCGGCCTGCTCGGCGATCGCCAGCCCGATCATCTCCTCTTCGGCCGCGCTCACGCCCGAGGCGGGGACTTCGCCGCGGTCGGCGCGCTGGATGGCGCGGCGCAGGACCTGCTCGGCCGGCCGGTCACCGATACGCGGATAGCTGTTCAGCAGCGAGGCCAGGATCACGCCGTCTCCCCGGGAACGACGAAGAGGATATAGTCCCGGGACGGGGCGCGCAAGGGAGTTTCACGCGTAGTTGTGTTACGCTTCGACCAACGCACGCGCGTGACGGGGTGGCACGCGCCGGGGCGAGGGAGCCCTTGGCCAAGCAGGTCCTGTGGAACGAATCGATCCGGGCCCGTGTCGACAGCGGCCGCCCCCATTTTCTGGCCCGGGCCAGCGTGAAGGCGCTCTGCGCCGGCAAGCCTTCCGTCCTCCTCGACGTCGCCGCGTCCGATCGCCCTGACCTGATCGTCCTGTCCCATGACGATCCGGAGATGCCGGCTCGTGATCTCTGCCGCTGGATCCGTGGGGACGACAGGACGCGCGCCATCCCGATCCTGGCCCTGGCGGCGGACGACAAGGAAGAGCGCCTGTTGAAGGAGGCGGGCTGCACGGACGTGCTGCGCGCGTCGGTTCCGACGGAGGACCTGCAGGAGAAAATCGCCGCCATGCTCGGCATGCGCCTGAGGAAGTACCCGCGCTTCCCGGTCGTCCTGCCAGTCGCCCGGGGCCGTTTCATCCGCGAGTTTCTCGGATACTCGAACGCGGTCAGCGAAGGGGGCATGGGGTTCGACACGCTGACACGGATCCGGGGCGGCGCCAGCCTGCCGCTGCTGATATACAGGAACACCGAAGAGAGGCCGATCACCGTGACAGGCCGGGTCGCTTCGGTGCGCGCCAACATCGACACCGGCATCGGCTACGCGGTGGGCGTCGAGTTCATGGAAATGGCGCAGGCGGATCGCGGGCGCCTCATGGAGCTGTTCCCCGGGGATCCGACCGTCACCTGGGGCCCCGAGTCACCCGATGACCGTCGTCCGGGCGGCCCCTCCACGCCGGACGCCTGAAGGCGCCCCGACCTACCGCCGCCCGAAGACTCTCTCCGCCGTCCCCTCGAGGAGCGTCCGCTTGATCTCCGGCGCGAGGGGAAGGGCGCGGAACTCCTCCAGATTCCGACGAGGGCTCTCCACCCCGGGTCCGGGCCAGTCGGTGCCGAACAGCGCCTTGTCCGCGACCTCGGAGAGTCGGGGGAAGTACCGCGGCAGCAGGCGCGGCGGGATGCCCGAGACGTCCATATAGACGTTCGGGTGGCGGCGCAGCAGGAAGAAGCAGCTCTCCATCCAGAGCGGGCGACCGCCGTGCGCCAAGATGATCGTCAGGTCGGGAAAGTCGACGGCCACATCGTCGACGCCGATCGGGTCGCCGTAGACATTGCGCGCCCCGGGAAAGATCGACGTGCCGGTGTGGATCATGACCGGGACCTTGAGCTCCTGGGCGCGCGCGTACAGGGCGACGAGACCGGGCAGGCGGCCACCGTCGCGGTAGGCGTTGACCTGGAAGTGCTGGTGGGGCGGGTGGAGCTTCAGGGCGCGGATGCCGTGCTTCTCGACGATGTGCTGGAGCGATCCCGCCGGGTCGGGATCCAGACGCGGGTGCACGCCGCCCATCGGCACCAGGCGATCTTCGTGACCACGGCAGAAGGCGCCGACGAAATCGTTGACCTCGTCGGTGAAGCCGATGACGTCGGGGCTGACGTAGTTGACCAGGACGGCGCGGTCGATCCCCTGCTGGTCGAGGAAGCGCAGGAACTCCGCCGGGTCATCGAGCACGCGACGGATCAGGTCGAGGTCACGGCGCCCGGCGGCCATCCGCTCCAGCGCCCGCGGCGAGAGCTGCCTCCACGGCTGGACGTGTATGTGCGCGTCGGTCACCATGGCCGTCGCTACCGTCCCGTGAAGCGCGGACGCCGACCCTGGAGAAACGCGGTCATCCCCTCGTTCTTGTCGGCTGTCTCGAACAGGATCGCCTGCGCCAGACGCTCGGCGGCGTGACCGGCGTCGGGGCCACAGGCGGAGGCCCGCAGCGCGAGCTTGGCGGCTCGCAGCGCCAGGGGCCCCTTGCGTGCGATGAGGGCGGCGGTCGAGCGCGCCTCTTCCAGCACGCGGTCGTCCGGCACCACGCGGTTCACGAGGCCGATGCGCAGCGCCTCGTGCGCGTCGATGATCCGGCCGGTCAGGATCAGCTCGCGAGCGCGCCCGGCGCCGACGATCTGCGGCAACCGGTACGTCGCGCCGGCCGCGGGTATGATCCCCAGCCCGACCTCCGGCTGCCCGAAGCGCGCCGACTCGCCGGCGACCCTCAAATCGCAAGCGAGCGCCAGCTCGCAGCCACCACCCAGCGCGTAGCCGCTCACGGCGGCGATCGTCGGCACGGCGAAATGCTCGATCTCCAGGAACAGGCTCGAGTTGATGCCGCGCAGAGCGTCGGCGGCGCGCCGGTCGCGCAGCTCGCCGATGTCGGCCCCCGAGGCGAAAGCGGCCGTCCCGGCGCCGGTCAGGATCAGGACCCGCGCCCCGCTGTCCCGCGCCAGCCTCACGAGCGCGGCGCGCATCTCCTCCACTACCTCGAGGTTGATGGCGTTGCGCGCCCCGGGGCGGTTCAACGTGAGGACGGCGATGCCGGCGGCCAACTCCAGCCGGATGCTGCGAAAGCGCGGCGCCGCGGCGCCGCGCGGCCCGCGCGCAGGGCGGGGACGCCGCCTCCTCGGGCGCGCCGCGGCGGTCGCCCTCGCAGGGCGTCTCCGGCTCACGGCTTCAGGACGATCTTGCCGAACAGGGAGCGCTCGGCGATGGCGCGATGCCCATCGGCGACGCGCTCGAGGGGCAGGACGCGGTCGATGACCGGTTTGAGACGGCGCTCGCCCACCAACCGAGCGATCTTCAAGAGCTCGGCGCGGCTCCCCATGGTCGAGCCGAGGAGCGACAACCCCTTGGAGAACACGAAGCGGAGGTCGGTCTCCGCCCGGTACCCCGAGGTGGCGCCGCAGGTTACCAGCCGGCCCCCCCGGGCGAGGGCCTTCAGGCTCCTTTCCCAGGTCTGCTGGCCGATGCTCTCGATCACCACGTCCACGCCGCGCTTGCCGGTGAGCCGGCGGACCTCCTCGAGGAAGTCCGCCGTGCGGTAATTGATGGCCGCCTCCGCCCCCAGCTCGCGCACGCGCGCCATCTTGTCGTCCGAGCCGACCGTGGTGAAGACCCGCGCGCCGTGCAGACGGGCGATCTGGATGGCCGCCGTGCCCACGCCGCTGCCGCCCGCCTGGACGAGAACGTCCTCTCCCAGCCGGACACGCGCCCGGCCGACCAGCATGTGCCAGGCGGTCAGAAACACCAGGGGGAAGGCGGCCCCCTCCTCGAACGACAGGCCGTCGGGCAGAGACATGACGTTGGCGGCCGGCAGCGCCGCGTATTCCGCCTGCGTGCCGTTCCTGTGCTCGCCGAGGATGCCGTAGTCCCTGCACAGCGGGTCGTTGCCCGAGCAGCACTCCGCGCACCGCCCGCAGGAGAATCCGGGCGCCACGAACACCCGGTCGCCCGCCTCGAGGCCGGTGACGCCGGGGCCGATTTCCTCGATGAGGCCGGCGGCGTCCGAGCCCAGGACCATTGGCAAAGGCGGCGTCACCCCCGGCAGGCCACGACGGACCCAGGTGTCCAGATGGTTCATGCCCGCCGCCTTCACCCGGATCACGACCTGACCTGCCTCCGCCTTCGGCTTCGGCAGATCGGCGATCTCCAGGACCTCGGGGCCGCCGTGCTTCCTGATGAGGACCGCTTTCATGGCGTGGGCACCGGTCAGACTCCCTTGAACCTGGGGGGACGCTTCTCAAGATAGGCGTCGAGCCCCTCGCGCGCGTCCTGGGACTCGAACAGCTGCTGCTGCAGCTCACGCTCCAGGGCCAGGGCCTCGGCGAACGGGATCTCGCCGCCCGTGACGACGCTGCGCTTCATCCGTCCGACCGCCGCACTCGCTTTGTTCGGAGGGCAGAACTCCCGCGCATAGGTCATCACCTGGTTCCACCAGTTGTCCGACTCGAGGACGCGGGTGACCAGACCGAGGGCGGCCGCCTCATCGAAGGAGAAGGTGCGGCCGGTCGCCATCAGCTCGATCGCCTTCGCCCGGCCGACGAGGCGGGACAGGCGCTGGGTACCTCCCGTGCCGGGCAGCACCCCGAGGCTGACCTCGGGAAGCCCGATCTTGCCACCGTCCTTGCGCGCGATCCGCAGGTCAGCCGCCAGGGCGATCTCCAGCCCGCCGCCGACGGCATGACCGTTCAGCGCCGCGATCACCAGCTTGGGTGTCTGCTCCAGGCGGTTCAAGGTCTCGTTGGCGTGCAGGCAGAAGTAGTACTTGAACCGCGACGCCGCGCTCGCGAGCATCTTGATGTCGGCCCCGGCGGAGAAGAACCTGTCGCCCGCGCCGCGCAGGACCAGGACGTGCACGGAGTCGTCCATCCGTGCCCTCAGGACGGCGCCGTCGAGCTGCTGCATCATCTCGTAGGAATAGGTGTTCGCCGGGGGAGCGTTCAATTCCAGGACGGCGATCCCGCTCTCGATCCGGCAGGAGACGAGTGGGTCGGGCATGGATCAGGAGAGGTCGACCCAGACCGATTTAGTCTGGGTGTATTCCAGGAGCCCGTGCCGGCCCAGCTCGCGGCCGAAGCCGCTCATCTTGTAGCCCCCGAACGGCATGGCGCTGTCATACAGGCCGTAGGTGTTGATCCAGACGGTGCCGGACTTCAGGAGCCGGGCGGCGCGGTGAGCCTTCTTGATGTCCTTTGTCCAGACGGCGGCGGCCAGGCCGTACGGCGTGTCGTTGGCGGCCCGCACGACCTCATCGAGGTCGCGGAAGCGCAGCACCGACAGCACCGGCCCGAAGATCTCCTCGCGCGCGATCGTCATGCCGTTCTGCACGTCGTCGAAGATCGTCGGCCGGACAAAGTACCCCTTGCCGGGCGCGCGCGAGCCGCCCGCCACCAGACGCGCTCCCTCGCCCTTCCCCTTGTCCACGTAGGACAGGACGCGGTTCATCTGGCCCTCGCTGACTTGGGGCCCCAGGCGTGTCTTGGGGTCGAGCGGGTCGCCCTGCTGCAGCTTGGCTGTGAAGGCCGACAGCCGGTCGAGCAGCGCGTCGTGCAGGGATTCCTCGACGAACAGCCGCGAGCCGGCGGTGCAGACCTCCCCCTTGTTGTAGAAGATCCCGTTCGATGCGCCGCGCACGGCCAGATCGAGATCGGCGTCGGCAAAAACGATGTTGGGGGACTTGCCCCCCAGCTCCAGGGTCAGTCGCTTCAGCGACCCGGCGGCGCGTCGCATGATCTCCTGCCCGACGGCGGTCGATCCGGTGAAGGCGATCTTGTCGACTCCCGGATGGTCGACCAGGGCCGCGCCGGCGGTCGGGCCGAAACCGGTGACGACGTTCAGGACGCCGGGCGGCAGCCCCGCCTCCTCGGCGATTCCGGCCAGGCGAAGCGCCGTCAAGGGCGTCTGCTCGGCCGGCTTCAGGACGATGGTGTTGCCGGCGGCCAGGGCGGGCGCCACCTTCCAGGCAGCGAGCAGGATCGGGAAGTTCCACGGGATGATCTGGCCGACGACGCCCAGAGGCTCGCGCAGGGTGTAGCTGAAACAGGGCGCGCGGACCGGAATCGTCTCGCCCTCGATCTTCGTGGCCCAGCCTGCGAAATAACGGAAGCAGTCGGCCGCCATCGGCACGTCTACTCGGGAGGACTCGGTGATCGTCTTGCCGGAGTCGAGAGTCTCGACCTCGGCGATCTCGGCGAGGCGCGATTCGATCAGGTCGGCCATCTTCCAGAGCAAGCGGCCGCGATCCGCGGCGGACACCCCGGCCCAGGGCCCTTCGAAGGCCTGGCGCGCCGCCTTGACCGCCCGATCGATGTCTTCGGCCCGGCCTTCGGCGACCTGGGTGATAGGCTCCTCGGTGGCCGGGTTGACGGTCGTGAAGGTGTTCGCGGCGACCGCGTCGACCCACTGACCGCCGATGAACAGACGGCCGGGAGCGATTTTCTGTGTTACCGGCATGGCCGCCGATGTTATTCGGAACCCTGCTGGGAGTCAACGATGGGTCGGAGGGTCTGGGCGCGGATGCCGGGCGGCTCGATGGCGATGGTCCGAGCGGCGCACTCCGGGGGCATGGCTGAGGCGGCCGCGAAATGGGGCTCCGACCTCGAGCCGGTGTCGGGCGCCTCGGGAGAGGGAGGCGGAAGCGGCAGGGTTCTGTCGACCAGCGCGCCTTTGGGCCGGGGCCCGTCCGGAGCGGCCGGCCGGGCCGCGGGAGAAGCGTGGGGACGTGGCGGCGCGGTATCGGCCGCGGCGGTACCCTCGGAACCGGAGACGATGGGCTGAATGTCGTCACTCGACCGGTTCCGCTGTCGCTGAACCTGACGCTGTTTGGCCTGGAGTTTTCTCTGCTCCGGTGTGAAGATGTCACCGGGTCGGGTGTAACCGCTGGGGAACCAGAATCCGGCGGTGTCACGCTGCCCCTCGGGCAGCGTCGAGATCGGATCGTCGGCAGAGCCGTGCGGCAGGATGACTTCGAGCAGACCGATTCCGCGATCGATCAGAGTCGGAAGCCTCCGTCGCTTCCTGGCGGGAGCCATGCCCTCCTCGAGTGAAACGAATGGCCACTCAGACCCGCGAACCGGCAGGCGCCTCTAGGCGGTGGCATCGTACCAAGCCACAAACCGAAACGCAAGTCCCCGCCCGTACCGGAATGCGAAACGAGCACGGTGACACCCCGATGAAGACGATCATTCCGAGCACCGGCGCTTTCCGGCCCGACGCCATGGTGCTGGTCAGCGGGCCATGCCCATAGGGGTGTACACCCAGAGTCATGTAGCGGGGGTCGCGCCGAATCGCTGGCTGGTTACAGAGCCCTGCGTCGACGGTGCCAGCAACGACCCCATCTACGTCAGAAAAGCGTCGGCCAGGTTGCCGGGCAGGCTCCTCGACTCTAGATTGCCTGTTTGTAAGGCCCGTCTCCGCTCCAGCGTTTGGTCATGCCGGGGCCGGCGGAGGGTCACGATGGGGAATCTGGCCGTCGTCGAGCAAGCAGCGCGGGCGTACCCTGCGCTTCTGCCACTCGTTGTGGTCTCCATCGCTCTGACTTTGTGGGCCGGCGAGCGCAGGCATTGGCTCCGGGCCACGGCGACCGGCATCCTGGGCTTGATGGTCTGCTTCTTCTACGTGGCAAGCCCCGCCCGCGCCCTGCCATCGGCGGGCGGGACCGGGTCGCTGGCCGCGTCCACGCGTGCCGGGGCCACGGCTGCCACAGCGACCGGCGGTGCACCAGCCGACCTCTCTCCCGTCGGGACCTCCATGAACGGTGCCATCCATGCCCTGCTCGAGCCGCGACGTTTCTCCTCGGCCGTGCGGTTGCACCCGCGCTTCCCCCAGGATTTCCCGATCCCGAAGGCCTTCCGTCTCGAGAGCAACTCGGGTGGCATTTACGGCGGAGTTCTCACCGTCCGATTCCGGTTCACCGGGGAAGCGTCCAACGCCGTCTGCGACCTTCGCATGCTGGGCCGCAGGAGCGGATGGGACGTCGAGATCCTGGCCCCGCATCGCATGATCTTTCGGAAGGACGGGAGGGAGGTCGAAGCCTGGTTCAGTTTCCCGGCCCATTCGGTCGTCCTCGACATTCCCGACGCCCGCTAGACGTCTTCATCTGGCAGGCTGCGGCGATTGCTCCAGGAACGCGCCGACGATCTCCTGATCCTCCGGGTCCCGGAGACGCGTGAACAACCTGGTCCCGAGCAGGCGGATCGTCATCTCCTTGTCGAACGGCAGGCGGTCGTACATCCTGCCGCCCGGGAAATGGCATGGCGAGCACCTTTCCTGGAGCAGCGGCAGGATCCGGGTGGCGAAGTCGATGGTCGCCTCCGAGGGTGAGGGCGAGGCGGCGGGTGACGTCGATGCCTGAGAGCCGGCGGGGGATGGCCTGGTTGCCACGGGGGTCGGGGAAGGAGCGGGCGTCCCTGCCGTCACGCCGGCGATCCTGCGCGAGGCGCACTGCAGCTGGATCACCAGGCTCGAAAAGGCCGCCGCCATGACCAGAACGACCGCGAGTCGTCTCATCGCCTAAGCCTCCGGCAGATTCTACCCCGCGGCCCTGATCCGCTGGTAGTGCCGCCGGGCCTTGCTGCGATTGCCACAGACGCCCATGGAGGTCGCGGCCCGGCGCGGGCGGGGGTGATCCGGCGTGCTAAGATGCTTCCCGTGGACATCGTCAACCCGTCCATCGATGAGTACCTGCGCCGCGTCGCCCCCTCCGGCGAGGGAGTGCCCCTGGAGATGGAGCGTCTCGCCGACCGCCGGCATTTTCCGATCGTCGGTCCGCTGGTGGGTCGCCTGCTTTTCCTCCTGGCTCGATCGATCGGCGCCCGTGACATCTTCGAGTGCGGCTCCGGGTTCGGTTACTCCGCCTACTGGTTCGCCCAGGCGCTGCCCGACGGCGGCCGGGTCGTCCTGACCGAGGGGTCGGCGGAGAACTGCGCCAGCGCGCGAGGGTTCCTGAGCCGCGCCGGTCTGATGGACAGGGCGGCGATCGAGAAGGGGGACGCCCTGGAGATCCTGCTGCGTCATCAGGGTCCCTTCGACATCATCTTCTGCGACATCGACAAGCGCGACTACCCACGCGTCTATCCCCTCATGAAGCCGCGCCTGCGGGCCGGCGGCCTGTTCATCTGCGACAACATGCTCTGGTCGGGTCGCGTCGCCGACGCCGATCGTCAGGACGACGACACGCGCGGGATACGCGAGCTGACGCGTCTCCTGTACGCCGACGACGATTTCCACACCAGCATCGTGCCCCTGCGGGACGGCGTGAGCATCAGTCTCAGGCTCTGACGCGGGTGTACGCCACATGAGCGCGGGCCTCGGGGGCGGCGGGATCCTCCTTGGGGTGATCTCGGACACCCACGGGCTGGTGCGACCCGAGGCGCTCCGGGCGCTGCACGGGTCGCAGCTGATCGTGCACGCCGGGGACATCGGCGGACCCGAGGTCCTGCAGACGCTACGCAGCGTGGCCCCGGTGGTCGCCGTCCGCGGGAACAACGACCGGGGGCGCTGGGCCGACCGCCTCAAGGGCACCGAAATCGTCCAGGTCGGTGACGTCCGCCTCTATGTCCTGCACAGCATCCGCGAGCTGGATCTCGACCCGGCGGCCGCCGGCTTTCGGGCCGTCATCAGCGGTCACTCGCACCGTCCCTCGGTGGAGGAGCGCGAGGGTGTGCTCTACCTGAACCCGGGAAGCGCCGGCCCCAGGCGGTTCTCCCTGCCGATCGCTCTGGCGCGCCTGCGCGTCCGCGCGGGTCTGCTTGAAGCGGAGATCTGCGAATTACCGGTCCCGTCGAAGCGCCCGATCATTTCTTAGGAGGGAGCGAGCATGATCGACCACGCAGTCCTGCGGGTCAAGGATCTCGGGAAGAGCCGCCGTTTCTATGTCGCGGCGCTGGCGCCGATGGGGTATCGGGTGCTGAAGGAATTCCCGGGCTTCGTTGGCCTGGGGGCGGGGGACAAGACCGACATCTGGATCGGGCAGGCCGAGCCGACGACCACGGGCGTGCACCTGGCGATCGCGAGCCGCGATCGCAGGACCGTCGACGCGTTTCACGCCGCGGCCCTTAAGGCGGGCGGGAAGGAGAACGGTGCTCCCGGCGTGCGCGCTCACTACCATCCGCACTACTACGGGGCCTTCGTCATCGATCCCGACGGGAACAACATCGAAGCCGTCTGCCACGACGCCAACGGCTGAGGGCCCGCGGCGGCTCAAGGGGGGACCTTCATCGGTGCTCCCGCCGGGTCGACCGCTTCCGGCCGGGACGCCGACCGTGCGATCGGATCCCGGATCCCACGGCGGTCTTGGAGCGGTGTCTCGGCCGCTTCCCGGCCCCCTGGGCACCCTCCGTTCGGCCTGACGATGATCGCGCGATCCAGTCGCGGGCGGTCTCGAGGTCGGCGAGCCAGGGCGCGGCGCCGCTGTCGGAGGGGACGCGCCAGTCGCTGCGTGGGGAGAGCGATCCGCCCGAGCCGACCTTCGGCGCGTTCGGCAGCGCCGAGCGCTTGAACTGACTGGAGCGGAAGAAGCGATCGAGGAAGACTCCGAGCCAGCGGAGTATTTCCGCCAGCGTGTAGGGACCGTCGACCGGCCCGCCGGGGGCGTCGCGCGCCCAGGCGCAGGCCTCGAGGTAGGTCACCTTCGCCGGCCGGTACCCACGCCGGGTGATGTAGTAGAGGCTGAAGTCGTGCAGGTCGAACGGCCCGACGGCCTGCTCGGTGCTCTGGGCCGGGGTCGCGTTCTCCGGACCGGGAACCAGCTCGGGGCTGATGGCGGTGGCGAGAACATCGCGCAGGACCGCGGACGCCTCGTCGCCGACCTCCTTCCGTCCGGCGGCCCACCCGATGAGGTGGCGGATGAGGGTCTTCGGTACTGAGGCGTTCACGTCGTAGTGTGCCATCTGATCGCCGACGCCGTAGGTGCACCACCCCAGGGCCAGCTCGCTGAGATCGCCGGTCCCGACCACCAGGGCCCCGTGCCGGTTCGCCAGCCGGAACAAATGGCTCGTGCGCTCGCCCGCCTGCACGTTCTCGAAGGTCACGTCGTAGACCCTCCGTCCCTCGGCGTAGGGATGGCCGATGTCCTTGAGCATCTGCTCGCTGGAGGGGCGGATGTCAATCGCACCGCTCGTGACACCCAGGGCCTGCATCAGCCGGAGGGCGTTCTGCTGCGTGCGCTCGGACGTGGCGAACCCTGGGAGAGCATAGGCCATCACGTTCGTCCGCGGCAGATCGAGCCGATCCATCGCCCGGGCGGAGACGATGAGCGCCTGCGTCGAGTCCAGCCCGCCGCTCGCGCCGATGACGATCTTCTTGATCCCGGTGGCGCGCAGGCGCTGCACCAGGGCGCCGACCTGGATGTTGTAGGCCTCGTAGCAGCGCTCATCGCGCTCCGGCGCGCCGGACGGCACGAACGGGTGACGCTCCACCCGCCGCCGCAGCAGGACGGGGGAGGGCGGCGGGACGAACGAGAACGGCACCCTCCGCAGACCGGCGATCGCAGCGGCGTGCGCCGTGGCGCAATCCACGAACGAGGTGACGCGCATGCGCTCCTGCACCAGCCGGTCCAAGTCGAGATCGGCGGCGATCACCTGGCTGTCGTCGCGGAAGCGCTCCGACTCGGACAGAAGCTCGCCGTTCTCATAGATCATCCCGTGGCCGTCCCAGGCGAGGTCGGTGGTCGACTCGCCCTGCCCCGCCGCGGCATACAGATAGGCGGCGACGCAGCGTCCCGACTGGCTGGCCGCGAGCAGGTGGCGGTAGGAGGTCTTGCCCACGGTGATGTTCGAGGCCGACAGGTTGGCGAGCACCGTGGCTCCGCGCAGCGCGGCGTAAGTGGAGGGGGGGATCGGGGCCCAGAGGTCCTCGCAGATCTCGACGTGCAGCGCCAGGTCGGGCAGCTCGTCGCAGCGGAACACCAGGTCGGCGCCCACGGGCACGCGCTGCCCGAGCACGGTGACCTCGCGCTCGAGCGCGTCGCGCGACGACGCGAACTGGCGCTTCTCGTAAAACTCGCGGTAATTAGGGAGGTAGGTCTTCGGGACGATCCCCAGGATGCGTCCGCGCGACAGCACCACGGCGCAGTTGAGCAGGCGCCCCTCGAGCCGGAGCGGCGCCCCGACGACGAGCAGAGCCGCCTGTCCGCCCGTCGCCCTGACGAGCACCGCGGCGGCGTCGAGGACCGATCTGAGGAGGGCCTCCTGCTGGTGCAGGTCCTCCAGCGAGTACCCGGACAGCGCCAGCTCCGGGAACAGCACGATGGCGGCGCCCTTCGCGGCGGCGCCGGCGTACAGCCGTTCGATCTGCGCCGCGTTGGCGGCGGGGTCGGCGAGCGCCACGCGCGGGATCGCCACCGCGGCGCGCACGAAATTCTGCGCGTAGAGATCGAAGAAACTGCGCTCGCCGGGGGGCATGCTCGTCTCCGGGTCTCCACTATCCGGGCGGGATTGTATCCAGTCGGGCCCCGGCGAAGCAAAAGGCCGGCGCAAGGCGCGCAAATCCTGGCGCCGGAACCTCAGGGACGAGCGGCGAACAAGCGAAGCAGGCGGCTCTCGACCGCCTCGAGGGAGAGGGAGCTGCGGGCGGGGCTGTCGTCCGGCGCCACGCGGTAGAGACGCGACTCCAGCGAGTCGTCGCCGGTGTAGGTCCAGCGGCCGCCGCCGTCGGTCTCCATCCGGTCGAACTCGGCGGCGATGTCGGAGAGATCGAAGCGCGTCCCGCGCGGCGGCGTGACGGTCTCGAACCAGGAGAAGATCTGGAACGCCATCTCGAACAGCCAGCGGCCGTCCAGGCGCGTGGCCGTCAGCACCCGGTGGTGGCGGGCCATGTTGAACCGCGCCATCTCGTCGAGCGGCTCGCTCGCTTCGATCACCGTCAGATGGGCCGCATCGTGCTCGCGCACGCGGGCCACGTCCTTGATCCGCATCATCGACTTCATGTAGGAGGCCAGGCGCCCCGACCAGAGTCCCTTATAGGCGGCCGCCCCGTCGAGCAGATCCGGGAGCATCGCGAGGAGACGGTCGTAGACGATCTGGTAGCGCTCATGCTCGGGCAACCCGTGGATCTCGGACGCGATGGGCGATCGACGCTCGTCGTCGAAGGCGGTCACCACGCAGTCGAACTTGAACGCGTCCGGGGTGGTGAACTCGCCGAAATCGCCCGTGCGCGCGGCCTGCATCAGCACCTTCTCGTGCCGCAGCGCCTCGTCCGGGCGCAGGACGGCGTAGACCGACAGGAGACCGTCCGTGTCGAAGTGGTTGTTGGTGACGAGGGAGACCCCCCGGAGCCAGTCGGCGCGTCCGGGATCGCGCGCGAGCTTCAGCGCCATCTCGGTCGACGTGTCGGCCTTGAGATGAGGGGGGCTGCGGTTGCCGGGCCAGTGGCTGAGGTTCAATCCGCCATCGACGACGCCGTCCACGCTGAGGAACGGGACGCTGTTCAAACGCTCGTCATAGAAGGTGAAGATCATGACCCCGCCCGGAGACAGCGGACTATACCGTGTCGCGCCGACCGCCGCAAATCTCTCGGGAGAAATCTCTCGGGTGATTGACTCACCCGGGGGGGTAGGCTAGAGTACCGCCCCGAGATGGCCGCGCGCCTCGAGCCCGCCGTTGTCCCTCCGAAAGCTCGTCATGTCCCGGTTGCAGCGACCATTGCGGTCTGCGCCGCGCTGGGGGGACTCCTTTCCGTCCTGGAGGGATGTCACCCGGGGAACGCCGACAGTGAGGCGATCCGCGGTCTGGTCGCGAAGGAGGTCGCGGCGATCAACGCCAAGGATCTGCCGGCGCTGTCGGAGATCTGGTCGAAGGACAAGGACATCCTCCTGTTCGACGTGCCGCCGCCGGGCCGCTTCCAGGGGTGGGACCGGATCGGGCCGCTGTGGAAGGGCTTCTTCGACAAGGTCTCCGACGTCCACCTGTCGGTCGACGCGGTCCAGGCGACGAGCGACGGGACCCTCGCGTTCGCGACCTACGACTGGGCGATGACCGGACGGCTCGGGTCTTACGCCCTCGACGACCGGGGGCAGGCGACGGCGATCTATCGCAAGGAGGGCGGCCAGTGGAGGCTGGTGCATGCCCATTTCTCGCCGGTCCCCCCGGCGCTGGCGGGAGAGCCGGCGCGCGGAGCGGCGTCACCCGGAGCGACTGGAATAGGCGAGCCCTCCGGGCCGGCCCCCGGGCGGGCGGGAAACCGGCCCTGACGCGGCCGTGTGCATCCTGGTCGACGGCGACGTATGTTTAGCGCAGAGCAGGCGGCCGGAGGTGTGACGGCGTGACCAGGAGGATCGAAGTCGTCAAGGAGGTCCTGCCGAACGGCGTCACCGTCCTGGCGGCGTCGGATCACGCCTCACCGGTCGTCGCGATCAATCTGTGGGTCCGGGCGGGCTACTTCGATGAAGAGGACCGCGAGGTCGGCATCTCGCACGTCATCGAGCACATGTTCTTCAAGGGGACGCCGGATCGCCCGCGGTCGGATCAGATCGCAACCGAGATCAAGGCGCTCGGCGGCGAGCTGAACGCCGGCACCTATTACGACTCCACCAACTATTACGTCGTCCTGCCGTCGGAAAACTTCCGGAAAGGCCTGGAGATCCAGGCCGACGCCCTGATGCATCCCCTGTTCGAAGCGCAGGAGCTGAAGCGCGAGATGGAGGCGGTCCTGCAGGAGGGGCGCCGGAAGATCGACACGCCCGGCGCGTACGCTCTCGAGATGATGTTCCGCGAGATGTTCGAGGCGCACCGCATCAGACGGTGGCGCATCGGGGGTGAACCGGAGCTGAGGGCGCTGACGCGGGACGACCTGCTGGCGTACTTCCAGAGCCACTACGTTCCAGAGCGCATCATCCTGTCGGTCGTCGGGGACGTGAAGCCGTCCGAGGCGATCGAGGCGGCGCATCTGTACCTGGGGGGCATGCCCGCCCGTCCGGGCGCCACGCTCGGCTCGCCGCCCGAGCCGACGCAGACGCGCTTCAAGAGCCGCCGCCTGGCCGGAGACATCAAGCGGTCCTACCTGGTGGTCGGGTATCACACGCCGCCGGTCCTGACCGACGACGACCTGGCCCTGCGCCTTCTGGCGTACGTGCTGGGAAGCGGCCAGGCGTCCCGGCTGTACCAGGGCGTCAAGGAGCACGCCGGCCTGGTCGATTCGATCGGCTCGTCGCTCGACGCGTTCCGCGACATCGGCGTCCTGACGATCATGGCCGAGCACGATCCGAGGCACGGAGCCGCCGCCATCCGGGCGATCCAGGGGGAGATCGAGCGGCTGCGCCGCGAGCCGCCGTCGCGCGCCGAGATGGAGCGGGCCCGCGCCGCCATCGAGTTCCGCTACCACCAGAGCCGTTCCGAGGTCCTCGGCCAGTCCTCGATCCTGGCCTACTACGAATCCCTCGGCGGCCATCACCTGGCCGAAGAGCTGGTGGACAAGCTCCAGAAAGTCGCCGCGGAGGACGTGCTCCGTGTGGCGCAGGCCCATCTCGCGCTGGAGAACGCCACCCTGCTCGAGTATGTTCCGGAGCCGGCCGCCGCCGCTCGCCCCGCGGCGGATCCTGCAGAGCTGGCGGCCGAGCTCAAGAAGACGACACCGGCCGCGCCTCCCGCGGAGACATCCGCGGCGCGGCCGGCGGCCGCGGCGTCGGTCAGCCCGCCGCTGGCCCGCGTCACACGAGCCGGCGACAGCCAGGGAGTGTCGCGCCACCGCTTCGACTCCGGGCCGGTCCTTCTCCACGAGCGGCGCAGCGAGCTGCCGCTCGTCACCTTCTGCGTGGCGTTCCGCGGCGGTCGCTCCGGCGAAGGGCGGGAGAGCTCCGGCATCACCCGGTTGATGCAGGCGACGATGCTCAAGGGAAGCACGGCCCGCGACGCCCGCCAGGTGGCGCTCGAGATCGAGGGTCTCGGGGCGTCGATCGACAGGCTGATCGACGAGGACTACTTCGGATTCGCTCTGAGCATCCTGTCGAAGCATGCGCGCCGGGGCTGGGAGGTGCTGACCGATCTGATCCGGCGCCCGGCTCTGCGTCACGAGGAGATCGAGAAGGAGAGGGCGCTGCAGCTCGCGGCGCAGGAGAGTATCAAGGATCAGTCGCTGCCCTACACCTTCCAGCTCTTCCGGCAGGCGGCGTTCGGGAGCCACCCGTACGCCCTGCCTTCGTTCGGACTGGCGGTTCCCGTCCAGTCCATGAAGCGGGAGAACCTGGTCCGCTGGCACCGCGCCATGGTTCGCCCGGCGACGATGGTGGCGGCCGTGGTCGGGGACATGGAGGAGGCGGAGGCGATCGACCTGATCGGATCCTCCATCGTCGACTGGGTGCAGGAGGGCCATGGCGAGAAGGATCCTGGTCAGCTCGTCGCCTGGGGAGCATCGGAAATCGTCGAGACCCGCCGCAGGCAGCAGACCGCCCAGGTGATCGGTTTCCCCACGCCGGGCCTGCAGACGCCGGAGCGCTTTCCGCTCGACGTCGTCCAGGCGGTGACTTCCGGTCTGGGCGGCCGCTTCTTCGAGGAGATTCGGGGCAAGCGCGGACTGGCCTACGCGGTGCACGCGTTCAACTACCACAAGGTGGCCGGTGGCGCGTTCGCCGTCTACCTGGCCACCTCGCCCAGGGACGAAGCGGAGGCCCGGCGCTTCCTGTTCCAGGAGATCGCCAGGCTGCGTCACGAGGGGCCGCGCCGCGACGAGATCGAGCGGGCCGTTCGCTTCGTTCGCGGCACGCACGCCATCACGCTGCAGAACAACGTCCAGCGCGCCTACCGTTACGCGGACGCCGAGGTGCGCGGCATCGGCATGGAGGCGGTGCAGAGTTACCCGGAACGGATCATGGCCGTCGGCTTCGACGAGGTGCGCGACGCCGTCTGGCGCCACCTCGACCCCGACCATTGCGCCATGGGCGTGCTCCGGGGCGAACTCATCACTCCCTAGCGATCACGGATATCCCCTGCCCCGTCGCCGAGAACTTTCCGGTGCCGCGTAGCGCGCCTCGTGATCCGGCGCGATCTCGGGCTTCGCGTGTCAGAAGCCGGGTGCTGGTGAGGGCGCCGGTGCCGGCGGAACCGGCGGAGGCTCCGGTGGCGCAGGAGAAGGTGAGGGCTCGGGGGCGGGCGGTGGTCCGGGCTCCGGAGCCGGTGCCGGAGCGGGCGACGGCTCGGGTGCCGGCGCAGGTCCGGGAGCGGGCGCCGGCCCGGGCGTGGGAGCGGGGGCAGGGGCCGTCGGCGGCTGCGGCGCGGGCTCCGGATGCTCGGGCGCGGGCGGCGCGGTCTCCGGGGCTGGCGCCGTCTCCTCCTGGACGGGCTTCGGGTGCCTGCGAAGATCACCCGCGATGCGCTTGACCTCCACGCGGCGGTTCTTGTCGCGGCCCTCCTCGGTCTCGTTGTCGGCGATGAAGTTGGTCGCGCCGTACCCCTTCGCGACGGCCCGCTTGGGGTCGATGCCGTGATTCTTCAGCCACTCCTTGATCACCTCGGCCCGGCGCTGGGCGATGTTCCGGTTGCTGGCGGCGCTTCCCTTGCTGTCGGTGTAGACGCCGATCTCCACGCTGACGTCGCTCCAGTACTGTAGTGCGTCGACCAAGAGCTGCAGCCAGGCGTCGGAGCCTGGATACAGCTCGATCCCCTGCGCGAACTTGACGTTCTGGAGGACCTGCGGATCCGGTTTGTCGAGCCGCACGCGCGGACAGCCCTCCTTGTCGATCTTCTGGCCCTTCGGGGTGTCGGGGCACTGGTCGAGGCCGTCCAGGACCTTGTCGCCGTCGGAGTCGTGCGGGCAGCCCTTGTCATCGACCGTGGCGCCGGGAGGCGTGTGCTCGCACTGGTCGATGCCGTCGAACACGCCATCGTTGTCGGCATCGTGCGGACAGCCGGCGGTCGGGCTGTCCATCGGATCGACGACGGCCCCCTTGGGTGTGTCCGGACACTTGTCGATGCCGTCCCAGACGCCGTCGTGGTCGCTATCGGTCGGGCACCCTTCGACGTTGACGATCGCCCCCTTCGGCGTGTCGGGGCACTTGTCGGCGCCATCGGGCACGCCGTCTCCGTCGGTGTCGAGCGGGCAGCCGGCCTCGTCAACCGGCCAGCCGCGCGGGGTGTCGGGGCACTTGTCGAGCCCTTCCAGCACACCGTCCTGGTCGAGATCCCACGGGCAGCCGTTGCGCGAGTCGACCAGAGCGCCCTTCGGAGTGTCGGGGCAGCGATCGATCAGGTCCGGCACACCGTCGCCGTCCGAATCGGCGGAGCCGCCGGCGCCCCCGCCGCCGCCGAACACCCAGGTCAGACCGGCGCTCAGGTGCTCATTGTGGTAGATGTCGAGCCGCTCGTACTCGGTCGTGAACTCGGCGCGCAGCGCCATGTGCGGCAGGAGGCGCATGCGGATGCCCCCGCCCAGCGTGATCGGATAGCCCCGCACGTTCCCCTGCTCGTTCGTCCCGAATTTCGGGTCCGCGGCGTAGGTCACCAGGCCGTAACCGAAAACGACGTAAGGCTTCAGGCGGCGCCGGACGTTTCTCGGGTTGATCACGAACCGGAAGTTGTACGAGTCGGAAGTGAACGTGCGCGACGGCTTGACGAAGAAGACCGACGCATCGTTGAGAAGCGTGCTGTTCTCGTCCTTCAAGTGCGAGTTGGCGGCGGTCCGGTACTGAAGCTCCAGCTCGTACGCCGGCTTCCAGTACCAGCCGAAGCGCAATCCGTACTCGTTGACGTTGTCGATGCCCAGCTCTTTCGAGTAGAGAGCGCTTCCGAGCAGGAAGCCGGTCTCCCAGGTGCCCTTCTTTTCTTCCGCCAGGGCGGGAGCGGCGAGGAGCGCCGAGACGAGGAGCGCCGGCGCAACCACCCGGACCACCGGCCTTCTTCCCATCCCCGTCGACCCCGCACAGACACGCAAACCCGGACACCCGGCGCGCAGGAGCTGTGCCTGCGCGGGATCCGAGCGATGAATTCTTGGGCAACCTGAAAGGCGGCGCATCCTAGCACACGCTTTTTCGGGCTGTCAACGCTCGTCCCGCGGAAGTTCGGCATCCACTGCGGGTTACGTACAGCGGCCCCGGTCGGATGGAAGGGGATATGCTATTCTTTTGCAGCCGACCCTTTCGCCGGGAGCGTTCGCGAGGAGCCGATCCCGAAGAACCCCGGTCAGGCTCCCAGGGAGACGGTGCAGTGCGGGAAGTCGCCAGGTCCAAACCCACGTTCCGCAGGCAACTCCTGTTCGCCTCCGTCCTCTTTATTACCCTGTTCGTGGCGGATCTCCTCGTCGTCGGCCATCTGGCCTTCCGGGACCTCGGCCACCGGGTGATCGACCAGGCCCTCAGGGCCTCCCTCCGGATCCTGGAAAACCGCTCCGCCGCGCCGTTTCTGCCGGATGGGGACGAGGCGCAGCCCGCCCCTCCGGGGTGATCACCGATCTGCAGGGGCGGGTCCTGTGGGTCGGGTTCGGCGAAGAGGAGCACCGGGCCGCGTCCGGGGTCCCCGACCTGTCGACGCTGCCCGGCCACCCCGAGGTGAGCGAGGAATGGCAGGTCGGCGGGCAGCCCAGAAGGGTGATCGCCCTCGGGCATCCGAGCGACCCCAACGCCACCACCGTCCGCGAGGTCGGAGTGGAGAGCGAATTGATCGAGAAGGAGATCCGGCAGCTGCGCCACGACCTTCAGTTGAAGCTCTGGATCGGCGCGGTGGCGGCGGTGGTGATCCTGCTGATCGCCTTCCTGTACGTCCTGCGGTTGCTGCACCGGACCAGGCAGCTCGAGGCCCAGGCGCAGATGGACGATCGCCTGGCGTTCGTCGGCGCGCTGGCGGCGGGTCTGGCGCACGAGATCCGCAACCCCTTGAACGTGCTGAGCATGAATCTCCAGATGCTGGAGGAGGAGCTGGCCGATCACGCCTCGACGAACGACGGCGACCCGCGGGTGTTCCTGCCGGCCCTGCAGGGGGAGATCCGGCGGCTGAGCAATCTGGTCAACAACTTCCTGACCTACGCCCGCCCCCACCAGCCGCGCTTCGAGAGCAGGGACCTCAACACCATATTGCGCGACCTCTCCGTGTTCCTGCGGCCCGAGTTCGAGAAACGCAAGATCAGCCTGCGCCTGGATCTGTCCCCCTACCTGCCGCCCGTCGACCTCGACGAGGGACTGATCCGGCAGGCGGTGATGAATATCCTGATCAACGCCACGCAGGTCCTGCCGGAGGGAGGCCAAGTGGCGATCGAGAGCCGCGTCGGACCCCAGGGGGAGGCGATCGTCACCATCGAGGACAACGGGCCGGGGATCCCCGCGGGCGACTGTGACCGGATCTTCGACGTGTTCTACTCCAACCGGGGCGGCGGGACCGGGCTGGGACTGCCGATCGCCGCGCGCATCCTGCAGGCGCACGACGGCTCGATCGCGGTCGAAAGCGAGGTGGGGAAGGGCGCCCGCTTCATCCTGACCCTGCCGCGGCGCCACGCCGCGACGGCGGAGGCCCCCGGCCCCGCTGCCGAGGCGGGCGCTTCCTGGTCGGGGGCCTCGTGAAGGAGGCGGTCCGGCGGGCCGAGAGGCCGCGCACGCGGGAGCAGGCGGCGCGGTGCGCCGAGGAGCTGCGGCGGCTCATCTGGCATCACCGCAAGCGCTATTACGTCGACAGCGACCCCGAGATCTCCGATGCGGAGTACGACCTCCTGGAGCGCGAGCTGATCGAGATCGAGACGGCGTTCCCCGACCTGGTCATCCCCGACTCGCCGACGCAACGGGTCGGGGCGGCGGTCGAGGGCGACCTGCCGACCGTCCGGCATGCCGTGCCGATGCTCAGCCTGGACAACGCCACATCGAAGGAGGAGGTGCGGGAGTGGTATGACCGGCTTCTGCGCCTGCTCAGGCCGGTCGCACGCCTCGAGGCGGACGTGCCCCTGGCGGCCGAGCTGAAGATCGACGGGGTCTCGGTATCGCTGATCTACGAGAACGGCTCGCTGGCGCGCGGCGTGACCCGCGGCGATGGTGTCCTGGGCGAGGAGGTGACGTTCAACATCCGCACCATCCCTTCGGTGCCGTTGCGCCTTCTGCAACCGGTGCCGTTCCTGGAGGTGCGCGGGGAGGTGTATTACCCGATCGCCGCCTTCCGTGAGATGAACCGCAGGCGCGAACAGGCGGGCGAGCCGACGTTCGCCAACCCGCGCAACGCCGCGGCCGGGACGATCCGCCTGCTCGACCCGAAGCTGGCTGCCCAGCGCCCGCTCGACCTGCTGATCTGGAATCTGACGCGCCTCGCCGGCGCCGCCATGCCCGCGACCCACTCGGGCTGCCTCGACTTGCTGCGCGACCTGGGGTTCCGCGTGAACCCGACGCGGCGCTGCCGGTCGCTCGACGAGATCGAGGCCTACTACCAGGAATGGCAGGAGAAGCGCGACACCCTGCCGTTCGAGGCGGACGGGTGCGTCATCAAGGTCGACCCGATCGAGCTTCAAGAGCTGGCCGGCAGCACGGCGCGTGCGCCGCGCTGGGCGATCGCCTACAAGTTCGCGCCCCGGCAGGCGACCACGAAGGTGCTCGACATCCAGGTCAACGTCACCCGCTCGGGCGCGCTCACGCCGGTGGCGATCCTCGAGCCCGTAGCCATCGGCGGCGCGACCATCTCGCGTTGCACGCTGCACAACGAGGACGAGCTCGAGCGCAAGGACGTGCGCATCGGCGATCGCGTTCTGGTCGAGCGCGGTGGGGACGTCATCCCGAAGATCGTCAAGGTCATCGAGGAGGCGCGCCCGCCGGGCGCCCAGGCGTTCAAGATGCCGCGCACCTGCCCGGTCTGCGGCGCGGCCGCTCCCCGCCCGGAAGGCGAGGTGTTCGCGCGCTGCGTCAACGTCTCGTGCCCGGCGCGCCTGAAGGAGTCGATCCTGCACTTCGCGCAGCGCGAGGCGATGAACATCGAGGGTCTGGGCGAGGCGCTGGTGAATCAGCTGGTCGATCGCGGTCTGGTGAAGGACATCGCGGACATCTACCGGCTCGATGCTCCGACCCTCGCCGGCCTGGAACGGATGGGGAAGAAATCGGCGCAGAACCTGGTCCGGGAGATCGACAAGAGCAAGTCGGCGCCGCTGGAGCGCGTCGTCTACGCCCTGGGGATCCGTTTCGTGGGCGAGCGCACGGCGCAGCTCCTGGCCGAGGCGTTTCCGGACATGGACTCCCTGATGCAGGCGACGAAAGACGAGCTGATGACTGTGTTCGAGGTCGGACCCAAGGTGGCCGACGCCATCCGCCAGTTCTTCGACCAGCCGCAGAACGCGCGACTCATCGAGAAGCTGAAGGCCGCCGGGGTGAATATGCGCGCCGGCGAGAGACGCGCGGCCGCGGCCGGACCGTTCACCGGCAAGAGCGTGGTCATCACCGGGACGATCGAGGGGTGGCCGCGCGACGCGATCAAGAGGATGCTGGTCCGCCAGGGGGCGCGCGTCAGCGACGCGGTGTCGAAGAAGACGGACGTCCTGATCTGCGGTGCCGACCCCGGAACGAAGCGCGACAAGGCCCGCGCCCTGGGCGTGCGGGTGATCGAGGCGGAGGAGTTCCTGACCCGCTGAGACGGCGGGCCGGCGCGCCCCGGGGTGAACGGACACACGACGCAGGAGAGACGAATGGCCGGGACGAAGGGTCAGATCGTCGTCATCGACGATGACGAGGGGAACCGCCGGGGCATCGAGCTGGCGCTGCGCAAGGACGGGTACGACGTCGTCTCCTTCGCCTCGGGTCCCCGCGGGATCGAGCATCTGAAGCAGAGCGGCATCGACCTCCTGGTCACCGATCTGAGGATGCCGGGCATGGACGGACTGGAGGTCTTGAAGCTCGCGAAGTCGGTCGACCCCGGGCTGGCGGTCCTGGTGATCACCGGCTTCGGATCGGTGGAGTCGGCCGTGGACGCCATGAAGCACGGCGCCGACGACTACCTCCAGAAGCCGGTCAACCTGGTCGAGCTGCGCAAGCGCGTGGCGGCGGCGGTCGAGAAACGCCGTCTGGCGCAGGAGGTCCGCCAGCTCAGGGAGCGGCTGGAGGAGAAATTCTCCTTCGGCACCATCATCGGCGCGTCGAAGTCGATGCAGCAGGTGCTGCATCAGCTCTCCCTGGTGGCGCCGACGCGCAGCAGCGTCCTGATCGTCGGAGAGAGCGGCACCGGCAAGGAGCTCATCGCCAACGCCCTGCACCAGAACTCG
>QHXY01000198.1:0-1932 GCA_003223145.1 Acidobacteriota bacterium
AGAAGACGTGCGCGAGCTCCTGCGGCAGGAACCAGCCGACGGCGATCACCGCGCTCTCCGGACGGCGCATCACCGCGTCGTTAAGAGCCGCGGAGAAGGCCACCCGTCGGAAGAGCAGGTGCAGCGACCAGAGTTGAAGGGCCAGCGCCAGGGCGAGGCAGGCCCCGATGAGCGTCGCGCCGGTGCGCCGCCAGGGGGGCTTCGACTCCCACCAGCGGCCGATCGTCGAGGCGGCGAGCGTCGCCATGAGCGGATAGAGAGGCAGCAGCAGCCGGCAACCCCAGTGCAGCCCGCCGGTGCGGAGCTCCGGGGCCAGGACGAGCCAGCCGAGCGTCAGCAGGAGCGCCGCCAGCCGGACCGTCCGCCGGGCTCCATCGTCGCCCTCCCGGATGAACGCCAGGATCAGGAAGGGCGAGACCGCGAACAGCCCGTTGGCCTCCCGCAGCCACCAGATCGGCCGGTCGGTGCCCAGGTGGCCGGCGAGCGCCAGTGACCCGCCCGCGGCCCCCAGCGCCGCCAGGACAGGCACGGCCCGCGCGAACCGCCAGGCCCCCAGGCGCGGGTGGAGCAGGAACAGGAGCGCAGCCGGGCCGCTGATGAGCAGCGAGCGCCAGGCCGAGCCGTGAGCATCGAGCAGCAAATTGGAGAGGACCGGCCAGCGCTCGGCGAGGTAGTGCCCGACCCCGGCGCCGAGCGGCGCCACGGCGGCCACGTGCAGTCCGAGCGGGTTTCCGAGGGCCCACCACTGGAACAGCCACAGCGGCACGAGGGCGGCGACGAACGCCGCCGCGAAGGCCGCCGCGGCGCTCCAGTCTCGCCGACCGGCGGCCGACCCTCCAGTGAGGACGATGACCGCCAGCGCGCCCCCGAGGAGGTACAGGTCGTCGCGGAAGTAGACCGCTAGAGCGCTCAGGAAGGCGCTCAGGAGGAGCGCGCGGCGGCCACCGCCGGCGACGTGGCGCGCCGCGAGGAGCACGCTCCAGACTGCCAGACACGCGGCCGGCGTGTGCTCCCAGAAGGTGAGGCTATAGAACCACAGGGGCGTCCCCAGGGCCGCTAACGGGACGGCCAGCAGCCGTCCCACGCGTGCCCCCGACAGCATCCCGGCCAGCGACCAGACCGCCGGCAGCGTCAAGAGGCCGGCCGCGAGCGGCAGAAGATAGAGCCCCGGATCCCCGAACAGCCGATACGGGAACGACGACGGGACCGCGAAGGTCGCGGAGTACGGCACGAGCAGCCGCCCGCCTACCACCTCGCCGAATGGGTGGTGCAGCGGGTTGTACGTCAGTTCTGGATCGACCGCGCGCCCCGGTCAGGGTACGGAAAAATCGGCGTAGCTGCCGCGCACGATCCCCTCCATCTGGATGAACTTGGCGTTGTCGTTGATCCAGAAGCCGCCGCGGGGCAGGAGCGCGAAGGCAGCGGCGTAGGCCACGGTGACGACCACCGCGGGCCACAGCCAGGAGGGTCGCGGCATGCACCCGATTCTATCCGAAGTGGGGAGCCAGGCATCATCAGCGGTCGGGGCCCTCATTCGTCGGCTCATCCCCTCGCGCTCACGAATTCGTCTCCCGTGCGTCCAGAAGCAGCGTGGTAGTGCGGCCAATGGATGTGCTTTCCATTCGGGGGACGAATCGATGCGCGATCCGCTCGCACTGCAGGCCCGCTTTTTTCTTATGGTCTTCTCCACCGTCATGCTCGCAGCGGCAACGCCGGCCGGTTTCGACCTGCCTCGGCCGAACGGACCCTATCCGGTCGGGACGAGATCGATGGTGCTCGTCGACGCGCAGCGCCATCGTGATATTCCCCTCACCATCTGGTACCCCTCGACCGCCGGAAAGTCCGCACCTGCACCTTACATGGATGCGAAGACCGCCGCGGCGCTGGCGGCGGAATGGGAACTCACGTCCGGTTTCGAGCGGCAGATACGGA
>QHXY01000198.1:1966-3213 GCA_003223145.1 Acidobacteriota bacterium
GAGGGCAGCCCGTTCCCGATCGTGCTTCTTGAGCATGGGTCGGGCGTCGTGCCCGCCATCTACACCGTTCTCGCCGAAGGCCTGGCGAGCAGCGGCTACGTCGTCGTGGCCGCCAATCACATTCCCGATTCACTGATCGCCGTCTTCCCCGATGGACACGAGATCCGAGGTTCGCCCTACTGGCCGGTCGACGCCGATCGCGCCACGCAGGGTCGGGCCATCGGCGCGTTCGCCCAAACGGTCCTGGTCGCCGATGCGCGCTTCGTCCTCGACAAGCTGATGGAGATCAACGCGCACGATCCGTTCTGGCATGCGCGCCTCACGCCGTCCCGTACGGGCATCATCGGCCATTCGATGTGTGGAACGACAGCCAGCCTCGCCGCCGACCAGGACGGGCGCATCGTCGCCGGCGTCAACATCGATGGCTCGACCTTCCCCGGCATGAACGGGGATGTCCGTCCCGTCGTCGTCCACAAGCCGTATCTGTTCTTGATGACCGAGGAGCACGCGAGCGACCCCGGCACGCACGGACGCGAGTTCACCGGGATGCCATCGAACAGCTACTATGTCGCCGTCGCCGGCGCCGATCACATGAGCTTCACCGATACACACCTCATCGACAGCCGGTTCAGCCGCAAGACGCGTCCGGACGACGGCGCCTTCGCTCAGGCGCTGCTCACGACGGAACTGACTCGGAGCCTGGTCGAAGAGTTTCTCGGGAAGTACCTGAAGGGTGAGAGCGCGCCTTACCTCGACCTCGGGGCGCGGGTGGACAAGAAGTAGCAGGTCGGGACCGCCAGAAGCGTCCGCGAGTCCGTTCGCCGCGCACTCTCTACTGGGATTGAGGTGCGGCTTCATCCCTGGTTCGAACCGACCGTGAGTTCGAACGTTTCGATCATGTGGGCAGCCAGGCATCATCAGCCCAGAGTCGACGGGGCAGACGGTTGCTGTTCGTGGATCGGACGCTTATCTTGATCCGATGTGACCACCTGCCTCCGGCGCGGGCCGTCGTGTTCAGCGGCCCTCATTGGGCCGCTACTGCTGATCGGCACGGCCACGTGCGCCCAGCCGGTCGATGGTGCGGACCGCTTGACCGCCGAGCAGGTCGCCACCGTCGTCCAGAAGTGCTACTACACGTCCGGACCACTCTCGGGTTCGCTGCGGCGAGATCGGCCCGTGCCCATTTACGCGCCGGACCCGCATGACCCCTGGAACCGACTCCATCACCTGCTCTTCAGTCGCACGAT
>QHXY01000199.1:0-8587 GCA_003223145.1 Acidobacteriota bacterium
GGACCTTGACGCTCGCCGTGGCTTTCTCGTCGTCGTCGCAGATCGTCGTGTCGGGGTTGGGCGGCACGCCGGGGTCGCAGAACGTGACGTCCTTCGACACGCCACCGATGGTGAACGTGCCGTGACCCGTCGCGATGTTGGTGGTGTCCTGAGTGACGTTGCTGAGCGTGCAGGTGAAGGTCCACTTCTCGGCCTGGTCGAGAACACCGTTGTTGTTGGTGTCGCCGCTGGCGTACTTCACCGGCGAGCATTTGTCATCGGTGACGAACGGATTGGTCAGCGCCACCTGACCGTCATTCTCCTCGGTGTAGGTGTAGGTCACCGAATCGCCGACGGTGATGTCGGTCTTGTCGACGGTCTTCGAGAGCTTGGTGCTGGGCACGCAGGTGTTGAACTGGATGAGCTCGAAGTCCTTCAGCGTCGCCGTGAACGACTGCGATGACCGGGTGTGCGGCAGGAAGGTGTTGATACAGCCGTTGAAGCCGACCGCTGCCAGATCGATTCCGGCCTCGTAGAACTCGTTGGTGTTGACCGAGGTCGTCTGGGTCCCATCCGCGTTCCGGTAACCCCAGCCGCCGCAGCCGACCGGCCCGGTCGCGTTGACCCTCCGGGTCACGGCCGCCAGGGTGACGAGGTCGCTCACCTGGTCGTAGTGCGGCCCCCCCTTGCTCTTGGTCGGGTTGCAGATCCCCGAGGCCGACGGGGTGACGTTGCCGCACACCCACTTGTGCAACACCGGTGTCCCGATCGAGCCGCCGATGGTGAAATCGACGGAAAGGAGAAGGTCGCCCTGGGTGCGATCGCCCTGGAACTTGCCGCTGCACGGGAAGGCAGCCGGCTTCGAGCCCGGGACCAGCTTGACCGACGCCTGCAGGAATTCCAGGTCGACGTGTGTGTCACCGTTGTTGACCACCCTCTCGAACGCGGCGTAGATCTCGTTGGTGTCGTTGGCGCTCGGGAAGGCCGGGTTCGGCGGGTCCTGGTGAGCGATGGCGTAGACGTTCGAGATGTCGTCCTTGTTCGGCACGGAGCCGGTCGCGAACGTCTCCGTGTTGAGATCGTCGCCATTGGTCTCGCCGCCCGTGGACGTGTAGACGGTCGGGTCGCCGGCGCCGCAGGCGGTAACGTCGACCGACAGCGGGTCGACGCCAAAGTTGGCCGCCACGATGTTCTTGGACGCCTTGGCCGCCGCGGTGATGGTGGGTGGAGTCGGCGGGGTGGTCGGGCCGTTGAACTTGCCGCCGTCGAACACTCCCCCAATCCCGCTGCAGTTCATCGTTCCGCCGGTCGAGGTGCAGCCACCACTGTTCGCGCCGCCGTTGGCCCAGTCGAACGATGCGCCGAGCAGCCCGTCGAACCCGATATTCGCCGGGTTGTCGAGCTCGAGGAACGCCGTGACTCCCGGCGTGTTCACGCTGGCCTTTCCGACCGCGACCAGCGCGAGGAACAGGACGAGGACGACCGCCGTCTTGACCAGCGGGCCCGAGGTGCGTTTCCATACGATCATGTGCATTGCTTCCTCCCCGCACTCCGTTGCGATAAGAGGGCTCCGGCCCTCGTTGATGTTGTGTGCGTGCGCGTTCAGGCGTCCCCGGCGCGACTTCCGATGCGCCCTGACCTTGCCTCCTTTCTGTTGACGACGGGCAACCGGCGTCAGGAGTGTCCCTGTCCGCCGCCACACGGCGTGTCCTCGGGCGGCTCGCCGGGACACACGGATAGCGCTTGTCGCCGCGCCATCCGATTCCCCGGGCGCGCGTTCTATCGAGCAGACCCTGGCGTGTCGTTCAGAGTGACCAGATCGGTTCCCCGAGCTGTCGACCGTCGGGGACAGGTCTGGTGCGCGATGTAGTTGCCCCCGGTGCTCTCACCCACGGTGACGGAGCACCAGCCCTCCCGCTACGCTGTCTTGTCCCCTGGCTGCAGGCCCCCCCCGGCAGGGAGCCAGCCTCCCTGCACCCGGGTCCTGAGTAGAGACAGATTGTGCCGATATTACGGCGAAACTTCGGATTGTCAATAAACGATATTCTCGAACCGTGAAACAGACACAAGGCGTGCAACATCCGGTGCCTGCTTCTCACAACGCGGAAACCCGCGGCCGGCGCGGGTGGGCCGGGTTCAGGGCAGGTTCAGAAGCGCGCAGAGCATGTGCGCCTGGTACAGGGCGTCGTAATCGGCGCTGTGCGCCTGGGTCAGGTCCTGGCGCGGCACCGACGGCAGGAGGGTCTCAAGGCGGTCCTTGCTGGTCTCGAACCAGCCGATACGCAGGCGTCCCATCGCCAGCGACTTGATGTCGAGGGCCTTGTAGCCGAACGGGTTCGGCAGGCCGTGCAGAACGTAGTAGTAGCTGATGTACGACCAGTCGAACGCGACATTGTGACCGACGAACACGGCGCGCCCGCCGCCTCGGCGCAGTCTTCTCTCGACGAACTCGCTCAGCCCCCGCATCGCCTGATCGGCCGGCGCCCCGCGGCTCTCCAGACGCTCACGCGGGATGCCGTGCACCGCCATCGCCTGCGGATCAAAACCGCCGCCGATCGGCTTCAGCTCGACGTAGAAGCGCTGGTCCTCCGGCTTCCAGAATTCTCCGTCCCGGCCGACCGGCACGGCCCCGATCGACACCAGGTTGTAGAGACCGGGAACCGGCCCCGAGGCCTCCACGTCGACGCTGAAATAGACGACGTCCGCCATCAGGGCAGCATGCCGGGCGGCGCCTCGGACGGCTCGATCGAAAAGACGCGCCCGTTCGCCGGGTCGACGGCGGTCATGATGATGGCGCCATCGGCGACCTCGAACATGACCGCGATCTTCACCGAGCCGCGCGGTCCCGGCGGCAGGTCGCCGACCCGCACCCATCCGAGGGAACGATCCTGGGCCACCGCTTCCGACTGACCCCGCAGCACGTGCAGCCGGATCTCCTTCTGATCATCGCCGCTGGTGCGGAAGGTCACGATCCGCCGGACCGGGACCGGCGTGCCCTTCGGCAGGACCGTCGTGAGCCTGTCGTGCATCTCGAACCCCAGCGACTCGACCAGCGTCGATTCGGGTCCCACGATGGGTGACACCTGCTCGAGCACATGCACCGTCGGGCGCGCCGGGGAGGCGGCCGCGGGGACGCCGGCGGCGGTCGCAGCGCCGGCCGGGGCCGCGCCGGTCGGACCGCCCCACAACTCGGCGGGTCGGATCCGCGTCAGCGTCCTGGACTCCGCCGGCGCCAGCAGGACCGCGACGAGCCCCAGGAGCACCATGATCAGGGCGGCGGTGGACGCCGCACGCGTCACTTGATCCTCTTGATGATGTGCCAACCGTACGGGCTGCGCTGCTGGTCGTACTCGCACACGCCGATCTCGCCCGGCGCCAGGCGGAACGACATGTCCCCGAAGCACGGGACCATCCCCTGGCGCGCGTATTCGTCGCGGTCGGCGGCGGTCCTTCCCCGGTTGAACATCTTGTAGACCCCCGGGGCCTGGTCGTCGGTGTACTGCTTCACCAGGGCGTCGAAGTCCTCTCCCTTGCGCGCCCTCTCCAGAATCTGGCCGGCCAGCGTCCGCGCCTCGTCCTGCGTCCTGCCGATCGTCTTGCCGGGCAGCTTGCCCGAGAACGACACCAGGATGTGTTGCACCACCACCCTGTCCGGCTCCTTCGTCTGCGCCTCCGGCGACGCCGTCGGCTTGGCGGCTTCCGGTGACGGCGCCGGCCTGGCCGGGGTCTGCGCCGGCCGCGGGTTCTCCGCGGCTGCCAGGCCTCCGATGACCAGACCGAACGCCAGCACGGAGGCGAGCAGTTGCAAGGGCTTCAGCGTCATGTTGTCCCTCCGGCCGGGCGCCGCGCGGCGCTCCGGTCCAGCGGTCATTTTAGAGTAGAAAGGCCGTCAGGCGCGCGGCCTCTTGTCCATGCGCGCGATCCAGCTCACCAGACGCGGATGGGTCGTTCCGGGTTTCTGGTAGTCCCGCAGGATCTTGTGGAACAGGTACGGATCGTCCGCGTCATGGACCGTGGCGTACTTGAGGAACGGGAAGGCGGCGATGTCCGCCGCCGAGAACTCCCCCAGCAGGTACTCGCGCCCGCTCAGCATCTGCTCGAACCAGTCGAGGTACCCCTGCATCGCCCGGCCGAGCCTCTCGACTCGACGCATGTCGCGCTGCCCCTCCGGCTTCGACAGCTCGGACTCCATGTCGTTGGGCGGGCGCTTCCAGACCCGGTTGAACCACTCGATGAACACCAGGCACTCGGCCCGGCGCGCGGGATCCTTCGGGTACAGCGGCGGCGTGCCGGGAAACCTCGCCTCCAGATACCCGACGATCTCCATCGAATCGGTCACGACCTTGCCGTCATCGACCAGCACCGGCACGAGATCCTGCCCGCTGAGCTTGACGATGTCCGTCCGGTCCTCGTACGGAACCGTGATCGATTCCGTCTTCAGACCCTTGTGCGCCAGCGCCAGG
This sequence comes from Acidobacteriota bacterium, assembly GCA_003223145.1. GTDB lineage: Bacteria > Acidobacteriota > Polarisedimenticolia > Gp22-AA2 > Gp22-AA2 > Gp22-AA3. Next base: position 4,443 of record QHXY01000199.1, read on the forward strand.
GAGACTCTCTCGACGTTGGTCGACAGCTTGACCCGATACAGTGTAAGCACCTGCCCCTCCTTTTTCTTGAAAACGACCTATAATGACACCATTATCCGGGGAAGAGGAGACTCTCGATGGATGCGCTGGGCGACGAGGAAGTCAAGAGCAGGATCCAGAAGATCCTGGACGAGATGATCAACCCCGCGGTGGCTTCGCACGGCGGCTGGGTCGAGCTCCTGGACGTCAAGGACAGCATCGCCTATCTCAAGCTGGGTGGCGGCTGCCAGGGGTGCGGCATGGTCAACGTGACCCTGAAGCAGGGGATCGAGTCCACCCTGAAGGAAGAGATCCCCCAGCTCGCCGGGGTCATCGACCAGACCGACCACGCGGGCGGCTCGAACCCCTACTACCAGCCCGCCAAGTAGGACGCCCTCCCTGGAGAGCCAGGTGCGGGACGACGTCACGCTCTCCGCTCCCGGCGGCGCCCTGCGCGCCCGCGGCGCCGTCCTGCTGATTTCGACGTACGAGCTGGGACGCCAGCCGCTGTCCCTTGCGTCGCCCCTCGCTCTGCTGGAGAGGGCCGGGTTCTCCCCCGCCGCCATCGATCTCGCCGTGCAGCGTCTCGACCCGGAGGCGGTCGGGCGTGCCCGTCTGGTCGCGATCTCCGTGCCGATGCACACGGCGCTGCGTCTGGGGGCGAAGGCGGTCGAGCGGATCGGCTCGATCAATCCGGCCTGCCGCATCTGTCTGTACGGTCTGTACGCAACGTTGAACGCAGAGGAGTTGCTGCGGCGCGGCGCCGACTTCATCATCGGCGGCGAGCAGGAGGAGCCGCTGCTGCGTCTGGCCGAGGACCTGGACCGCGGCGGGACCGGGCGGGCCGTGGATGGAGTCGGCGCGTCGGCCCCCGCCGCGCCGTCGCTCCGGAAGGTTGTATTCGCCGTGCCGCGGCGCGCCGCCCTCCCGCCGCTCGAGGCGTACGCGCGGCTCGAGCATGCAGGCGTGACCCGCCTGGCCGGCCAGACCGAGGCGAGCCGCGGCTGCCTGCACTTCTGCCGTCATTGTCCCATTCCCCCGGTGTACGCGGGCCGCTTCTTCGTCGTGCCGCGCGATGTCGTGCTGGCGGACGTCCGCCAGCAGGCAGCGGCCGGCGCCACGCACATCACCTTCGGCGATCCCGATTTCTTGAACGGCCCGGGCCACTCGCTGGCGATTGTCCGGGCGATGCACGCCGAGTTCCCGTCGCTGACGTTCGATTTCACGGCGAAGATCGAGCACATCCTGAAGCGACGCGAGCTGCTCCCCGACCTCGCGCGACTCGGCTGCCTGTTCATCGTGTCGGCCGTCGAGTCGATCGACGACCGCGTGCTGGCGATCCTCGACAAGGGGCACACGCGCGGCGACGTGGAGGCGGTCATCGACCTGACGCGCCGTGCCGGCATCACCCTGCGGCCGTCGCTCGTCCCGTTCACGCCGTGGACCAGCCTCGGTGGCTACCGGGACCTGCTCGAGTTCGTCGAGCGCCGCGGACTGATCGATCACCTCGACCCGGTCCAGCTCGTCATCCGCCTGCTGCTGCCGCCCGGGTCGCTCCTGCTGCGGCGCCCCGAGATGCGGGAGCATCTCGGCCCCTTCGACCCCGCGCGCTTCACGTACGCCTGGCGTCATCCCGATGCCCGCATGGATCGCCTGCAGCAGGATTTGAGCGCTCTTGTCGGAAAGGCGGCGCACGAAGGCGAAGACCCGCGGTTGACCTTCGATCGGATCGCCGCGCGCGCCGGGGCGTCCCGCCTCCAGGCCCCGATCCACCGGCGAATCGTTCACGACAAGGGGCGGCCGCCGCGCCTCACCGAGCCTTGGTTCTGCTGAGCCGAGCCGACCGAGGGTCAGTTCGACCCTCTCCTCCCGGTGGAAGCAGGATTCTAGGGCCGTCGCACCGGCGTCCTGTTCGTTTCCGGGATCACGGATCCCACGAGCGGTCGTCCGCGTACCGTCTCGCGTGGGCCCTGCGGGCTTTCTATGATTGGCACGACTCTTTCATAGCAAACGCCACCATGGATGCCTGGATCAGAGATCTCCGCGATGCTGCTCGCGCCTTCAAGGGGCGACCCGGGTTCTCGGTCGCCGCGATCCTGACGCTGGCGCTGGGAATCGGCGCCAACACCTCCATCTTCAGCGCGCTCCGAGTGAGCGATTCGGTATAATTCCGCCTCCATGCTGCTCTACGACAGCGCGGTCTCGGGCAACTGCTACAAGGTCCGGCTCCTGCTGGCGCATCTGGCGATTCCTTACGAGCGGCGCGAGCTCTCGGTCACGGACAGGTCGAACCGGCCCGAGGTGCTCGGCGGCCTGAACCCGGCGCTGCGCGTGCCGACGCTCGTGCTGGACGACGGCCGCCCGCTCGGCGAGTCGAACGCCATCCTCTGGTACTTCGGCGAGGGGACCCGGTACGTGCCGGAGAATCGCTACGAGCGCGCGCAGGTGCTGCAGTGGCAGTTCTTCGAGCAGTACGACCACGAGCCCCACATCGCCGTGGCGCGGTTCTGGCTGCACTACAGCGGCGGCAAGGCCGATCCGGCGGCCCTGGAGAGGCGCCAGGCGAGCGGCTACCGCGCCCTCGACGCGATGGAGAAGCACCTCGACCGCCGCGCCTTCTTCGTCGGCGAGCGCTATTCCCTGGCCGACATCTCGCTGTACGCCTACACGCACGTCGCAGGCGAAGGCGGCTTCGACCTTCTGCGGTACCCGGCGATACGCGCCTGGCTCGAGCGCGTCGCTGCCCAGCCCGGCCACATCGCCATCGATGCGTAGCTGCTGAGGCCACTCTTATGGACCTGTCGATCCGCCCGGCGATCACAGCCGACGCGCAGGGGGTGCTCGACCGCGGCGTTCTACAAGAGGAACGGGTTCCAGTCGACCGGCAAGACGCGTGACTTCTACGGCATGCCGCTCTTCGAGTACGTCAAGCGGTTGCACCCGCAGTAGGTCCGGGTGCGGTCGAGCGGCTGGACCGCAATTCTCAGCGCCCCGCCGCGCGCCGCCCCTCGTAGGCGGCGATGGCGTCCTCCTGCTGCAAGAGGAAGGACAGCTCGTCGAGACCATTGAGCAGGCAGTAGCGCGAGAACGGCTCGATCGGGAAGGACGCGGCCGTGCCGTCGGCCAGCGTGATGGTGCAGGCTTCGAGGTCGATGGTCACAGTCGGCCGCGCGCCGGCAGCCCGGCCGGACCCGGCGCCGCCCACCGCGGCGATCATCTTCTTGTGGAACTCCGGCTCGACCGCCACCGGCAGCAGGCCGTTCTTCAGGCAGTTGTTCCGGAAGATCGAAGCGAACGACGTGCTGACCACGGCCCGGAAGCCGAAATCGGCCAGGGCCCACGGCGCGTGCTCGCGCGACGACCCGCAGCCGAAGTTGTCCCCCGCCAGCAGGACGCGGGCGGCCGCCGCTTCCGGGCGGTTCAGCACGAAATCGGCGCGGGGCGAGCCGTCCTCCGCGTAGCGCCAGTCGGCGAACAGGTGCCGCCCGAGCCCGGTCTTTCCGGTGACTTTCAGGAAGCGCGCCGGGATGATGATGTCCGTGTCGATGTTGTCGATCGGCAGGACGACGTAGCTCGACGCGATGGTGCGGATCGGTTCCACGCTCACTTCCCCATCATCTCGCGCGCGTCGGCGATGGTGCCGGCGACGGCGCTGGCCGCTGCGGTGAGCGGGCTTGCCAGAAAGGTGCGCCCGCCGGCCCCCTGCCGCCCCTCGAAGTTGCGGTTGCTGGTGCTGACGGCGTACTGCCCCGGGCGGAGCTGGTCGCCGTTCATGGCGATGCACATCGAGCAGCCGGCCTCGCGCCACTCCCCGCCCGCCTCGCGGAATACGCGATCGAGCCCCTCCGCCTCCGCCTCTCTCTTCACCTGCTGCGAGCCGGGCACGACGAGCAGCCGTACGTTGGCGGCGATCTTCCGGCCGCGCAGCAGCGACGCCGCCAGACGCAGGTCGCTGAGGCGGGAGTTGGTGCACGAGCCGATGAACACCACGTCGATCGGATGCCCCAGGAGCCGCTGCCCGGGATGGAGGTCCATGTAGCCGAGCGCCCGCTGCATCGACGCCTGCCCGCCGGCCGGCGGCACGGCGCCGCGCACGGGCACCGCCATCCCCGGGTTGGTGCCATAGG
>QHXY01000199.1:8879-14527 GCA_003223145.1 Acidobacteriota bacterium
TCGACCCGGATCTGCAGCGTCCCCGGTCGGGTCTGCAGCAGGCACTGCGTCATCAGGACGTGCGCCACTTCCGTGGTGCCGATCCCGAACGCCAGCGCCCCGAAGGCCCCGTGTGTCGACGTGTGGCTGTCGCCGCAGACGATCGTCATCCCCGGCTGCGTCAGTCCCAGCTCCGGCCCGATGACGTGCACGATCCCCTGCCGCTCGCTCCCCAGGGCGTGCAGCCGGATGCCGTAGTCCCGGCAGTTCGTCTCGAGTTGCGCGATCTGCGCCGCCGCTTCCTTGTCCGTGACCGGGAACCGCCCGTCCGCCCCGCGTGGCGTCGTCGGCGTCGAGTGATCCATCGTCGCGACCGTGCGCTCCGGCCGGCGGACTGTGCGGCCGCCCCCGCGCAGCGTCGCGAACGCCTGGGGTGAGGTCACCTCGTGGACGAGATGCAGATCGACGTAGAGGACAGCGGGGGTGTCGGGGGTTTCGGGGCGCACCAGGTGATCGTCCCAGACTTTGTCGAACAGGTTGCGGGGCGACATGCGCTCGAGTCTCCGGAAAGGCCAATTCTAGCGCGGTTGTACCCCCCTTGACGATGCCGGTCCAGCGGAGTAGCCTCGGTCAAAATCATCTCGGCGTCGGCACGCTCGCAGATTGAGCCACGAGGAGGCGTCCATGAGCACTCCGAAGACGTGGGTGATCGTCGGCGGCCTGGCGGCCGCTCTTGTCGTTACGAGCTCCGGGTCTGACGACCGCGAGGCACGAGCCCGGCAGGAGATTATCGTCCAGCGGGATGGCCCCGCGGCCGGCTTGTGGATCTCGCAAGACCGCTCCCCTTCCATCGTTCCGGACGAGATCATCGTCAAGTACCGCGACACGGTCACCGAACCGGTCGAGCGGCTCCTCGATCGCGGCCAGTCGTTCCGCTCGGCCACGACCGACGCCAGCGACAGCCTGGACGCGTTGCGCACGAAGTTCGGCGTCAGGTCCGCGCGGCCGATCTTCCGGGCTGCGGTCGCCGGCCGCGCCGGCTCCGGGGCGGCCGACCAGACGGTGGTGAGACGCCAGCAGGCGGAGAAGATCGAGGCCGCAAGACGCAGGTTCCCGCAGCGTGCGACGCGCGCCGGAACGCGCGACCTCCCGGACCTGAGTCACGTCTACACGGTCAGGCTCGCTCCCGGATCCGACGTGGCCAAGGCGGCCGCGGAGTTCGGCGCCGACCCGCACGTGGAGTACGCGCATCCGAACTTTCGCGCCACCGCGCAGTTCGTGCCCAACGACCCGTACTACCAGACGTCCGGATCCTGGGGGCAGCCGTACCAGGATCTCTGGGGGCTCAGGAAACTGGGGACGGAGGATGCATGGAGCTCGACCCTGGGAGACGGAATCGTGGTTGCGGTCGTGGATACGGGGCTCGACCCAACCCACCCGGACCTCGCCGCCAACGTCTGGACGAATCCCCGGGAAATCATCAACGGCGTCGACGACGACGGGAACGGTTACGTGGACGACGTCACCGGATGGGACTTCGCATACGGTGACAACGACATTACGGATCGCTTCGGCCACGGCACCCACGTGTCGGGGACGATCGCGGCGACCGGCGACAACGGTCTCGGAATCGTCGGTGTCGCCCCGCACGCCCGGGTGATGGCCGTCAAGGGTCTGGACGACGCCGGCTCGGGCTCCTTCGATAACCTGGCCGCCGCCCTCGTCTACGCCGCTCAGAACGGCGCCGATGTCATCAGCAACAGCTGGGGCTGCCCCTTCCCCTGCCCGAGCGTCCCGGTCGTCGAGGACGCCGTGCGCACCGACCACGCCCTCGGGGCGGTGGTGGTCTTCGCGGCGGGGAACGCCTCGATGGATGTCGTCAACATCAGCCCGCAGAACATGCCCGAACCGATCGTCGTGGCGGCCAGCACCAACCTCGACCAGGCTGCTTTCTTCAGTAATTTCGGCGCAGGCCTCGACGTGGCGGCGCCGGGGGCGGGCGAGAACGTGCCGCCGCCCGACGTGCAACCGGTCCGCGGTATCCTGTCGCTGAAGGCGGCGACGTGCGCCCCAGGCCTCTGCCCTCCCGAGCTGATCGTCGGCGGAAATTATCTGCGCCAGGCCGGCACGTCCATGGCGGCGCCGCACGTCTCCGGGGTGGCGGCCCTCGTCCTCGCGGCCCGGCCGTCGCTCACGGTCGAGCAGGTGCGGCAGGTGATCCGCCTGGGAAGCGATGACGCCGGCGATCCCGGGTTCGACGAGAGGTTCGGCTACGGGCGACTGAGCGCGGCGGGTGCCCTCGCCCAGCCGGCGCCGCTGGAGGCGTTGGGCTTCGCCTCCTGGCTTCTCGATTACGGCGTGGGCACGCTCCCGACCACCTGGACGCAGATCGCGGGGGCCTCCACGCCCGTGCCGGCCGGCGGCGGGATCACCTCCTGGGACATCTCCACCCTGAGGGACGGGGTCTACACGCTGCGCCTGACGGCCCGCAACGTATCCGGTCAGTCCTACGAGGACCGCCAGCGTGTCACCATCGATAATACCTTCATCACCGACCCGCCGCCGGGCGGCACGACCGCCTTCCGGGGCGGCGACGTCATCACGATCTCCGGGACCGCGGCTCCGGCCGATTTCTCGCACTACGCGCTGGTGGTGCGCAACCGGGCCGGAATCGTGCTCGGCAATGCCGCCATCTCGCTAACGGGCGGCGGCCTGCAGCGGATCGTGAACGGCGTGCTGGGGACCTGGAACACCGCCGGCGTGCCGACCGATCGCTACACGATCACGCTCGAGGTCACGCTCACCGACGGCTCGATCATTTCCGAGACCACGGCGGTCATCGTCGATCCGACGCTCCACCCCGGCTGGCCGAAGGCGCTCGGCCTGTCCGGATCGGGGATCTTCATCCTGGCGATCACGGACCATGTCGACGCCGCCGACGTCAACCTCGACGGCCGGGCCGATCTGCTCGTCGGCTACGGCAACACGGTCCGGATCTTCGACCACACCGGGGCCTCTCTCCCCGGCTGGCCGCAGAGCATCGACCCGGACGGGACGACGGGCGACGTCATCCAGAAGAGCCCAGCGATCGGCGACCTGACCGGTGACGGCCAGCCGGAGGTGGTGGCATCCACGAACCGTGGGCGGATCTTCGTCTGGTCCTCGACGGGGATCCTGCTGCCCGGATGGCCGTTCAATCACGGCGGTGGGCCCAACAGCGTGGGCGCTTCCCTGCCGGGCTGGCCGCGGTTCCTGGACTCGGGCACGACCCTCCTGAGTCCCGCAGTGGTGGGCGACGTCGACGGCGACGGTCGCAGCGAGATCGCGGTCATCGATCTCTTCACGCCGAATAACCTTTATCTGCTCGGCTCCGACGGCACGACGCTTCCCGGCTGGCCCCGGACGATCAACCCGTCGGCTCCGGACGGCGTCTACTACTCCTATCCGGCCATGGGTGAGTTGGACGGTGACTCCACGCGGGAGATTGTGGTGGGGGCCGCCGACGGGCGGGTCCTGGCTCTGAACGCCGACGGCACGGACGTGCCCGGCTGGCCGCAGGCGACCGCGGGCGTGCCGGTGAACTCGCCGGCTGTCGGCGACCTGGACGGTGACGGCTCACCCGAGGTCGTCGCCGGGCTGACGGGGGTGATCCAGAACGGAGCCTTGATCAACCTCCTCTATGCCTGGCATGCGGACGGAACTCCCCTGCCGGGCTGGCCGGTGCGCTACGACGGCCCGATCACCAACTCGTTCTTCGGTGTCAGTGCCCCGGCTCTGGCGGATCTCGACGGCGACGGCAAGGCGGACGTGATGGTGTCGAATGAGGCGCCCGATTCGCTGAGCGCCTATGCCGTCAACGGGACGGTTCTCGCCGGCTTCCCGAAACCGACGATTAATATCGGCGCCTTCGCGGTCAATACGCCCGCCGCGGCGGACCTGGATGGCGACGGGCTGCTGGAGCTCGCGTGGATCGATTTCAGCGGGAACTTGTACGTCTGGGACCTCCCGGGCGGACGCTCGAATCCCCGGCCGTGGCCGATGTTCCACGCCAACGCCCGCCACACCGGCAGGAGCGACCCGCCGCAGATCCTCGCAGGAAGCGACTTCCAGACACTCGCCGGATCGATCCTCAGCGGCTCCTACGCCGACACACGCAAGTCGGACAACATCCGCGAGGTGCTGCAGACCGGCAGGACGCGCTCGACGACACAGCTACAACACACGTGGCGATTCGACAACGTCCCGGCGGCCTCCCACACGCTCGTCGTCGAGGGCTTCCGGCCGGTCAATTCCGCCGGGGACTCCTTCCGGTTCTCCTACTCGACCGACAACGTGTCCTTCAGCGTCATCCCAGGGGCCGTCGTGAATTTCAGCACCGAGTCCCGAATCGAAGTCCCGTTCGGACCGGCCAACCTGGGGCGCGCCGTCTACATCCGGGTGGAGAACACCGTGACCTCGGGACCCAAGAACCGGACGCTCAGCATCGACTATCTCGCCATCAGGACTGTGCCCTCATCGGGGCCGTAGGCGCGCGGCCATCTTGCGGGTGCGAACGAGCGATGCCGCCTGACGGGGGACACTGAGCCGGGCGTTGACTCACGAAAGAAACCCTATTCGCCCAGAGCCGCCTTGATCCGGTGAGTCTGCCAGTCTCCCCGGGTGTTCGACAGTTTGATCACCCGTTCCCACGTCTGGTCTCCGAAAATTTCATTCATCCTGTCCTGGTTCCCCGTCAGAAATGCCCCCAGGAACAGATCGACGGCTTCATCGCGACTCTTCCCCGTTCGCTTCATGATCGCCTCGAGGACCAGCTCGATTCCTTTGCGCTCGGTGGAATAGGTATCCAGACGTCTCAGAGAGCGCGTGGTCAGGAGGTCGTACTTGACGACCAGAAATCGCGCGCCGGTTTCCGCGAGCCCCTCCTGCACGGGACGGCCGAACACGTCTCCGGTCTTGTTGTAGTGCAGGATCTCGTGCACGAGGACCAGCTCAATCGGAACCGGCCAGTCGACCGAGACGAAAATCGAGTCCGGGTAGAACGGGATGAACATGCCGGCCGTGAGGTTCTCCCTGTGCGTCTCGTCGAGGAAGACCTGTGGCGGTAGAAAGACGACGTCCAGGGGCCTGTACGGCCACCCCCGCGCCCTGAAATGGTCTCTCAGGATGCCGTCCACACGTTCGGCGGTCCGATGAGCGGCCGCCAGGCGTTTTTCCGGAAGAGGAACGACCGCTGTCCTCACATGATGGATCCATAGATCGGTCCACGCTTTCACGTCCTGACTGATTCTCGTGTAGAGCTCGGGGTCTTCTTTCTTGATCTGCTCGGGGCTACGCTTTCGATACTGCTCGAGCTCGTTGAGCGTCAGCACGCGCTGGAACGTATGGTCGAATGAGCGCCACAACTCGTAGATAGTCCTGGGCTGGCGGTCTTCGGCGGTCGCGGGTCTGCATGTCGATTGCACGGAAGAAGACAGACACACGATCGCGCCTGCGACCGCCAACAGCGGTCCGGCTAATGTGGCCCGCCATCCGCACGCCATCGAGGGAATTCCAGCCACCAAGTGCGGCTGATGTGAGTCATCGACACGGGAGTATTCGACTCTGGCCGCGCTCGTCGGCGGGGTGCTCCGGAGGCAGCCCGAGAGCACTCCGCGATGCCGAACGACGGC
>QHXY01000199.1:14543-28699 GCA_003223145.1 Acidobacteriota bacterium
GCGTCCCCTCGCTCCCCGCGGCGTTCTCCGCGGTGACGACATAGAGCCACCCTTGCGGAGCGGGAGGATTGGCCGTCTCCCGGAGCTGGGTATCCGACCGTACTGGGTCGGCCGCGTCGTAGCAGGTCCCGAACGACGCATAGGAGCCCGGCAGGGTCCGTCGATACAGATGGTACTGGGTCGCGCCCGGGAGGGCGTCCCAGACCATGTGAGTCCTGTCCGTCCAGCGGACATTCTGGACCTCGCCCGGCGCCAGGAGCGGATTCATCTCCTCGAACGCCCCGAGGTCGCTGTTCGCCAGGCCGTTCCCGTCGTAGTCGCGCAGCCTCAGGTTCCCCATCGCATCGGTCGGGGGCTGGCCGGTGAAGGTCGCGGGACTCGGGCCGCGGTCCAGGCAGAGGGAGAGCGCGCTCAGGTGGAAGTCCGTTAGCAGCAACGGGTCGGCCGAGATGTTGCCGTTCTGCCCGACGCAGGCGGCGGAGGTGAGATCGGTCCAGGACAGCGCCGAGCACGCGACGTTTTTCAGGTCCCCACCGTCGTTTCCATACAAAATGCTGGTCTTGATGGAGACCGTGCCGTTGGCGTTGTTGTCCACCGCCGGCCCCGAGTTCCCGGCGAGGGTCGCGTACTCCATCTGCAGCGAGCCGCCCGAGTCGATGAGCACTCCCCGCCCCGACAAGCCGATCAGCACATTGAACAGGTGCGCCTGCTTGGAGGTCTGCACCGCCGTTCCCGGGATCCCCAGGAAGCGGGTCTCGCTCACCTGCAACGGGACCGTCGTGTGAATCCCATCCTGGCCGGTGATGGTCAGGCCCCTGATCAGCATGGCGGCCGTCCCTGAGGTGGAGCGTATGTCGAACGCCAGACCGGAGCCACCGTTGACGACGATCTCCCCCCGCGCGCTGTCCCCCAAGAACGAGAACTGCTTGCCCGAATCGACGACGACCGTCCCCAGGTATCCCGTCCCCGGCTCGATCTCGATGGTCGTCCCCGACTTCTGGGCCGCGTTCAGCGCCGCCTGGATGCTCAAGAAGTCCGGGAAATCATGGGGGTCGGACGACACGTGGAGCAGTAGGCTCGTCTCGCAGGCGTCCCCCACCCCATTACCGTTGCCGTCGCTCTGCGAAGGGTTGAAGAGGCCGGGGCAGTTGTCACAGACGTCACCGGCGCCATCGAAGTCGGCGTCCGCCTGTGTGGGGTTTGCGACGAACGGGCAGTTGTCACAGATGTCGCCGATCTCATCGCCTTCGCTGTCGGTTTGAGCGGCGTCCGCGGTGTCCGGGCAGTCATCGTACAGGTCGAGCACGCCGTCACCGTCGCGATCAGACAGGCCGGCGCCGTTGTCGACGTCGGCGGGGAATTCGCCGTCGAACGGCAGGACGCCACCCCAGAGATCCCCCAGTGAAGCACGGTCGAAGTGGAAGGCGCGGATCCCGACGACGCCGCCGAAGGGTCCCGCCTGGAGGGGGGAATCGGGGGTCAGGTTGTAGTCCACGGTCGAGCTTCCCGGCGCCAGGTCATCGGCGACGTACTTGAACGAGGGGACCCGGGTGAAGAGAGTGTCGGCGCACCGAGGATCCTGGACCCCGCCGCTCTCGGTCGGATCGGAGGTCAGACGCGAGTACAGCCGATACGTCGTGTCCGTCACATTCGAAAGGTCGCTGCAGATGGCCGCGAGGCTGTCGTTGGCGTTCTCGATGCAGGAATCGTTCACGGCGACGGAGATCGCGTTGTTGGTCGTCATCGACAGATCCAGAATCGAGACAAAAGTCAGGGTGCGGCGTCGGTTGTTGAAGGTGATGTTGGAGGCGGTGACGTCGTAGTCCGGGTCCGCCCCACCGAAGTTGTTGAGGCTGATCGCCCCGCCATAAAAGGACGAGGCCAGTCCCTCCACGATATTGTCCCGCAGGATGACGGGCGTGCCGGACAGGTTCTGTAAATCCTTGCTGAGAGAGAACCCGTACCGTGAACAACCGAATGCTCCGGTGCAGTCGATGCTGTTCGCCGATGACTCATCATTGCCCAGGAGATAGTTCCCCTTCGCCGTCAGCGGCGTGTTGATCCCGGACCCACCCCCCCCGTTTAAAAGCCCCCAGTTCTTCAGGACGTTGGAGTAGTACCGTCCCCCGACCGCCGCGTCGTTGGAGGCACCGGAGCCGTAGTTGTGGATGAACGTCAATCCCGATGGGCCGCCGTTGGGCGTTCCATAAAGGGCGCTGAAGGTGTTCGCGACCCAATTGTGGTCGACGACGCTGTTCGTGTTGAAACCGCCCTCGATGCCGCCCCCGGCGAACCCGTTGCCGCCGTAAATGTCGTAGACCACGTTGTGGGAGATGATGCAGCCATCGCAGTGGGCCAGCTCGATGGCGTCGCATTCGCTCGCCTCGGTGGTGCATCCCTCGTAGACCAGGTTGCGGTTCACGCGGAGATTCGTCGCCTGGATGACGTCGTCCGCAGATCCGATGGCGAGGTGGTTGCCGCGAACACGATAGAGAATGTTGTCGGAGACTTCGAGGTCGTTGAGGACGATGATCGGCTGTGCGAAAAAGTCGCTCAGCAGGTACAGACCGCCCTGCGTGTCGGCGCTCCCCTGGTCGTCGTGGATGGCGTTCCACTGGATCGAGGCGTGACTCCAGCCGTAGAAGTTGACCGGGGCGAAGCATCGGGTGTCGTGGACGTTGTTATAGGAGAAACCGGGTGTCGCCTGGGCCGGCACCTGTGGCTCGAAGATGCCGATGCACGCGATCGAGGCCGAGACGCCGATGTGGTTGAAGTTGACCGCGTTGAACACCGGTAATGGATCAATCCGGTTGTTCCAGCCGGTGCCGTTGGATGGAATAATCGCATACCCGAGCGTGCCGGCGGGTTGATCGAACCACACGTCGTCGACGAGCGTGACCAGATCGCCGGCGGCGGGGACCGCGTACGCGGGGCTGGTGTCATCGGCGACGGTCGGCTCGGTGTGCAGGGACACGGGCCGGACCCGCGTCGCGGCGAAGGCGGCATGCGGCGTGAGACGCTCCCCGAGGCTGGCGGAATCCTCGAGCTGGCTGCACAACGTGACCGTCTTGCTCACGGGATCCACCGAGACGATCTCGAAGTGCCGGTTGCGCGCCTTGCCGCTCTTGAATACGACGCGCCGCCCCTTCTTCGCCCGATCGATCCCCCCGGCGACTCCGACCACCCAGATCCGCCCGCTGTAGGAGCCGCAGATGGCAGGTGTCGCCGGGCCGTCGAGAATCGAGAGCACCTGGGTGTCGAAGGTGTTCCCTTGGGCGTCGAGCAGTCCGCCGTTCGCGACGAGCAGGTGGCCCGGCTGGCCGTTCGTGGCGGTGTCGAAGAGCACCCGGTCGCTTCCTCGGAGCCGGAGAACGCCTCCGCTCGAGACTGTGAGGGCCTCCGCGATGCTGGTCGGGCGGAGAATGAGGGTCCGGAATCCCAGCCCATCCCGCGCGAGATTCGACGGGTCGAAGGACAGCGTCCCGCTGATGTTCCCGGGACCGACGGTGAGACCGTCCGCATTGTAGATGACCGAGTGGCCCGCCAGGATCTGCCAACCTGAGCCGGGTCCGGGATACCCCGGGGAGACCCCGCACGACGCGTCCGTCCAAGTCGCCGGATCGGAGAACAGACAGGTCCCGGTTGCGCAGCGGTCCTCGCTCAGGCAATCGGCCCTGGCCAGGGCGGGAACCAGCGCAAGGAGGACACAGACCCCGAGGACCGCAGGGGTGCGCTGCCCGGACGCCGGCCTGGCGGCCGGACCGGGTCCAGCACGTTTGGCGGACGATTCTCCGACGGACACGATGAGCCCCTCCGGCCTGGCACGCACGGCCGGCCGAGTCGAGGTTCTCTCAGGCGGACCTGCAACAAGCAGCGGTGGATGCTTGAAATCTGTCCCGGTCCGCGCCCAATGTCAAGGGCAACCTGGGCGAATCGGTTCGCTAGCGCCGTCCGTCCGAGCAGCGCTGGACGCCACCGGCGCGTGCTGCAGGGTGCAAAACAGACTGGAGGCCGCCAGCAGCGAGACCGGAAACGAGATGACCAGCCCGAGACCCAGCAGGGCCGCGCCGGCGACATTGAGAGCCAGGGCGGCCAGCACGAATCGGCACATCGCCCACCGCCGGCCGTGCGACAGGGCGCCGGCGCTGCGCAGTGCTTCGATCCCAGTGGCTGGTCTCGTCGCGATCACAGGCCCGAAGAGCGCGTAGCGTGCCGCGACATAGACACCGGGCACGACGAGCAGCAGGAGACCGCCGATCACGCTCAGGAGGTACACACAGAATGCGAGAAGCCAGGCCGGACCCCGTTCCAGCGAGGCCGTCAGGCGACTGAGGCGTGGCACTCTCCCGTCGACAGCGTCCAGGGCCATGCCGTGCACCCCGACCATGAGACCTGAGAAGAGCCACAGGAACGCGACATGCAAAAGGACGTTCAAGGTCACGCCGAACCGGTGCAGCGTCCCGACGCACAGCTCCAGACTCGCCCACGACGCAAAGAGAACGAGCATCGAGACGATGAAGACGCGCCGGTGGGTCTTGAACGCCCTCCAGGCTATCCGGAAATGCGCAGTCACCGAGACGGTCACACGACGCCCGACGTCCTTCCGTACTCACGCGGCCGGCGGCGACTCGCGACGCGCCAGGCGCAGGGTCATGACCACCAGCACGACGACCGCCGCGGAGAGCGCTGTCCAGAGGAGCGCGGTCTGTCGATATCCCTGGCCCGTCAGGCGGGCGTGCAGGCTGTAGTCCTTGTTCGGCTCAAGCGGTCCGGCCGCGATCGGAGCGGCCTTCACCGCCAGCACGACGTCACGCACACGCTCGAGCTCGTAGCGCGGGGCGTCGTGATCGGGCGCGCCGAGCAGCAGGACGTAGCGGCCCTCGGGCGCCGTGAGATACACCTCGGGCAGGAGGACACGCGCTTGCGCCGAGCCGAATTCGAGCGGCACGTCGTCGCCGTCCTCGATGACCAGATCGACCGACGCCAGGCGACCCGGCGGGACGGCGAGGCTCACCGGTCGCGGGTCGTCGACGGGGCGCGTCAGGCGACCGCGCAGGATGGTCGTCTGCTGTTTGTCGGGGGTCTTCGCCTCGAGGCTGAAAGCGCGGTCGAAGAACCCGGCGCCGGTGTCAAGGATCAGGCGGTCGAAGCGCATCGGCGAGACCGGCAGCCGCAACGCGTAGCGCGACACCCGGTCGCGGCTCTTCGGTCCCTCCACCTCGAGCCGGACGAGATCGGTCGCCGCCGCCAGCTCGACCAGGTACGGCCACTGCTGCGAGCCGGCGTCTGCGACGCGCAGGTCCGACAGGTCGTCGCTCAGGACGGCGAGGTCGGCCGGTTCGATCCGCAGCCGCGACAGTCCCTCGGCGCTCGACGGGACGGTGAGGCTGCGCTGATGGCTGAACAGGCGCCGGTCGACCCTGGCGCCGGGGCGCATGGCGAAGGCCAGCGCCGGCGCGCCGTCGTACGCGGGGCTCGGGCGGGCGCCGCCGAGGCGCGCGGCATGCACCGCCGCCGGGTCGTACAGCAACGCCGCCGCCTCGGCGCGCTTGCCGGTCACGGTTGCGGCCGGGGCCGGCAGGAGCCCGGCGAGGTCGTAGCGCGGCGCGTGCGCCCGTCCCCCGCCGAAGCGCAGGGTCCCGAATGCATCGCTGGCGCGCCCTGCGTCGGCGGAGAAGATGAGCGACGGCTGCCGGATGACCGCGGCGAAGGCGAGGCGCTCCAGCGCCGGGCTGTCCCCGTCGTCGATCTCGACGCGCAGCCGGTCGCCACGCGCCGGCCGGAGCGCGACCTCCTGATCACCGACCGGGACCAGCGCCTCGACCCGGAAGATCGTCCCCGACCCGAGCCCGCCACCGCCGGCCGGCCCGTCATCCCGCACCTCGATGCGGCGGTCGAAGGTGCGCGTCGCCGTCTCGATTCGCAGCAGCTCCGGGACGATGCCGCGCGGGCGGGCCAGGTCGACGACCGTGCGCCCGTCGGCGCCGCGCACGGACAGCACGTCCAGCGGCACGTCGATCTTCCCCGCCCGCTCGATCGCCCGGGCGCTCTCGAGCCGCAGGGCCGGCTCGAGCCAGAAGGGGTGCTCGGTCTCGAACACGACGCGCAGCCGCGGTCCGCGATACGGGGGCAGGGGCAGGCGGAGCTTTTCGGCGGCACGCGCGCCGGAGAGCCGGAAGATCGATCCGTTCTCCATGAGCCGGTCGGGCCCGCCGGGCGTGCCGATCCCGTCGACGCTGACCCGGCAGACGAACTCGCCCGGGCGCGGCTCCACGACCAGGACCCAGCTGCCTGTTTGCGGCTCGGCGGCCGGCATGGAGATCTCGAGCGTCTCCCGGCGCAGCGGCGGCCCGCTCTCCCGCCGGATCTCGGCGCGGGCAGCCTCCAGGACCTTGGGCTCGAAGCGCTGGGTGATCTCGACTCCGGCCGGCTTTCCCGCGCCGGCGTCGACCAGGAACGGCACCTCCTTGTCCCGCTCGTCGAACAGCCGGAGGTCCGACAGGTCGGGCCGGCACGCCGTCAGGATGGCGGGCGGCAGCACCAGGCGAGACAGGCCGCCGCCCTTGACCGCGACCTCCGCCTCCTGCGGGAACAGCCGGCGCAGCTCGACCGGTTGCGGCCGGTCGGTCCGCTCGGGTCCCTCCGCCCGCGCCGCCTGCGCGCACAGGAGCGCCGCGCACGCGGCGACCGCGCAGGCCAGGGCCGCGACGACGCGCGTCCGTCTCATGCCCTCTCCTGGGGGACCTTGCGGAACACGAAGCGCTGGTACAGCAGCGACACCAGGATCAGCGACACGGCCAGCCCGACCAGCGACGCGACGCGATACAGATCGCGCAGAGCTCCGAGATCGTACAGAAACACCTTGCCGATCGTGACCAGCAGGAAGGTGAGGCTGATCCAGCGCAGCCCGAGCGAGTCGCGCGCCATTCCGAAGCCGAGGAGGATCAGCGCGTAGATCCCCCAGGCGATCGACACCGTGAGGCGCTGCGCCGGCTCCTCGCCAAAGCGGAGACTGAGGACCGGTCCCGCGGCGAACCAGTCGGCGATGGTGAGATTGATCCACACGAAGATGACCACGATGGCCGCCAGCCCCGACCCGATCGCGCCGACCGGGTGGCCCGCGGCGTACAGACCGGTCTCCCAGGGCCGGGCGCGCTCCGTCTCGCGCGGCTTCAGCAGCGCCGCGGCCGCCAGGAGCGCCGCCGCCGGCACGAAGTAGGTGTACATCAGCCAGTTCACGATCCGGATGGTCGAGCGCGGGTAATACCCCAGCAGCGCCGGATTGGCGACCAGACGCACCGTCGTCGCGCCGAGAAGCGCCAGGCCCAGGTACTTCAGACCGGGGTGATCCAGCCGCTTCCACAGCGCCAGGACCGCCAGACCCTCCAGGGCCCAGCCGATGGTGATCCACTGTTTCTCAAGCTGCAGCGGGATGGCAACCGCAACGAAGCACAGCGCCACCGCCGAGAACCACACCAGGGCGCTGCGGCGGATCGGATCGGTCGCCGGCCAGGCCCGGCGGGCCCGGTCCGCCGCGACCAGCGACAGGGCGCCGAGGGTGACGGGCAGCACGCCGATGAACGAGTCGCCGAAGTTCCACACGAACAGCCGGCGCAAGGTCGCAAACCACAGCGGCCCGGCCAGCGCCGCGGCGTACCAGGCGAGACGGTCGCCCGAGAACCGCCGCACGGCGAGCAGCGGCCAGATCGTGAACAGGACCACGGCCGCCGCCTGCATGACGAACGCGACGAGCATCTCGCGCGGCTCCCCCCGCAGGCCGTCGCGCCCGAACGTCCAGCCGGTGTGCACCAGGAGCGTCGCTCCGACCGCGGCGGCGCACCAGGCCCCCTTCCCCAGCCGCGTCGCCGCCGTCATCGCCAGGACACCGAGGATGAGCGCGCCGCCGAGCGCCGGCAGCGCCTCGAGCGACAGGGTGAACGGCGCCACCGCCAGGAACACCAGCAGCAGCACCGGCAGCGTCGCCGCGGCCCGCTGGGCGGAGAGGCGCACCTCCTCATCCCGGCGCAGCTGCGCCACCAGCTGCAGCACGATCGGCAAGCCGGCCAGCAGTGCGAAAAACATCTCGCCCGGCGGGAAGACCGCACTGCCGAAGTGCGACAGGTGCAGGACCGACAGGCCGATCCCGAGACCGACGGCGGCCACCACCTGAAGCCCGCCACGTTCCGGGAACGCTGCGTGGCGATAGAAAAGACACGCGATCCCGCTCCAGCCGGCGAGCCACGGAATGATCGGCACGTCCGCCAGGCCCGCCGCGAACAGCAGGAGGAGGAAGAACCCGCCCGCCGCCATCAGCGCCGCGGGCGCCGGGCCCTCGGAGCCGTGCGGCTCCGGATCGAGCTCGACGAACAGGTGGAAAATCGCTGCCAGCCCGGCCGCCACGCCGACCGTCTCCCAGGCCAGCGCGAGCGTCAGCGGGTGCTGCAGGAGCCACACGGCGGTCACCACGACGCTGGCGGTCGCCGCCCCCAAGCCGAGGGCGGGCACTTTCTGCTCGCGCGCCACCCAGCAGGCGCCCGCGCCCAAGAGCGCCAGCAGGATGGCGATCGGATAAAGGTGCGGCCCCAGCCCGACGCGGGCGGCGAAGTAGAGCGCGAAGGCGAACGGGAACAGGATGGCACCGACCTGGCTCCACAGCCACGCGCCGCGCGACTCCCGGTCGCCGGCGAGACGACCGGCCAGCACGAACAGCACCGCGAACACCGCCAGAACGACCAGCCCCAGGAACAGCCGCGCCGGCCCCATGCGGGTGACGATCCAGAGCGCCTGCAGCAGCACGGTCCCGAGAAGACTGAGAACGCCGAGCGACGGCCAGCCGCGTTTTCGTCCCACCGCAAGCAGACCGAGATCCAGGAGCAGCACGTACCCGAACAGCCCGATCGGCCGATCCTCTCCGCTCGACAGCAGGAGCGGCGTGGCGAATCCGCCGACCAGCCCGAGCACCGCGACCAGCAGCGACGAGTGGCGCACCGCCAGCAGGCAGCAGGCGGCGGTGACCAGCACCATCAGGCCGAACACCAGCGGCATGCCGATGAGACCGTACAGAACGTGGGCCGCCCAGAACGCCGCGTACAGAATCACCACACCCGCGCCGGAGATCCCCTCCGCCGTCTGCCGGTAGCCGCGGCCCCGCAGCCACTCCGCACCGACCAGACAGCCCAGCCCCGTGAACGTCCCGAACACAACCCGCATCGCGGGTGTGATCAGCCCCTGTTCGATGGAGTACTTGAAGAACAGCAGCCCGGCCAGACCGAGAGCGACCGCGCCGACGACCGCCGCACCGCGGATCCCGATCCAGCGCTCCCAGTCGATCGGCGCCGCCGGCGGTCGCGGCGGTCCGGGAGGAGTGAACAGCGGCGGCGGGCCCCCCGGCACCGCCCGAT
Organism: Acidobacteriota bacterium; assembly: GCA_003223145.1. Taxonomy (GTDB): domain Bacteria; phylum Acidobacteriota; class Polarisedimenticolia; order Gp22-AA2; family Gp22-AA2; genus Gp22-AA3. The sequence goes on from QHXY01000199.1 coordinate 23,945, forward strand.
CTCCCGGCGCCGCGGGCCGCGCGGTCGCACGCGGCGCGGCTGCCTGCTGCGTGCCGACCGGTGGACGCGCGGCTGCCGGCCGGGTCACGAGCGGCGGCGGGACGGCCCCCGGCACAGCTCCAGACGCCGGAGTCACGGCGGCCGAAGAGGGACGCTCACCCGCCGCGGACCGCTCGAGCGTCGCGACGCGCCGCGACAGCGCCGCGAATCGCGCGTCGAGGGCGTCCAGATGGTCCCCGAGCTCGTCGTCGCGACCGCGCGACGCGGACAGCCGACTGATGCGCGCCAGGGCCAGCAGAGCGAGGACGGGACCGAGGGCCACGCAGGCAAGCACGAGCAGAACGAGGGGACCGATCATTCCATCCATTGTCAGTCCCTGTGTGGCTCGCCCGCCGGCCAGCGGCCGCCGGCGTCGCGAAGGTTAAGTTGCGCGTAGCATGACACAACCGGACGCCAAAAGGCACACCGATTGCGGAGCGGGAGGCGCTCAGCCGTTGAACTTGTAACCCTGGCCGTGCACGGTGACCAGGAAGCGGGGCTGGGCGGGCCGCTCCTCGATCTTCTTGCGCAGCTTGGCCACGTGCATGTCCACGGTGCGCGTCAGCGGCACGGAGTCGTAGTCCCAGACGGCGTCGAGGAGCTGTTCGCGACTGACCACCTCGCCGCGGCGCTCGATGAAGTACTGCAGCAGGCGCAGCTCGCGCGCCGACAGCTCGAGGAGGCGGCCGTCGCGGCGCACCTCGCCGCGCTTGAAGTCGGCCTTGACGGCGCCGAACTCGAAGGCGTCGACGCGGGCGGTACGGCCGGTGGCCCGGCGGATCACCGCCTCGACGCGCGCCATCAGCTCGAGGAACCCGAACGGCTTGGTGACGTAGTCGTCGGCCCCGAGCTTCAGGCCGAGCACCTTGTCGATCTCCTGCCCGCGCGCCGTCAGCATGATGATCGGGACGGTATTCCCCTCCTTGCGGACCTCCCGGCAGACGTCCAGCCCGCTCATCTTGGGCAGCATCACGTCCAGGATGATGACGTCCGGTCTCGCCTCGACCGCCAGCCGGAGTCCGGCGCTGCCGTCGCGGGCCAGGGCGACCGTGTACCCCTCGTATTCGAAGCCGTCGCGCAGGGCCGCCAACATCGAGTCGTCGTCCTCGACGATCAGGACCTTCGGCACCGGCTCAGCCCTCCGACCGGGAGCCGGCCCCCGCAGGTCCCGCCGAGGCGACCTCCGCGGACGCCGCACCGCCGGTCGCCCGGCGCCCCAGCGGCAGGCGGATGGAGAACGTGCTCCCCTTCCCCGGCTCGCTCTCGACCACGATGCGGCCGCCGTGCACCTGCACGATATGCTGCACGATCGACAGACCGAGACCGCTCCCCTTCACCTCGTGCACCAGCCCCGTGCCGACGCGATGGAAGCGATCGAAGATCTTCTGCTGCTCGGCGCGCGCGATGCCGATGCCGTGGTCGCGCACCGACACCACCAGCTCGTCGCCCTCCCGGCCGAGCCGGACCTCGATCTCCTTCGAGTCGCCCGAGTACTTCACCGCGTTGTCCAGCAGATTGTGCAGCGCCTGGCCGATGGCGTCCTGGTCGATCTCCGCCGGCGGCAGCGCCCCGTCGATTCCCTCGAAGGCGACGCGGAACCCGCTGTGCCGCAGGTGCGCCTCGAAGGTCCTGAGCGTGCCGTCGACCACGTCGCGCAGGTCGGTCGGGACGAAGCGATACTCCTTGCGGCCCGACTCGATGCGGGCGAAGTCGAGGATGTTGTCGATCAGACGCGACAGCCGCCGGCTCTCCGCCTCGATGTATTCGCCGTACTCCTGGATCTTCTCGGACGATTGCACCCGACCGAGCCGCAGCAGCTCGGCGAAGACGCGGATCGAGGCGAGCGGCGTGCGCAGCTCGTGGGACACGTTCGACACGAAGTCCGACTTCATCTCCGACAGGCGCACGGCCCGGTTGGCGGCGCGCAGCGCCAGGGCGATGCCGCTCATCAGCACCCCCGCCAGCAACACCGATAGCGTGACGTTGAAGGCGAAGTTGGCGCGCGCCCCCTGCTCCGGCGTCGTACCGGGGCCGCGCAGGCTCATCGTCCAGTCGGTCAACACGAACGGGAAGCGGGCCGTGGCCGGCGGGTCCCGGGCGTCGTCACCCTCACCCGGCTCCTCGCCCTTCGCCACCACGAGGTGCCCGGTGGCGTCGCGCACCGTCACCCCCATGGCGTCCGCGCCACCGCCCGGGAAGAAGACCGGCAGCGCTTTCTTGATGACCGCCGGCAGGATCTGCGTCTTGAAGAAGCCCTCGTCCAGCACCATCCCCGCGACGCCGACCACGTGGGAGGCATCGTCCGTGATCGGATTGAGGATCAGCCGGAACTCGGGGTTGCGCTCATCCACCCGCACCGCCGGCGACTGCGCCACGCCGTGGCGGTAGCTGAGGACCTGCCAGGGCGTGCAGGCCACGATGATCGCCAGCGCCTCGTCCGACGCCGGGAAGGCGTACAGCTCGGCGCGGTCCGCGTCGAACACCAGGTAGTTGCCGTACGGGTCGCGCGTGAAATCAACCAGGAATAGACGCCGCACCCCCTCGACCGGCTTCTTCTTCCAGAACATCGCCACCTCGTCCAGGCGCTTCTGGACGAACAGCGTCGCCGGGATGTTGAGGGCCCGCTCGGCGGTCGAGCGGTAGTAGAACTGCACCTCCGTGCCGATTGCCTCGAGGTAGTTGTTGTGCGTCACCTTCTGGGCGATGGCCGAGACCTGCTCGAGCCGCGCCAGCCAGACGAACTGCACGCCGAGCATGACGAGCAGCGGCAGCAGGACGGCGAGGAATCCGACCCACAGCGTGTGCTTCTTCAGGAGAGCCGCCAGCGTGCCCATCGCCAAGCCTCTCGCCGAATCGTCCGGGGGCTTCACTATACCGCCGGCCGTCCCGTGCAGGCCGAGCCGGGCCCAATGTTTACGACCCTTGACATCTTAGACAAATTTTTACGCCCCCGTTGGCGACATTTACAGGGGGTCTGCGTACACTCCTGCAGATTCAAGATGAGGCTGTGTGACACATGGACTGCCCCGGCAACCGGTGAGCGATGTTCCCAGACGCAGTTCCCCCCACGACGAACCCCACGCAGTACAGCAGTCGGCAACCAGCGGCTGCCGGGCAGTCCAGCCTCAAGCCTTCGGACGGATCGCCGCCCGCGGGCGAATCATCGCCGGTGCGCCTGCCATCCGGAGAGTTCCCCCCTTCCTATGGAGGAAAGATCCATGCCGCAGCGTCACATCTGGATAGTTCTCGTCGCAGTTGTCATGCTCGCGATCCTGCCGGCCCTCGCCGGCGAGAAGTGCAAGTACGGCACGCAGGAATGCCTCGACCACATGGCCAACAAGATGAAGAACAGCGGCTTCGTCGGGGTCGAGCTGGACACCGACAACGCTGAGGGCTACGCCGTGACCAGCGTGTATCCGGGCAGCCCGGCCGAGACGGCGGGGATCAAGTCCGGCGACATTCTGGTCGCCCTCAACGGTGTCGCGATCAACAAGGACAACGACGACGAGCTGATGAAGGCACGCAAGGACTGGAAGCCGGGGCAGAACGTGACCTATACCATCAAGCGCAGCGGCAGCGAGCGTCATGTGTCGCTGACTCTTGCGCCCTGGCCCGCCGACGCGCTGGCGCGCGTGATCGGCATGCACATGCTCGAGCATGCCAATGCCGACAACCCGTCACCGTCGAAGTAAAGAGCTTTAGGTACCCCGGCAGGGGGTGGGGCCGGCGGATCGTCCGCCGGCCCTTTTTATTTCAGCCCGCCGGCTCGAGCCGCCGGGCCCCGAGCGCGTAGGCCCCCAGCGCCAGGACGTAGCACCCGACACCGGTCCAGAACGCCGCCGCGATTCCCCAGGACAACGCCATCGCGATCGCCATGACCGACCCGCACACCGACGTCGCGCCGTTCACGCCCCAGAGCCAGGGAGTCATCCCGGCGCACCGCGTGCCGGCGGCGCCGATTCCGAGCGGGAACGCCATGCCCATGAAGAACCCGATCGGGAGGAGCAGCGTGACTGCGACCAGGATGCGCGCCGGTGTCGGCGAGGCGGCGAATCCCTGGATCACCCGCGGCGTCAGGCCGCCGAACAGGATCAGGGCGGCGACCAGGCAGGTGAGCCGCGTCACCGCGGCCCGGCGGCGGCTGCCGGCCGCGGCCCCGCCAGCCGGTGCGCGCGTCGACAGGCTGCCGGCCCCGCCGGAGAGGAGCAGGGCGAACAGGACCACGGATAGCCCGTAGGCCGGGTGCCCCAGGAAGATCATCAGCCGCTGCATCTGCGAGATCTCGACCAGGATGAACCCGAACCCGATCCCCGCGAAGAACAGGACCCAAGGGAGGACCTCCCAGAGCCCCGGGCCGCGCGCCGCCAGGGCGAGCGGCACGGCCAGACAGACGAGCGTCAGCGCCACCGAGCCGGCGAGGAGCGCGCACAGCATCACCACCGCCTTCTGATTGCCGCCGAGGCTCCCCCGGGTCATCAGGCCCGGCCGCACGGCGTCGCGCAGGCGGAGCATGTTGAAGAAGAAAGGCGTGTCGTCAGTCGGCGGATCGATGCGCAACGGCGGGTCGCCGCCGAGCGTCTCGGGAGCGTTCCCCGAGGCGATCGCCACGAACGCCGGGTCCCCGGCCACACCGGGCGCGAGGACGACGTCGAAGCGCAGCGCGCGCACGACCGATTCGAGCGCCGCCAGATCGTCCGCCGAGAACGGATCGGGGCT
>QHXY01000200.1 GCA_003223145.1 Acidobacteriota bacterium
CGCGCTGACACAGCAGCTCACCCAGGCCGGAGCCGCCCCCGCGGCGCCCGACCCGGGGACGGCTGAGTTGCGGGCCCGGCTCGACAGCCTGGCGCACGAAATCGAGATGATGCGCACCCGGGCCGACGAGGCGGACCAGCGCGTCGCCGCCATGGCGAACGATCTGCGCACCCTGCGCGAGGCTCTGGAGTCGTTCAGCCGGACGCAGACCGCGATGACGGCGCCGCCCCCGGCCGGGCCGCCGTCGACTCCCGCAGGCCCGGGAGGCGCCGCGCCGGAGCGGCCCGCCGCGACGGCGCCGGATACAGCGCCGGGCGGCTGGGGCGGATCGGACCTGTACCGTCAGGCGTACGCCGATTACGCCAGGGGAAATGCCGACCGGGCGTTGCAGGAGCTGGAGGATTTCATCCGGCTCCATCCCGGAGACGATCTGGCCGACGATGCGGAGTTCATGGTCGGTGAAGTCTATTTCAGCCAGCAGAAGTACCAGGAGGCGGTCGCGGCCTACGACCGGCTCCTGAAGGAGCACGCGGCCGGCGACAAGGCCGCCTCCGCGTACCTGAAGAAAGGGCTCGCGCTACTTGAAATGAACCGGACCGCCGATGCGGTCATCCAGTTGCAGCATGTCGTCACCGCGTTCCCGAAGTCGGACGAGGCCCGCATCGCCCGCGAGAGGTTGAAGGCGCTGGGTCTCAGGGAGCGCTGAGACGCCGAGGAGGTCGTTGTCGTGGCACGCATTCAATCGGCCGTCAAGAACATCCGCAAGAACCGCAGGCGCAACGCCATCAACACCGCGCGCCGCAGCCACCTGCGATCGCAGATCAAGAAGCTGCGATCGCTCGTCGCCCAGAAGGACGCCGCCGGCGCGCGCCGGGAGCTGACCAAGACGCTGTCGCTCCTGGACCGCTCCGCCGGCAAGGGAATCATCCACCGCAACAACGCCGCGCGCCACAAGTCCCGCCTGACGCGTCAGGTCAACGCCCTCGCGGGCGGCCGCTGACGGGACGATGGGGGCGATGGTGCGCATACGCAGGAGCACCGCCCAGCCAGTGCTCGATCTGCATCGTCGGATGGAGGAGGTGATGGAGCGCCTGCTGCGCGACGTGAAGCCGCTGGAGGCCCCGGCGCCCTGGATCCCACGCGTGGACATCCATGAGACGCCCGAGTCCTTTGTGGTCACCATGGAGATCCCCGGCGTGGAGCGGGACGAGATCGACATCGTGGTCGAGGGCCTGTATCTGACCATCTCGGGCCACCGCTCCGAGCCCGCGTCGCCGAAATGCATGCGCTGGCACCAGATGGAGATCGCCCACGGACGCTTCGAGCGGGTCCTGGCCCTGCCCCAGGAGGTTGACGCCGAGCGGATCACCGCGACCTATAAGGACGGCTTCCTGTACATCACCGTCCCGCGCGGCGTCGCCGGCGGCTGCAGCGTGCCGATCGAGGAATGAGGGAAGAGTCACCGATGTCGGAGCAGGGCGAAGGCGAGGCGTCGGTCCTGGACGTCCTGGACGAGGCGGAGAAGCCCCGGGGCGGTGCTCCGCGCGCGCTGCCCGAAGCCCTGCCGATCCTGCCGCTCAAGAACACGGTCGTGTTCCCTCACCTGCCGACCCCGCTGGTGGTCGGACGGCCATCCTCCATCCGGCTCATCGACGAGGTCATGCTCAAGGACCGGACCGTCGGACTGGTGCTCCAGAAGGACCCCGCGGTGGACGAACCGAAGGAGGGGGACCTGCACACGGTCGGCACGGCCGCCGTCATCCAGAAGATGCTGAAGTTCCCGGACGGCACCATCCGCGTCCTGGTCACGGGCTTCGAGCGGATCCGCCTGACGCGCGTCATCAGGAGTGATCCCTACCTGGTCGCCGAAGTCGGTCTCCTGAAGGAGCAGATCGAGGTCTCGGTCGAGATGGAGGCCCTGGTCAAGAGCCTGCAGAATCAGATCCGCAAGGTGCTGTCGCTCATGCCGATCGCCTCCGAGGAGATCGGCGTCGCGCTCCTGAACATCGACAGCCCCGCGCGCCTCGCCGACCTGGCGGCGTCGCTCCTCATCCGCGAGGCGAAGGACAAGCAGGAGTACCTCGAGATCCTCTCCGTGAAGGAGCGGCTGCACCGCCTGATCCGGCAGATGACCCGCGAGATCGAGGTGATGGAGCTGGGCAGCAAGATCCAGAAGGACGTCCAGGACGAGATGGAGAAGGGGCAGCGCGAGTTCGTCCTGCGCCAGCAGCTCAAGGCGATCCAGAAGGAGCTCGGCGCGACCGACGAGTCCGAAGCGACTATCGAGAAGCTGCAGCAGGAGATCGACAAGGCCGGGATGCCGCCGCCGGCGCGCGAGGCGGCCGAGCGCGAGCTCAACCGGCTGCGCACCATGCCCCCGGCCGCGGCGGAGTACATCGTCGGGCGCACCTATCTGGACTGGCTGATCTCCCTGCCCTGGTCCAAGCAGACCGAGGACAAGATCGATCTGGCGGAGGCCCGCCGCATCCTGGACGAGGACCACTACGATCTGAAAATCGTCAAGGACCGCATCCTCGAGTTCCTGGCGGTGCGCAAGCTGCGGGCTGAATCGCGCGGCCCCATCCTGTGTTTTGTCGGTCCCCCCGGGACCGGCAAGACCTCCCTGGGCAAGTCGGTGGCGCGGGCCATGGGACGGACGTTCTACCGCCTGTCCCTGGGCGGTATCCGGGACGAGGCCGAGATCCGCGGGCACCGGCGCACCTATGTCGGCGCCCTGCCCGGCCAGATCATCCAGGGGCTGCGCCGCTGCGCCAGCCGCAACCCGGTGTTCATGCTCGACGAGGTCGAC
>QHXY01000201.1 GCA_003223145.1 Acidobacteriota bacterium
CCCGTTGCGCAGGAATCTACCGCCCCCCGGGGCCGATTTCAACGGGTTTCGTGCGCTCCGGGCGGATCAAACGTGGTGCCTTGTCGCCTCGATGCTGGTATGATCCGGGCACACACGAGATTGTGCAAGCAGGTCGGCCGGGATTCAGGCAGGGACTCCGGCCGGTGACTGCGGGGGGGCGCGAAGACTCTCGAGAGGAGGTCTCCGATGTACAGTTCAGGTCTCACACGCTCGTGGCGTTGCGCGGTGCGGGCCGCACTGATGGTGGTCTTCGTCCTGGCGGCATCTGTCCTTCCGGCGCGAGCCCAGTCGACCGCTCCCTCCGTCTTTCCGATCTCGTACGTCCTGAGTCCGGACAGCCGCTACGAGGAGGGCTGCTTCGGCCCGTGCGAGTGCCCGATCTTCTTCGCGGATGGCGTCAAGGGCGGGTTCACGCTGTCCTTCAGCGGCTTCGAGCCACCGTTCATCGTCTACGATGTCAAGGAGATCCTCTGGTCCGTACCGGCGCTCTCCAAGACATTCATCGGCTCCGGGCGCTACCTGATCGGCTGGAAGGGAACCGCGCAGCAGCAGCTGCAGGTCGACCTCAGCGAGAACGGCACGGCTCCGGTGCGGTTCGACAGCGGGCTCGTGCCGGTCACCGTGCCGTTTCCTCTGATTGACATCGCCCTCAGCGAGCACGCCTTCGTGTGTTACGACAAGGGATTCTTCCTGAAGGCGGCGCCGGTCAGACCGATCAGGATGGGGGTGCAGGTCGATCCGTCGGAAGTCTCCTGGGATCTGTACCCCGACTCACCCGCCTACGATGCCGTGTTCGGAAGCGTGAGCGTGCTGCGCCAGACCGGCGGTGATTTCACCGCGGCGACGGCCGGCTGCCTCGGGAGCGACGTCGCCTCGTCACCCGTCAGTGGCGCGACCGATCCGCCCGTCGGCGAGGCGTTCTGGTACCTCGTCCGCGGCTACGGCGGCGTCGCCGGCACGACGTACGACTCGGACGAGCCCGCCGGGGCCGGCTCGTACGACGCGCAGGTCAACGCCTCGCCGAACGCCTGTCCCTGAAGCGGGACGATTCCGTCGGATGGTAGCAGGACGGGGAACGCGCGTCGTTCTGGGCCTCGAGCTGGCGCTCGGCGTCCTGCCCGTGACCGCCTTCTACGGTTATCTCTTTCCCGTCGGCATGTCCTGGACCGGTCGGGTCGTGCAGCTCGCCGCGCGCAGGATCGTGAACCCGTTCACGGTCTGTATGGCGGGCGCCTTCGTCGGGGGCGGGATCGGAATCGCCACTCTGTGGCTCACGATAGTTCGTCGTTTGCTCGGCCCGCAGGCGACGGGCCGGGAGATCGGCGGACGTCTGGCGCGCTGCGGCCTTCTGCTCGGCATGGCGGTTTCGCTGGGCCTGCTGTACGTCCTGACGACCATCGGCGCGGAGCCGACCGACTACTACCTGTACGGCACGCCGTTGGTCGTCGCGGCGCACCAGCTGTACCTCGGCCGCCGTCGGAGGATGCCGCCGATAGTCGGCGCGGCCGCCGTTCTGGCGGTCGCACTCTCCTCCGGCGCGTCCGTCGAAGCCGCCGCCCGCCCGCGCGTCGCCGCCGAGTGGGAGCCGGCGCTGGGAGCGCTCGTCGCCTGGCCGCCGATCGTCCCCGACGCACTCCTGGTCGAGATTGCCAGGGACGATCGCCTGTTCCTCCTGGTCGCCGATATGCGCGCCCGGGCCGAGGCCGAGAGGGCGGTGGCGAAGCTGGGGATCGATCCCGGCAAGGTGCAGTACATAGTCGCCGCGGCAGGCGACGCGCGCTCCTGGCCGCGCGACTGGGGCCCCTTTCCGCTGTTCGACGAGCAGGGATCGTTCCGGCAGGCGGGCCACCGCTTCATCGACTACCCGGCCGCCACTCCGAGCTGCGACGGCCGGCTGTACAGCGAGTGCCACCTGTTCTTCCTCGACTTCCGTCCCGACGACGCCGCCACCGGCGTCGTGGCGCGCGCCCTGGGCGTCCCCGAATCGAGTCTGCCGTTCGCCCTCACCGGCGGCAACGCCCTGGTCGACGGTCACGGCACCGCCTTCTCCACCTGCGTCATGCTGAACGAGAATCGCCTCGCGTTCGGCATGAATGAGAACGACTTCTATCGCGCCGTCGAGGAGCGGCTGGGGATCACGAAGTACGTGGTCGTCCCGAACTTCGAGTGGTTCGGCATCCAGCACATCGACTGCCTCCTGAAGCCGCTGGACGAGGAGACGATTCTGGTGAAGCGCCTTCCCGAGGGCCATCCCGACCACGACGGCATTGAAGCGATCGCCGCCCGTCTTGCGTCGCAGACCGGCCCGTACGGGCGGCCGTACCGCATCCGCCGCATCGACACGCCGCCCTATCTGTTCGGGTTCTTCGTGCCCAACTACACCAACTCCCTCATCCTGAACCGCAAGATCCTGGTGCCCCTGTACGGCATCCCGGCGGACCGGAAGGCGCTCGAGACCTGGAAGGAGATCATGCCGGGTTACGAGGTCATCGGGTTCAGGAACGACAGCGGCTATGACTGGAACTGGCTGGACGCCCTCCACTGCCGCGTCCGGGCGGTGTGGGATCCCGGCATGCTTTACCTGAGCCACCGCCGGATCGACGAGCAGGTCGAGCCCGCCGTGTCGTATCCGGTCGAAGTCACGATCCGCGACTACAGCCGCGCCGGACTCGTCCCCGGGGAGCAGCGGCTCCATTGGCGCCTGCGGGGGGAATCCGACTGGCGCGCGATCCCCCTCAGTCCCGGGTCGGCCCCCTACGCCTACGTCGCCTCGATCCCGTCACAGGCATCAGGCCGGTCTGTCGAGTACTACCTGTCGGCCGCCGATCGCTCAGGCCGGCGCGACACCCTGCCCCGTGTGGCGCCCGGGGGGTTCTACTCGTTCTCCGTTCGGTAATTCAGCGCGGCAGCGCGTTCCAGTTGAGGATCGCGTTCCACAGAAGCCGGTGGTCCGACCGGTTCATGTCGCGGTGGATCGGGCTGAAGTTGTAGGCGACGATGTGGCCGCCGCCGATCGGCACGTCCAGGATCGCGGGGCGGCCCCGCAGGTCGGACTCGCCACGCATGCCGCCGCTCACGACCATGGCCTCGCTGCCGCCCCAGGTCGAGACGACGATTCGGCGGTCGACGGGGCCGTCGAGGCAGGACGTGCAGTAGGCCATGGTCTCCCAACGTAGCGGCAGATCGTAGACGTGCTCATCGTTGCGGAAGACCGACGCGTCGGTGCCGTAGCCGTACGCGATCGGATGTTCGGGCCGCTCGAAGCTCATGCGCAGCTCGCTGCCCGGCGTGAACACCCGGGTGTTCAAGGCGCGACGCACGCCACGGACAAGGCCGCCCTCGAGCGCGAGCGTCGAGCCGCTCCCCAGGGTCAGGAGCACGCCCCCGTCGTCCACGAAGCGCCGGATCGCTTCGAGGCCGGCGTAGCCGGGTCCGCCGGTGATGTCATCGGAGGCGACCGGCGCGCCGAGGCTCGGGTACTCGGATGTCTTGTTGAAGGCCATCGGGCCCGCGGTCGGCGCGATTCCGTGGATCTGTCCCTGCAGCTCGAGCCGGGAGAACGGGCCGTAGATGATCACGTCGACTCTCCGCTTCAGACCGCCGCCGCGCACGTCCTCGTCGCGCAGATAGGTGTAGGGGATCTTCTCCCGGTCGAGGGTGTAGCGGATCCACCCCATCAGGTCGGTGTCGGCCCACGGAACCCAGACACCGAGGCGCGGCAGCGCGGCGGCGTGACGGGACACGTCGGGCGCTTCCGGCGCGGCGTCGAAATCGAGCGCCAGCTCGCGGCTCACCGTTCCGAGCGCCGCGCGCAGGCCATCCTGGCGCGGCAGGATCCACGAGCCGGCGGGGTAGTCGACCGCGCCGCTCCGGAAGGCCTTCTCGGCGATCCCGACCTTGAAGCGCGCCAGGCGCGCCCGCGCCGCCAGGAGCGCCTCCTGCCCCGTGTCGCGCAGCAGGAAGACACCGCCGTCGCCCGTCACCCGGCCCGCAGGAGTCACCTCGGCGCGCACCGGCTCCGCCGGCGCCGCGTTCACCCGCTCGTCGTCGATGCGCGCGGCGGTCACGCCGAACCCGACGGGGAACGCCCACGACACGTCGTCGTAGGGGATATTCTCCGACTCGGCGGGGAAGCGCTGCGGCTCGAGCAGGTCGACCGCGTAGTTGCGGTACGGCTGGTCGAGCTTCACGACGTAGGAGCCGCGCGGGAACGTTCCCTCGGAGACGGTCAAGTCGGCGGTGAGCCGCCCCACCTCGATGTGCTGATCCATGAGCCGGTTGACCATCGCCGCCACCCGCAGCCGGTCGTCCTGGTTTTCGGGGATGACGAAGGCGCGCGGCTTTTCGGTCACCCCCTTGCGCCAGGAGTTGTAGCCGGTGCGGTAGAAGTTGCGCAGCATCTCCTGCGCGTGGCGCGCGCTCCAGTCGAGGATCGCGAGGGCCCCGGTCTCCTGGTAGTTCACGTTGTCGCGCATCGACCAGCGAAAGCTCTGCGGCGGCGGCAGCGGGCGGTACCACTCGCGGGTCAGGTAGTCCTCCTGCTCGGTCCCCCCTTCGTGGAGCTTGCGCGACACCGTCTCCGCCGTGGTGTTGCCGTAGGTCTCGTAGCCGCGCCCGATGCTGTTGTGGTTCATCGCCACCGAATCGAGATAGTGCAGGCCGAAGTCCTCTCCGAAGTTCCAGGTCCAGACCCCGGGCATCCCCATAGCGGTCATCGACGTGACCTCGTGGAAGCTCATTTCCAGGAACTGGCTGGTGACGATCGGATCGAGATACGGGTTGTACGGGCCGGTGCCGTTCCAGGTCTGCAAGAGCGCGATCGCCTCGTGGAGGTCGTGCACGACCGTGGGGTGGTACGCGAAGAACATGTCGTGCACCGCACGCGTCGCCGCGAACGCCTT
>QHXY01000202.1 GCA_003223145.1 Acidobacteriota bacterium
CGATGACGGCGTCGTCGCTCGAGACGATTGCCACGAGGTGGAACAACGCCCGGTGCTCCCAGTTGCGTGACTCCGCCGGCAGGCCCGCAAAGGTCAGGTCGACCGGCGCGAAGTAGGTCACGGGGTGCCCTGCCAGGCGCGCCGGCTGAAAACGCGAGCGCATCACCGCTTCCGTCGCAGAGCGCCGCATGCCGAGGTCCGGGTCGGGGCCGCGCAACGGGCGCGCCCGCAGGGGCACGCCCTCGGGAGAGACTTCGACCAGGAGCCCGACGTGAGCGTCACCGATGAGCCGCGCCCGGCCCGCCTCCTCCGGATACTCGGGGAGGATCTCCGCGGTCGGCTTCGGCGGCGGAACCAGATCGAGGGGGTTGTCGGCGATCCGGGAGAGCGCCTCGCGGGACGGGGGCTCCAGAGCTGGACTGGGCACATTCTTCAAGGTCTGGAGCGCGGCCCCAATCCGGTCGGCTTCGGACTCGAACCCGGCATAGACCTGCCAGACTCTGTCCTTCTCGCGTGTCTGGAAAACACCCTGGAGGGCTCGCGGCGCGCCATCACACACAATCTCGTAACGCGCCGTCAGCCCGCCGGCCCATTGGCCGGTGATCTGGATCCCGGAGGGAGGACCGCAGCCGTCCTGCGGATGAGCCCAACCCAGGAATTCGGCGAGGCGCTGGACCTCCGAATCGCCCGGGGCGCCGGAAGTCTGACGATCCGGAGGCCGCGAATCGTCCGCCCCCGCGACGGCGCAGGTCAGCGCCACCGCGAGCGGGAAGAATCGTCTCAGTGAAAGCATCGGGTCTCCGTGCGCACGGGCTTCGGGCCCGATCGGGAATTATATTCCCGCGCGGCATGCGCATCCTTGTGTTCGCTCCCATCGCCCTCTTTCTCGTCTCTTCGACGCTCGTCGCGGCCGCTTCGAAAGCCGGCGAGGATCCGCTTCCGGAGGGTGTCGCGGCGGCCTTCGGCGGCATCGTCAGCGTCCGCGTGCACGAGGTCGTGAAGATTCCGGTTTTCCGCAACGGGCGTTTTCTGCGCGAGCCGGTCGAGGGGCTCGGCGCAGGTTCGGGGGTGGTGGTGTCCGCCGACGGTTTCATCCTGACGAACGCGCACGTCGTCGCCGGCAGCACCGACGTGACGATCGGGACCACCGACGGCCGCCAGATCGGCGCCCGGGTCGTCTCCGTCGACGAGGCCTCCGACCTCGCCCTGCTGCGAGCCGCCGCGGGAGGCCTCCACCCGATAGCCTTCGGCGAGGACGGGCTCCCGAGACCCGGCACCGCCCTGTTCGTCCTGGGCAACCGCGCCGATCTTGGTCCCGAGGTCGGCTGGGCGAGGATGGGGGCGCACGAGCGCGTCCGCGTTGGGGCGCGGCCGCTCGAGTTCTGGGCGGAGGTCCTGGCCCCGGTCGGCCCGGGCGACTCCGGCGGGGCGGTAGTCGACGCCGGCGGACGCTTGGTGGGCGTCCCGAGCCTCCTGATCACTTACAGCGGGGAGGCGGAGCGAACCGATCCGCTCTCGTCGGGCCTGTTCATCCCCGCGCGTCACGCGCGCCGCGCCATGAACAGAATGATGGAAGGCCCGCAGGCGGCCTGGCCGTGGATCGGACTTCTGCTCGACGATCCTCTCATCATCCAGAGCCAGGGGCGCGTCTGGGATCCGGCGCGGGGCGCCGTGGTCCGCCGCGTCTTCCCAGGCAGCCCCGCCAGCGAAGCGGGCGTGCTCCAGGGCGATCGCGTCGTCGCCATCGCAGCGCGATCGCCGCGTGACAACTTCGAGGCGCTGGACGCCGTCCTCGACCTGAAAGCCGGCCGGGAGACGACCCTCACCGTCGAGCGGGACGGCCGGCGGATCGAACTCAAGATCGTCCCGGCGCCGAGGCCGGCCGATCCGCGCCCTGACCCGATCGACGACTTCGCGCTGCACACCGGATTGCAACTGGCGAAGTCGGAGGGGAAGGAGGGACACGGCAACCTGGCCCTCGCCGGGATGTCCTCGCGCACACGCCGCGACCTGCCGGAATACGAGGCGGTCCTGTTCGACGAGCGCCCGGCCCTCGTGTCGATCCTGCCGGGTCAGAACGCCCTGGCGGGGCTGACGCGACGCCTGTCGATTCTCTCCTCCGGCGACCTGGGCTCGATCATCGAGCGCTGCTTCGTCGAAGAGCAATTCGTCGCGCTGGCGCATTGGGATATCGGAGGCCGCAAGACGCTCGACCGCGCTCACGTCCATCGCAAGGTTTATCCAGTCGTCCTCTAATCGATGCCGTCCGTCTCAGGCAGGTGACTGAGACCCACAACCTGATACGACGCCGTATCCTTAGAGAAACAAACCGCTTGCTCGGTGAGTTCAAACCCCTCCAGCATACCGCCCGAGTCTCACGACCCGCATTGATACCGAGCCTACCCCCGCGAAAGGCCACATCGATCCGAAGCAAGTGTTTGAAACACAAGAGACTCCACCGGGCGCCCGTCGCACGTGCATCGTCGAGGCATGCGCATTGCATTGCTCGCGCCGAGATGAGAAGTGGGGGCGGGGCCCGTGCTGTCTCCAGCAAACGGTGCGCTGGCTCCTACGGCGGAGAGCCAGGCCATCCTTCTCCGTCGGGACCCCATCGCCCGCCGTCCATCTCACCCTCCCGGGCATCCGGGGATGGACGGCGGGCGCCTTTAGAAAATGCCCGACGACCGTGCGGGTCGGAAGACTTCGGTAACTCCCAGTCCTCGCGCCACGCAAGGATCTCCTCCAGCCGATAACCCCGCCGCGCCATCCCCAGCGCCTGGGCAGGCGTTGTCCTCGTCCGCCGGGTGATCCCCCTGCAGAAGTTGGACCACAACGCGGCGACCCACCTGGCCGTGGCGGCAGGCACGGTTGGGACAGCGGGGTGGCAGGAACACGAAAGCCTCCTCTCGACGCGGGAGGACATAAGAAGAAAGAACCGTGCCGATCGAAGGAAAGCCCCGAAGACTGCGACGCCGAGCCTGTCAATCTGGAAGACCGCGTTCGAACCCGGGCGACCGGAGGAGCTTCCCGTCCGCCGTCGGACACTCACCCGCACGCTCGTCGGGCATTTTCCTGATAGAATCCGGCCCTGCCATGCGAGGAACGATCTTCTGGGACGTCGACACCCAGCACGACTTCATTGTCCCCGACGGCAAGCTGTACATCCAGGGGGCCGAGGCGATCCTGCCGAAGCTCGAGGCGCTGACTGAGTTCGCGAGGGAGAAGGGTGTGCCCCTTCTCGGCTCGGTCGATTATCACGGTCTCCATGACGACGAGATCTCCGACAGGCCCGACTTCCACGAGACCTACCCGCCACACTGCCTGGTCGATACACCCGGGCAGGCCAAGGTGCCGGCGACCAGCCCGAAGGACGCCCTGTGGATCGACAGCCGTCCGGAGGACAAGGAAGCGCTGAAGGAGCAGGTGCGACAGCATCTCGGAAAGGGCGGCGAGGTGTTCTTCCGCAAGCAACGCTTCGATGTGTTCAGCAACCCGAACGTGGACACCGTGCTGGAGGCGGTCCGTCCGGACCGCATCGTGGTCTACGGCGTGGCGCTCGACGTCTGCGACCGGTACGCCGTCGAGGGCCTGCTGGCTCGGCGGCGCTACCGCCTCGCCCTCGTGCACGACGCCACCCGCGCCATCCGCCCCGAGGAGGGTGAGAGGCTCCTCCAGGACTGGACGTCCCGGGGAGTCTCCCTTCTGACAACTGATCAGATCATCGGAGGGGCGCTCGGTATCTAGGCGCCGACTCGCCAGCATGGATCAACCCTCGAAAAAACACGGACGGCTGCGCCAGATGCGGGTGGTGGCGATCCGCCCGCGCGGCTCCCCACGACAGCAGCCGCCCCCCCCGCCCGAACGCGCCGCGGGGACCGAGCCGTCCGCCTTCCCCGAGGTCCCGGTGCCGTTCTCCTCTCTCGATATTCTGCCGCCGATCTTGCGCTCGCTCGACGCCATGGGCTACCGGCAGGCGACCGAAGTGCAGGCCCGGGCCATCCCGCTCGCCAGGTCGGGCAGGGACCTCATCGTCGAATCGCGCACCGGCACCGGCAAGACGACGGCCTTCGGCGTGCCGCTCATCGAGACGATCGAGACCGGCCGGCCGGCCGTGCAGGCGCTCGTCCTCTGCCCCGCCCGCGAGCTGAGCATCCAGGTCAGCGAAGAGCTGGCGAGGCTGGGCCGCGATTCGGGCGTGCGGGTCCTGACGATCTACGGCGGCGACCCGATGGCGCGGCAGACCGACGGACTGCGCAGGGGCGCCCACGTGGTCGTCGGCACGCCCGGGCGCATCCTCGATCACCTGCGCCAGGGAACTCTGCGCCTCGACGCGGTCCGTTTTCTCGTCCTCGACGAGGCGGACCGGATGCTCGACATGGGGTTCGAGAAGGAGGTACGCCAGATCCTCGAGCAGGTGCCGAAGCAGCGCCAGACCCTGATGTTCTCGGCCACCATCCCGTCGGCGATCGAGGCGATCGCCAGCCGCTACCAGCGAGACCCCGAGCGTCTGATGCTGTCGCAGGATGCCCTGTACGTCACCGACGTGCAGCACCTGTTCTGCATCCTGTCGCGCATGGACAAGGCGGCCGCCCTGTACCGGCTGCTCGAGTACGAGACACCCTCGTCGTCGATGATCTTCTGCAATACCCGCGCCGAGACGCGGCTCGTGCACTCCTACCTGGCGATGCGCGGGCTGCCGGTGGCGATGATCTCCTCCGACCTGCCGCAGCGCAAGCGCGAGCAGGTCATGCGCCGGTTCCGCAAGAAGGAGCTGAAGCACCTGGTGGCAACCGACGTGGCGGCGCGCGGCATCGACATCGAGGACCTGTCGCACGTCTTCATCTACTCGACGCCCGACTCCTCGGATCAGTACATCCACCGCGCGGGGCGCACCGGCCGCATCGGCAAGACCGGCCGGGTCATCTCGTTCGTCTCCGCCTTCGACCTGATGAACTTCAACCGGCTGGTGCGAGCCAACCATCTGAAAGCCTATGAGATCGACGTGCCCTCCGACGACGAGGTGGCGCGCCGGAAAGTGAGGCGGATCGTGGACACCCTCAAGGAACTGGCGGGCAGGCTTTCGGCCGACGAGCGCGCCGAGTACGAGGCGATGGCGCAGGGGATTCTGGATGACGCGGAACGGCTCGCGATCGTCGGCTATCTCCTGAAGACACACTTCGAGGCCGAGGCGGCGCGCGGCGTTCTCGACGAGGCAGGTGGGGCCGATGCCGAGACGGCAGGGGAGGCGGCCGGCGGCCAGGCCGCGAAGCCGTACGCCCTTCACGACACGGGTACTTCCGCTCCCGCCCGCCACAGCCCGGCGGGTGGAGGCCCGGCCGGCGGAAGCGCTCCAGGTGGCGGCCGCAGACGCCGGCGGCGTCGTCGCGGCGGTGGGGGCGGCCACGGCTCCCCCGGCGGACACGCGCCGGGCTCCGCGTGAGGCGCCGGGCGGCTTCTGCTCTTTCCGCAATCATCCTGGCCACCGCGGGCGCCGCCGCGGTCCCGGCCGTTCCCGCTCCGGGCGTCAGGGCGCGGGGCGCCGCTTCCGCCCCCGCCGCCGATCTGATCATCACGAACGCCAGAGTGTTCACCTCCGATCGCGAACGACCGGAGTGCGAGGCGATCGCGATCCTAGGCGAGCGGATCGTCGCGGCCGGCGGCAAGACCGAGATCGACGCGTGGCGCGGACCCGCCACCCGGGTCATCGACGCCGCGGCGCGCCGGGTCGTGCCGGGGTTCAACGACGCCCACGTGCACTTCGTCAGCGGCGGCATGGACCTCGACAACATCGATTTGAAGAGCGCCGCGACCCCCGCGGAGCTCGTCCGGCGCATCGCCCAGCGGGTCCGGACGATCCCGAAGGGCGAGTGGCTGCTCGGTGGCAACTGGGACGAGCAGCAGTGGAGCCCGGCGACCATGCCGGACCGGACGCTCATCGATCCGGTCACCGGCGACGTGCCGGTTTTCATCAGCCGCTACGACGGCCACATGGCGCTGGCCAACTCCGCCGCCATCCGGCTCGCCGGGGTCACGGCCAAGACACCCGATCCGCCCGGCGGCGCGATCGTCCACGACGCCTCGGGCGAGCCGAACGGCCTGTTCAAGGACGCCGCGCTGTCGTTCGTCACCCGGATCATCCCGCCGTTCAGCCACGAGCAGCGCCTGCGCGCGGCGCGCCGGGCGCTGGCGCACGCGGCGTCGCTCGGCGTCACCTCCGTGCAGGACATGAACCCCGAGTACGGCGACATCGCGGTCTA
>QHXY01000203.1 GCA_003223145.1 Acidobacteriota bacterium
CACAGTATGACCAGCCGGAACGGCCGTTCCGTGGCGCCGCCGTCACCCTCGACTACCGCCACGAGTCGGAGACCTGGAACTGGAGCGTCTCGGGCTCCGATCTCGGTCCCCATCTGCGCGTCGACACAGGATTCATCCCGAGGGTGGACACGCGCAGCGGCGGGGCGAGCGTGGAGCGCGTCGTCTGGGGCAGTCCCGAGGGACGTCTCATCCGCATGAGCTTCGGGGCGACGGGAAACCGCACCGAGAACCACGACGGACTGCTGACCGACGACTTCGAGGACGTCTTCTTCCGCTGGGACGGGCCGCTGCAGTCGTCGGTGTCCGTCGACGTCTCCAAGGGCCGGGAGTTCTTCAACGGGGTCACCTACGATCAGACGCGCGAGAGCGCCTCCTGGTCGATGACCCCGGCGGGTGGCCTGAGTCTGTCGCTGTCGGGGGACGCCGGGGACGAGGTCGATTATGACAACTCGCGTCCGGGATGGGGCGCGCGGATCATCCCGGGTGTGTCGTTCAAGATCGGCCGGCATCTGAGGGCCAATCTGGACGACACCTACGAGACCCTGAGCGTCGACGGCGGCCGCCTGTTCCGCGCCAACCTCGCGCAGGCTCGCCTGGCGTGGCAGTTCAACGTGCGCGCCATGGCCCGGGCCATCGTCCAGTACACCGACATCCGGCGGCGTCTGTCCCTCTACACGGGCGTCTGCAGCCCCTCGAGTCCGCCGCCGTGCGACCTGCCTCAGGAGGTGGAGAAGACGCTGTTCACCCAGCTGCTCCTCTCCTACAAAGTCAACCCGCAGACGGCCATCTACCTGGGCTACTCGGACGACCGGCTGGGAGAGCAGGACGTGCCGCTGCAGCAGAGCGACCGGACGGTCTTCTTCAAGGTCGGCTACGCCTGGCTGCCGTGAGAGGCCGCGCGGGACGGCGGCCCTCCGCCCAGGAGATGGCGTACCAGAAGGCGGCGCCCCGTTGTCGCTTCCAGGCGTCGAGCGCCCGGACGGCGGCGTCGAAGGTCCCGGCCGTCAGGAGGCCCCCCTCGACGATGGCCGGCCGCGCGCCGCGCAGCAGGCCGGCGGCGTTCTCGACGTACGCGGCGAAATCGGGCGATCCCGAGTAGCTCCCGAAGAAGATCCAGGTATTCCTGCGGGGGCGCGCGCCGGTCTCGTGCAGGAGCCCGACCAGCCTGCGCCCCACGGCCGGATCGTTGCCGAGACGGTCGAAGCTCCTGATGTAGGCGTGCCACAGCGGCGTGAACCCCGCTGGCTCGGGCCACAATCGCAGGGCGTCGTGGTCGTCGTCCTCCAGGACGATCCGCCCGCCAGGACGAACGGCGCGCGCCATTCCCTCCACGACGCGCCGGGGCTCAGGGACATGCTCCAGGAGAAAGCGGGCGTGCGCGACGTCAAACGAGCCCCACTCGCCGCGTCGCAGCGGCAGCTCGAGCGCGTCGCCCTGGCGCCACTCCGCCAGCCTGGTCTCGCCGGCGGCCCGGGCCGCCCGCGCCGCCCCGGCAATCTGCTCGCGGCTGCGCTCGATGCCGAGGACACGGCCGGCCGGGCCGGCGGCGCGCGCCATGGCGCGCGCGAACTGACCCAGCCCGCTGCCCACCTCGAGAATGCGCTCGCCGCCGCGCAAACCCAGCTCGCGCAGCGACGCCCGGTTGATCAGATCGTTGAGCCGGCTCAGGCGCCTCTGCTCGAGCGGCTCGGTGCCGTGCAGGTACCGCGACCCGACTTCACGCATTGCGCGCTCCCCCTGAGCCGGTGGCGCGGACGGGTCAAGCCCCGCCGCGGCGCGCCGCCTCAGCGCCTCACGCCGTGACCGGTCTCGACCAGGGTGGCCGTGGCACGCTCGAGGTCGGCCTGCCGCACCAGCAGGTAATCGGTGTCATAGGTGCAGACGACCACCACGCTGATCCCGGCGCGAGCGAGCGCGGTGGAGAAGGATGCGACGAGGCCCGTGACGTCGAAGTCGAAGGGCCCTTCGAGTTTCAGACAGCGCCAGCCGGGGGCGTGCAGGGTCTGCGCGGGCACCGCGGTCTCGGGGCAGATGATCGACAGCTCCTCGGCGGTGCGCGTCACCGAGGTGAACCGGCCGGAGCCGGCCCAGGCCGGAACGCCGGCCGCCGGTTCGAGGCGGCAGACGGCATAGGTCTCCGGCAGGATCGTGAAGACGAGTGGCGCGCCCGTCCGGGTCACGGGAGGTTCTAGGCGATGAACAGCGGCGCCAGGACCAGGGTGATCGTCGACAGGAGCTTGATCAGCACGTGCAGCGAGGGCCCGGCTGTGTCCTTGAACGGATCGCCCACGGTGTCACCGACGACCGCGGCCTTGTGAGGATCGGAGCCCTTGCCGACTGTCACGCCGTCGACCTTGAACAGCCCCGACTCGATATATTTCTTGGCGTTGTCCCAGGCGCCGCCGCCGTTGTTCATGACGGTAGCCATCAGGATGCCCGCGATGGTGCCGACCATCAGGAGCCCTGCCACCGACTCCGCGCCGACGTGCCCGTAGCTCGACAGGTACTTGAAACTGAAGCCGACGGCGACCGGGGCGAGGACGGCCAGCAGACCCGGCGCGACCATCTCTTTCAGCGCACCAACGGTGACGATGTCGACGCAGCGGGCGTAGTCCGGCTTGGCGGTGCCCTTCATGATCCCCGGATTCTCCTTGAACTGGCGGCGTACCTCGGTGATCACGACCTGCGCGGCCTTGCCGACCGCCTTGATCGCGAGGGCCGAGAACACGAACACCAGCGTCGCCCCCAGGAGGCCGCCCACGAACACCGGCACGCGCGTCAGATCGACGCCGATGACATCGCCGGTGATCTTGGTGACCTCGTCCAGATAGGCGCGGAACAGCAGGAAGGCGGCCAGGGCCGCCGAGCCGATGGCGTACCCCTTGGTCAGGGCCTTGGTGGTGTTCCCGACGGCGTCGAGGCGATCGGTTTTCTTGCGAATGGCCTCCGGCTGCCGGGACATCTCGATGATGCCGCCGGCGTTGTCGGTGATCGGCCCGAACGTGTCCATGGCCAGGATATAGGCGCACGGCGCCAGCATGCCCATGGTGGCGATCGCCGTGCCGTACAGACCGCCTCCGGACATGCCCGGCAGAGCCTCCCTGCCGCACCAGTAGGCGCCGAGCAGGGCCGCCGAGACCGTCAGGACGGGCAGCCCGGTGCACTCGAACCCGACCGCCAGGCCGCTGATGATGTTGGTCGCAGGACCGGTGCGCGAGGCCTCGGCGATCGAGCGCACCGGACGATAACGGTACTCGGTGTAGTACTGCGTGATCAGCACGAACGCGAAGGCGGTCAGGATGCCGATGATGCCGGCGGCCAGAAGATACCCCTGGCGGACCGTCCCGCCGTACTGATCGACGGGCCGCAGGAGGGCGTAGACGCTGATCGCGAAACCGATCATCGCCAGGCCGGTCGTCACCATGTAACCGCGGTTGAGGGCGTGCATCGGGTCCTCGTCCTCGCGGCAGCGCACGGTGAACACGCCGATCATCGTGGCGATCAGACCGAAGGCCCGGGCCAGGAGAGGGAACAGGATGCCACCCATGCCGAACACCGGATAGAGCGCGATGCCGAGGATCATGGCGCCCACGTTCTCGGCCGCCGTCGACTCGAACAGGTCGGCGCCGCGACCGGCGCAGTCGCCGACGTTGTCGCCCACCAGGTCGGCGATCACCGCGGGATTGCGCGGGTCGTCCTCGGGGATGCCGGCCTCGACCTTGCCGACCAGATCGGCCCCGACGTCAGCCGCCTTGGTATAGATACCGCCGCCGAGCTGGGCGAACAGGGCGACGAACGACGCCCCGAAGCCGAATCCCACGATCTGCAGCGGCACGTGCTGGTAGTCCACCATCCCGTTGAACAGGTAGAACAGCCCGCCCACGCCGAGCAGGCTCATGGCCACCACCGACAGGCCGCTCACCGCGCCGGCGCGCAGGGAGATCTGCAGCGCCTCGTTCAGGCTCCTCATGGCCGCCGCGGCGGTGCGGATGTTCGCCCGGATCGAGACGTACATCCCGATATAGCCGGCGATCGCCGAGCACAGCGCTCCGGTCACGAACGACAAGGTGATCTTCCAGGCCGTCCCGGAGCCCATTTCGGCGATATTCTTCACGCCGGCGTTGAAGTAGTAGAAGCAGAAGATGAGGAACGCGGCCACCACGGCCAGAGCGGCGATGGTCCTGTACTGGCGCGACAGGAACGCCTCGGCTCCTTCGCGGATGGCGTCCGAGATCTTGCGCATCTCGGGCTTCCCGGTGTCCGCCGCGAGCACGTGCCTGGCCAGAAGACCGGCGACCACCAACGACAGCACGCTGATTCCCAGAACGAGCGGCAGAACGGTACCGGGCTCCATGAACCTCCTCCAGCGTTCGATCGGAACGGGCCGGGGGCGCGCGACGGCCGACGGGGTGCGGCCCCTCCCTTCATCGAGGGGCCCGTGGACGGCCCCGTGAACGCGGGAGACTATCGTTCCTGACCCAGTGGCGTCAAGCGCATGGAGCGCGTCGATCCCTGGAGACTCCGAAGGGTGTAGCATGGGGGTCAAGGGGGCTCCTTGCTCCGGCTGCGCAACCGCGTCGTCCTGCTTCCGGCGTCGATCCTGTGCGGGCTCCTGATCGCG
>QHXY01000026.1 GCA_003223145.1 Acidobacteriota bacterium
GTCGAGCGCGCCCGAGAGGCGCACGCCAGGTCGCTGCGCGACCAGCGCGCCCAGCCCGCCCTGTCCCAAGTGCGCGTCCACCACCGATGGCTCCGCGTCGAGGTCGAACAGACGACGCAGGCCGGCGATGAGCGGCATCAGCGCGGGAACGAGCGACGCCGAGACCTGCGCGGCGACGTGCGCGTCGGGAGTCCGATCCTCGACGAAGACGAAGCCGCTTTGTCCGTCGATCCGCACGGTGCGACCGTAGCGGCCCCCCGCGATGACTTCGAGGCCGGGAATAGCTTCCGAACGGAGACGGGCTAAAGTCGAATGCCACGCGAGCGGCGGGCGGTAGGCCAGCGTGAGGCGCAGGGACTCCGCGCGGCAGCGCGACACCGCCGCCCTGCGCGGCGCGGAGACTCCGCGCCGCAGAGCGCCCGGCGGCATGCCGTACTGCGCGCGGAACACCGCGTTGAAGCGGCGTAGGCTTTGGAAGCCGCTCGCGTACGCGACGCGCGTCACCGGGAGGTCGGTATCGACGAGCAGGCGCTTGGCCAGCAGCAGGCGATGCGTCTGCGCGAGGTCGAGGGGCGAGACGCCGATCTCGCGCTCGAGCGCGCGCCGCAGGTGGCGCTCGCTCACTCCCAGTCCACGCGCCAAGTCGGCCACGCTGCGGCCGTTCAGCGCCCCAGCGGCGATGCGCTGAGCCGCCGCGTGTGCGAGTCGCGACAACGCAGCGACGACCGTGCGCCCGGGCGCGAGCTCGGGACGGCAGCGCAGGCACGGGCGGAATCCCGCGCGCTCGGCCGCGGCCGCCGAATCGAAGAAGCGGCGGTGGTGGTCGTAGGCCAGGCGCGACGGACACACCGGCCGGCAGTAGACCCGCGTGGTCGTGATCCCGACGAAGAACACCCCGTCGAAGCGCGGGTCCCGGGCGTCCACCGCGAGCGCGTAGGCCTCGCGGTGGACAGGCGCACCGGACAGCAAACGAACGGCAGACACCATAGAGACCCAAAGCTACGGCGTGTCGGCGATCGGCGTCGCCACGAAGGGGACCTGGATACTGGTCCCCTGCGGGACTGCCCTCCCCGTGATCACCCCGGCATCGTTGATGTGTTGGGCGACGATGAGAAGGTCGGGAAACCCGGACCCCACGAGATCGTTGAGATCCCTCATGACCCCGTTTTCCCAGAGGAAGGCACGGTTGCCGCTGAGACTGCTGGACACGCCTACCACCTGACGCCGTCCGTTGATCCCCAAGGCCTGGCTGGACGTGTCGCCGGCAAGCTTGCCGAGACTCTTGATCCCCGCTTCTCTGGTCCATAGAAAGGCGAGCGGGAGGAAGTCGATGCCGACGACGTAGGCCGGGTTCGAGAACCCGACGATGTCACCCTGCTCATTGATGTCCATCGGCGTGTGCCATGCGTCCCCTCCCAGGTCCCCGATGTTGCTCACTGTGCCGTGGACCCAGAGGACTGAGTGGCGCGCGCTGAGCTGGCCGACCGCGATGTCGCAATCGCCCGAGATGCCGACGACCTGGCCCCTCTCGTTGATCGCGGTGGCGGCGGACGTGGAGTCGCCGGGCAGCGGCGGGAGCGCCTGCTTCCGGCCCTGCTTGGGCTCCCACAGGACCGCGCGGAACTGGAGGACTTGGGGCGCGTTGCAGGTCGGGTCGTGCACGGGCGTCTCGGCCCAACCGACGACCTGTCCGCGGCGGTTCACGCCGGTGGCGAACCCCTGATCGCCTCCCAGCGTGGGCAGCGGCGTCATCACACCGTTTTCCCAGAAGAACCCGCGACAGATGTGGCCGGTGACGCTCGGGAAGAACGCCGTGCAGCTCCACTCCTCGTGCAGCGTGTCGAGCTTGGCGGTCTCGGCGATGCCGGCGATCATGCCCACGTCGTTGAGGCCGGGCCACAGCACGCCGCTGTTCGGCCCGCCGAGCGTGCCGAGCGTGTCGAGCGATCCGGCGCGCCACAGAGCCGCTACGCGGGTCGCGTTGCCCGGCCGGTTAGCGAAGCCGGCCACCCAGCCCCGGTTGTTGATGCCGGTGGGCCGGGTGCGCGTGCCGCCGAGTGTGGTGAGGTAGACGACGTCGTAGTGCAGGGTCGGTGAGAGCTGCACCAGTGCGTTGAGCGGTGCAGTGGCCCGTGGCTCGGAACCACAGGCCCAGAGGCCAGCGATCAAGATGGCCGACGAGATGTGTCGCATGGAATCCTCCGGCATGGGAAGGAGTGAGTCTTCACCATACCGTGCGACTCAGCGGCGCGCGCGCCGCATCCGGCCCTGGAAATTCTAGGACGCGGGAGATTCGAGGTCCGAATCCGGCCCCTTCTTGTTCTTTGAGAGTGACCGCCCTCGATGCGTTCGCGCCTTCCGACTACTGCTTGTAGAGCGCGGGGAACTGCTGCTGCAGTCGCTGCACCTTCGGCAGGTCGTTGAAGACGATGTACGGCTGGTCGGGGTGGCGGGCGAGATAGTTCTGGTGATACTCCTCCGCGGGGTAGAAGTGCTCGAACGGCGCCACCTGGGTGACGATCGGACGAGAGAAGACTTGGGCCTTGTTCAGCTGACCGATATAGGCCTGTGCGGTCTCCTTCTCGGCCTCGTTCCCGTAGAAGATCGCCGAACGGTACTGGCTCCCCACGTCGGGGCCCTGGCGGTTCAACTGGGTGGGATCGTGCGCCACCGAAAAAAAGATCCGCAACAGCTCGCCATATGAGATCTGCGACGGATCGTAAGTGATCTGCACCGACTCGGCATGCCCGGTCACGCCGGTGCTTACGACGCCGTAGCGCGCGGTGGCCGCACCTCCGCCCGAGTAGC
>QHXY01000027.1 GCA_003223145.1 Acidobacteriota bacterium
CGACCAGGTGCTGGCTGCCCGGCCGAAGGACCGGCGGGCCATGTTCGAGGAGGCCGCGGGGATCCTCGGATACAAGTCGAAGCGGCGGCAGGCCGAGGTGAAGCTTGAGGCCGCGCAAGCCAACCTGCTCCGCGTCAACGACATCGTGGTGGAGGTGGACAAGCAGATCCATGCCCTCCGGAGGCAGGCGGGCAAGGCCCGGCGCTACCAGCGTCTCGTCGAACAGCTCAAGGAGAGACGCCTGGCCCTGGCGCGGCGGCGGCTGCTTGCCCTCGACGACGATCGCCGGACGAGCATGTCGACGCTGGAGGCGCTGCGGGTGGAGGAGGTGGCCGCGCTGGCGGGTCTGGCCGCCGACGAGGCCGACCTCGAACGGTTGCGGCTGCAGCTCGAGGAGGGTGAATCCGCCGCGCGCCGGCGGCGGGAGGAGATGCACGCCCTCGACCTCGAGATCGAACGGATCGAGGAGCGCCTGCGTTCGGGGCGGGAGCAGGCCGGCGACCTCCAGTCCCGCATCGACGATGCCGGCCGCGAGATCGAGGCGCTGGCGGCGCGTCTGTCGGGACAGGAAGCGCGGCTGCGCACCATGGTCGCGGAGATCACGGAGGAAGAGGTTCACCAGCGGGATGCGGTGTCGGCACGGCAGGGGGGACAGGAGGACGAAGACGACAGGGCGCGCGCCGTCGAGAGCCTCGAGCGGGAGCTGGAGGAGACGCGGGCGCGGCTGCTGGGCCATCTCGACACGATCACCGCGACCAGCGGCCGGCGCGCCTCTCTGGATGAGCAGCTGCGTGCCGCACGCGCCGCGCTCGAGAAGCTCGCGCTCGAGACCGCCGAGTTGCACTCGGCCCGTGACCGGGCGGAGACCGAGGCCGCCGCGCTCCAGAGGGAGAGCGCCGCGGGGCGCGAGCGCGAGCAGGCCCTGGCGGCGGAGCATGGGGTCCGCACGACCACGGTGCGTGCCGCGGCCGAGCGACTTGCGACCGCCGATCGGCGCTCGGAGGAGCTGAAGGGCCGCGCCGCCGTGCTGGCGGAACGCCTGGCCGCCCTCGACGAGCTCGAGCGCCAGGGCGCGGGATTCTCCGAGGGGGCCGGGAACATCCTGAAAGGAGCGGCGGGCTTCACGCCGGCCGGGGTCGTGGGGGACCGTCTCGGAGTGCCGCGCGGGCTGGAGAAGGCGGTCGAGGCGACGATCGGTGAACTCCTCGAAGGCGTCCTGGTGAGCGGGACGGGCGATGCGGCCCGGGGCATCGCCTATCTGAGAAACAGCGCGGGCGGCCGGGTGTCGTTCGTGCCCGAAACGCGCATCGCCTCCGTCGCGGGCGGCGCCGTACCGTCCGGTGAGTCAGCCGACATCCCTGCCGGGCCGGGGGTCCTCGGGCGGCTGTCCGATCGGATCGCCGGTGTGCCGGACGGTCCGGTCGCCGGCATCCTGGCGCAGACCTTTCTGGTAGAGGACCTGGACCAGGCGCTTCTGATGAAGGAGTCGCATCCGGCCTTCGTGTACGTGACCCCGCAGGGTGACATCCTGAGGCTGGACGGCGGCATCACCGGCGGCGACGGGCGGGCGCTGCAGCACTGGCTCCTGGCCCGCCGGGCTGAATGCGAGGAGATCGTCCGGCAGATGTCCGAGATCGCGGTGGCGCGCGAGGAATCCGAGGGGGCGCTGCTGCGGCTTCGTCAGGAGGTTGCCGCGGCGGAGGATCGCCTGCGCGTGGCGGCGGACTCCGTCCAGGAGGAGGCGCGTGTCGCCTTCCAGCGCGACCTGAAGCTGCAGCAGGCGCGGGCCGAGCTGGATCGCATCGACCAGGCGCTGCCGCTGATCGGCGGAGAGCGGATCCGTCTGGAGCGCGACCGGGATACCTGGGGCTCGGCCGCGGACGCCCTCGGTGGCCGGCTGGAGGCCGACGAGGCCGCGCGCCGGACGATGGAGGAAGCCATCCAGGCGGCGGCTGCGGATCTCGCCGCGCGCCGCGTCCATCTGGAGCGCGTGCGCCGCGAGTCGGCCGAGTCACGCGCCGCGGACCTGGCGGGGGAAGAGAGGCTGCTGTCGCTGGGACGCGAACGGGACGCTCTTCAGGAGACCGTGCTCGACGCCCGGGCCACCATCGAGAGGCGCGCCGCGGAGCGCGACGAGTGGACTTCCCGCGCCGGCCAGATCGGCGCGCAGGAGATCGCGCTCGAGCAACAGCGGCAGACCGCTCTCGGCGGGCGCGCCGAGGCGGCGGCGCGCGACGAGGCGGCGCACGCCGGCCTGGCGTACGACAGGAGCCGCCTGCACGCGCGCGAGCAGTCGGTGAAGCAGGCCCGCGCCGTCCACGCCGCCCTGCGCGAGCGGCAGCAGGAGCGCGAGCTGCACCTGGCGCGGATCGAGGCCGACCTGGAGCATCTCGAGCGCGCCTGCCGGGACGAGCTGCAGACGACCGTCGAGAGCCTGCGCGCCGCGGCCCCGCCCCCCGAGGACGCGCTGACGCTGGCGGAGCGTGAGGCGGAGGTGCAGGTGATCCGCGCTGACCTCGAAGCGATCGGGCCGGTCAATCTCATGGCCGTCGAGCAGCAGCAGGATCTGGAGGAGCGTTTCTCGTTCCTGACGGCGCAGAAAGCCGACCTGGAGTCCGCCATCGCATCGCTGCGCGAGACTATCCGCACCATCGACCGCGAGGCGCGTGACCGCTTCCGTGGCGCCTTCGAGGCGATCCAGGGCCACTTCCAGGAATGCTTCAAGACCCTGTTTGGAGGCGGCCGCGCCGAGCTGCGGCTGCAGCAGGACGAGGAGGACGTCCTCGAGGCGGGCGTCGAGATCGTGGCGCAACCGCCTGGGAAGCGGCTCCAGAAGCTCGCCCTCCTGTCGGGCGGAGAGAAGGCCCTGACGGCGGTCGCCCTGCTCGTCTCCCTGTTCCGCTACCGACCGTCACCGTTCTGCGTCCTGGACGAGGTGGATGCCCCGCTGGACGAGGCGAACGTCGAGCGCTTTACGAAGCTCCTGCAGGAGCTCCGGACCGACACGCAGTTCATCCTGATCACCCACAACCGCAAGAGCATGGAGGCGGCTGACCTCCTCTACGGAGTCACCATGGAAGAGCCCGGGGTCTCCAAGATTCTGCCGCTGCGTTTCGAATGAGCGGCTCCGAGCAGTACTGGGTCATCGCCGCCGACGGGAAGGAATACGGTCCCGCCGAGGTCGAGACCTTGCGGCAGTGGGTGCGCGAGGGGCGCATCGTCCAGGCGACGCACATCCGCGGCTCGAGCGGCCCGGTTCACTACGCCGGCAAGATGCCCGAGCTGGCCGACCTGTTCCCGGCTCACGGCGGGGCGGCCGCTGGCCCGCCGCCGCAAGCGCCGGGCCCGCCCGCGGTGCCCCTCCCGTCCGAGTTCCGCGTGTGGGAATTCATCGGCAGGGCCTGGGACTTGGTGAAGCCGCACTGGCTGGTCCTGGGCGCGATGTTTCTCATTCAGGCGCTGCTGATCGGCGGACCCAACATCGTGGTGCATTTCCTCGGGAACGTCGTCCAGTTCGTCATCGGTGGTGCGATCATGGTAGGGATCTGGCGTGCCAACCTCGGAGTGGTCGCGGGCCGCAAGCCGGACGTGGGCATGATGTTCCAGGGCTTCGACCGGTTCCTCGACGCGTTTCTGGCCTATCTCGTCGTGGCGATCCTCACGGTTCTCGGCCTGATCTGCCTGATCGTGCCCGGGATCATCCTGGCCATCATGTGGTTGTTTACCTTCCCCGTGATCGCCGAGACGAACCTGGGGTTCTGGGAGGCGATGCGCGAGAGCGCCCGTCTCACCGAGGGGTACCGCTGGCGGCTGTTCCTCCTGCTCCTCGCGTTCATCCCGGTGACGCTCCTGGGGGCGCTCGTCTGCTGCGTCGGCGTCTTCATCTCGACCGCGGTCAACTTCATCGCGCTGGCGCTGGCCTACCGGTTCCTGCAGGAGAACAAGCGGACGACGGCGGCGCCGGCGGCGACTGCGCCGGCCGCCCCGTGACCGCCCCGCCGCGGGTGGATGGGGCGCTCACGAAGGCTCAGCGTCTCGAGCGGCTGGCGGGTGCCCTGCTCCTGTCGTCCGCTCTTGGGACGTCGTTTCTGCTGCCGCCGCGCCGTCCGCTGCCGCTCGATGCGTGCCTGCTGCACCGCCTGACCGGTCTGCCCTGCCCGACCTGTGGCCTGACTCGGGCTGTCTGCTTGTTTGCGCAGGGGCAGTGGCGGGACAGCCTGGGCATGCATCCCGCCGGCTGGCTGATCTTCCTGTTGGTTCTCGGGGCGGTGCTGTGGACCGGCGCCGAATCGGTCGCGGCGCGGGAGTTGTGTCCGCGGCTCAAGGAGCGCCTGATGGCGGTCCTCCTCGGATGCGGCGCCGTCCTGTCGGCGTCCGGCTGGGTGTTGCGGCTCGCGAGGGGATAGAGAGGAAGCGGCCCGGCGCCGACCCCGGGGTGCTACGCCGCGCTGCTTGAGGAACGGGCCGGATCGCCGGCCGCCGGCACGGTTCGCCCTTTCGCCCAGGCTCGCAGCTCGTCGATCGCCTCACGGCAGGTGCGTGACAGCGGCACGGTGCGGCTGATCTCGGCCAGGATATGGGCGGTGGTGAGCGCGGTCCTGTCGGTGAACGCCGAGTAGAGGGCGGCGACGATCGCGGACTCGAGCTCGGCGCCGCTGAACCCTTCCGAGGCGCCGGCCAGCGTCGTCAAATCAAAACGCGCGGGGTCCTGCCGGCGCTTCACCAGATGCACGGCGAGGATCGAACGCCGCGCGGCGTCGGCGGGCAGGTCCACGAAGAAGATCTCGTCGAATCGTCCCTTGCGCAGGAGCTCCGGTGGCAGCGCCTGGATGTCGTTGGCGGTCGCCACGACGCAGACCGGGCGCCTGCGGTCCTGCAGCCAGGTGACGAAGGAGCCGAAGATGCGGCGCGACAGCCCGCCGTCCGACTCCGAACCGGTGCGACCCGGCAGCCCCTTCTCGATCTCGTCGATCCAGAGGACGCACGGCGCCATCGCCTCGGCGGTCTGCAGCGCGCCACGCATCCGTCGCTCCGACTCGCCGACGAACTTGTCGTAGAGCGCGCCGGCGTCCATGCGCAGGAGGGGCAGACCCCACTCGCTGGCCACCGCCCGGGCGCACAGACTCTTGCCGCATCCTTGCACGCCGATGAGCAGCAGGCCGCGCGACGGCTCCAAGCCGTACTTCTGGGCGTCCGCGCCGAAGCCGGCGCCGCGCTTTTTCAGCCAGGCCTTCAGGTTGTCCAGACCTCCTACCTGCTGCAGCGAGGCGTCCTGGGCATCGAGCTCCAGGACACCGTCGTGGGCGATCAGCTCCTTCTTGCGCTCGAGGACGTGCGCGAAGTCCTTGCGATCGAGGCGCAGATCGTCGAGCGCGGCGGTCATCAGGACCCGCTGCGCCTCCTGCAGGGTCAGACCGCGCAGCGAATCGACGAGCTGCTCGATCTCCGCGAGCGACAGGTCGATGGTGATCCGCTTGGGGGCCCCCAGCCCGCGCAGCGTCCTGACCGCCAGCTCCCGCAACATGGTTACGTCGGGCAGCTCGAGCCGGATGACGGCACTGCACGCCTTCAGGTCATCGGGAAGGTCGATCGCCGGGGCGCACAGGAACAGGGTGCGGCGGTCGCCCGAAAACGACTGGCCGACATCGCGCAACGCCCGCAGGATCGCGGGGTCGTCGAAGTACTTGTGCAGGTCGTAGAACAGGTACACCGCTTCGGTCTGCATCCCGCAGACGATCTTGAGCGCCTGCGCCGGTCTGTCCGTCTCGTGCAACGGGTCGGGCACGCCGGCCCGTGCCAGGCCGGTGGTGACCTTCCACTCGAAGAACGGCAGGTCCTGCCGCGCCGCCGCCTCGGCGACCAGCCGGCGCACGCGGTCCTCCTCGGGGCTTTCGATCACCACGATGGCGTGGTGCGATGCGATCAGGAGCTCCAGGTCGCCGGCGTTCTCCAGGACGGCCCTCCCGGTGCGCGAAGACCTGCGCTCGCGGGAATGTAATGCGCCGCGTCCCGGGGGGCAACCGAGTGGGCGTCAGAGGGGTCGGGGCGGCCGACCGAACAGGGAGACGCAGTCCTTGAGGACGCCGCGGGCGCCGTCGTGCACGGCGTAGCGGGCGCCAGCCCAGATCGACACGCCCGCGGTTGCGCCGCGCGCGTCGAGGCAGTAGAACTTGACGTCGAAGCGGGGCCGGCCGTCGGGGAACAGATGCCGCGGACTCTTCTTGGCGTCCACGATGCGCCGGAGGGCGCGCAGTCCGCTCTCCTCGGGCGGCGTCCCCTGGCGCATGTGCTCGACCACCGTGTGCGATCCGCAGATCGCGATGGTCGCCTCGCCCCGCCCGGTGGAGCCGCACGACCCCGCCCCGTCGTCGGTGTAGAGACCGGCGCCAATCACGGCCGAGTCGCCCAGCCGGCCAGGCAGCTTGAAGAACAGCCCCGAGGTGCTGGTGCAGCCGACCAGGGTGCCGCCCGGGGCCAGGGCGCTGATGTGGATCGTCCCCTGCGGCCGGAGATCCGTGTCGCCGTACTTGTCGATGAACCAGCGGATGTCAGGGTCGTCGATCTCACCGGGGGCCTCGATCCAGTCGTCGTGGTCGCTCAGGTGCTCCTTCCAGTACAGCCAGATCTTGCGCGAGCGCTCGGTGAGCAGGTTCTCCTCCGGCAGGCCGTGCGCGCGCGCGAAACGCAGCGCCCCTTCGCCGACCAGGAAGACGCGGTCGCTGCGCTCCATCACGAGCCGGGCGGCGGTGGAAGGGTGGCGGATGGAGCGCAGCGCCCCGACCGACCCGGACCGCAGCGTCGCGCCCTCCATCTCGGAGGCATCGAGCTCGACGACGCCGTCCTCGTTCGGGATGCCGCCGTAGTCGACCGTGACGTCGTCGGGATCGTCCTCGATCATGTGGATGGCGTCCAGCACCGCCCCGAGCGGATCGGAACCGCTCTTGAGCAGGTGCATCGCCCGTTCCATGCCGGGGAGCGCGTTGGCGCTTCCGACCATGATCGACCTGCCGGTCACGGGCGCGCTCGCCGGGGCGCCCGCCGGCGCCGGCGCCGGGCCCGAGGCGAGGGCCGCGCCCCCAAGCAGACCGGCCCGCCTGAAGAAGACCCGTCGCGTCAGCCCGCCGCTCATGTCCCTCCCGCCGCGCTCAGCGCGATCTCGCGGCGTTCCTCGGCCGCGGGGGCGGCCGGCGGGACCGCCAGGGACGGCGCCGGCTCCCACGGGTTGTCCTCCTGCAGGCCCTCCAGAGACACATCGATGCCGTAGGCGGCGAACGCCTGGCGGTAGGCGTCGAAGTGCGCCCGCAGCTGGCGGGCCGTCGAGCGGTATCCGTAGTTCAGCATGCCGACGCGCGAGCCGTAGTTGAGGATGTTCTCCATGAACATGAACGAGTCGGTCGACGGCGGCTCGATCAGGAAGATGCGCGAGCGCCAGCTTTTCGCGCGCCGAGATCCGCTGCGTCTGGTCGACGACGAAGGTGATCCCCTTCTCGCGGATCCGCGCGCAGTGCCCGGAGAAGGTCGGGATGGAGACCGTGCCGGGATCGTTCCGCAGCGGGATGATCGGATTGATCAGGACGAGAAAGCGCGACCCCCTCTCGATCGGCATGTCCACGTGGGCCACGGTGGCGACGCCGCCGTCGACGAAATCGAGCCCCTTGAGCGTGATCGGCTGGAAGTAGAGGGGCAGGGCGGAGGACGCTGCGATGGCGTCCGAGATCGGCACGTCCCGCCACCCCGGAGTCCCGAACAGGACCCGGTCGCCGGTGTCGAGGTGGATGGCCGGGATGTACAGCTCGCGCCCCAGCTCCTCGAACGAATTGAGGCAGCCCGGGCGCGTCAGCAGGCGCTTCAGGTAAGCCTGGTACTTGTCCAGGCTGTACAGACCCGGCGGCATGTTCTCCTCCAGCGCGTACAAGGCGCGCGCGATGGAGAACAGCCTGGGGTTGCGCCGGTAGTAGCGGAACAGCGCCGGGATCATCCTCAACGCCTTCAGCAGCGACCCCTTGATCTCCCTCCAGTCGATTTCCAGGATGTCGTCCTGCTTGAAATTCAGGGGGCTGTCGGTGTTGTGGATGATCGCCCGCCCCACTTCGCCGGGGGGAACGCGGTTCGCCATCAGGGCCGCCACGACCGCGCCGCCGCTCGTGCCGACGAAGATGTCGAAATCGTTGACGCGGAACGAGCCGGCGAAGAAGTGGTCCAGGGCCTGCAGGGCGCCGAACTCGTACATCGCGCCGGTGATGCCGCCGCCGGCGAGCACCAGGCTCAACATGCGCGGACGGCTCTCGGCGCTCACGGCCGGCCCTCCTGTGGGGTCGGAGCCGCGGCGGCCGCGGGGGTCTGGGCGCCTTGTTCCAGGACCTCGACCGAGAGGACCTTCCAGTCGCTGTCCACGGCGAACCCGAGCATGGTGCTGCCCCGGATGCGGCTGCGCGCCTGCAGGACCAGGCGCGTCGTGCGACCGGGCAGGACGGTCACCCGTGCGCCGTCCGATTCGAGGAGGCGCCAGGTGCCTGAACCGGTCTGCTTGCCGGCCGCCGCCACCACGATGCTGTGGGTGCCTTCCGGGACCTGCACTTCGTAGGCCGGCTGGTGATCGAGGTAGAGAATCTCGTGCCCCTTCGCCTTGTCGGTCGCGCTGCCGGGGCGGAACAGCAGCAGCTCGTGGCGGGGGGCGCCGTGCAGCGGCGAGCGCGTGTCCCAGTGGTCGGGGACGTGGTCGGCCGTGGCGCACAGGACCGCCAGGGCCATGTCGGTCATCTCGCCCACCTCGACGCCGCCGCGGCGCGACACGCCCTGGGGCAGCTTCTCGAGCGCGATCGCGGATCGCTCCCAGGGCGATCCGCCCCCGCCGGGATCGAACTCCACCCGGATCGTTCCGGTGCGTGCGGCGGCGGGAACGGGAGTCGCCGAGGGCTCGGCGCGCGGCATGGCGGCCTGCCGCCGCCGCATCGTCTCCAGGATGCGATCGTTGACCCCCGCCTGCCGCAGCTCCTGCTGCATTTCGATCGACAGGTCGAAGTCGACGGGACGCGAGTCGATGGCCGCGACGATCTGCTTCTCGGCTGTACCGGTCATCACCATCCGGACCACGTCTTCATTGGTCAGAGGAGAGGGCCCGGCGGGCCGGGCCGCCGCGCCGCCACACAGGCCGACGACACCGCACAGCGCCGCGACCAGGACCCTGCCTGGCGCCGCCCCCGCACGCAGGGCCGCGATCCGCGACGGGTCCGGTCTCGACCTGTCGTCCTCGATCATGCGCCGTCCATCTGGAGCAGGATCGTCTCGGCCGCCTCGAGGGGGTCGTCGGCCTTGACGATCGGCCGCCCGACCACGAGATAATCGGCGCCCGCCTCCAGGGCGATCCTCGGCGTGAGGGTGCGCGACTGATCGTCCTGCTCGCTGCCCTCGGGCCGGATGCCCGGCGTGACGATCAGCAGGTCGCGGCCGCAGGCCTCGCGGATGAGGCGAGCCTCCCGGGGCGAGCAGACCACGCCGTCAAGACCGGCGCTCTTGCCCATCTCCGCCAGCGCGACCACCTGGTCCTCGACCGAGCGGCCAACGCCGAGCTGCTGGAGATCGTCCGCGGAGAGGCTGGTGAGCACCGTGACACCCAGGACTTTCGGCCGCGGCACGCGGTAGACCTGACAATGCGCCTCCAGCTCGTCCACGGCGCGTCGCGCCATCATCGAGCCGCCTGAGAGATGCACGGTGAACATGCCGACGCCGAGCCGGGCCGCGGCGACCGCGGAGCGCGCCACCGTGTTCGGGATGTCGTGAAACTTCAAATCGAGGAAGACCTGGCCGCCCTTCTCGAGGATCTCGCGCACCAGCGGAGGACCGCAGGTCGTGAACAGCTCCATGCCGATCTTGAAGCGCTGCACCTTCGGACGGAGCGCCGCCACCAGGGAGAGCGCGTTCTCACGCGAGCCGACGTCCAGAGCCACGATGAGTCGTTCCGAGGGCTGCATCGCCGAAATGTTTGCAGAACTCGCCTTGCTTTGCAAGAAGCGCCGTGCCGGACTCCGGGACGCGGGCCCTTCTTGACCGGCGGCGGAGGCGGGCCGATAATCTTTGGCCATGACGCGGGGCGCGCGGACTCTGATGCTGATCGGCGGTGGGCTCCTGCTGGCCGGCGCGGCGCTGGGGGCGTACGCCCTGAAGCGCACGCCAGCGGGCGAGCCGGACGTCAAGATCATCGCCCACGGCGAGAGGATCGACCTGGCGCCGCACGCCGTGCCCGGCAAGTACACGGTGTTCGATTTCTACGCGGTCTGGTGTCCTCCCTGCCGCGCGCTGAGCCCGGCGCTCGAAAAGCTGGCGGCGCGCAACCGGCAGACGCTGGCGATCCGCAAAGTCGACATTGTCGACTGGACGATGCCGGTCGCGGAGCAGCACGGCATCCAGGAACTGCCCTACCTGGTGTTGTTCGACAAGGAAGGCCATCAACTGGCCGCGGGCGAGAAGGTGTTCGACGAGCTGGCCAGGCTGTTCGGCGACGCCGGCCTCGAGCTCGAGCGCGCCACCGAAAAGCCGCCCGCCGGCGCGATGTGAGCCGCCTCCCGGCGGCGGCGCAGCGCGGAGCGCGCTTCAGCCCGCGCAGGGCGCCGGCGGGGCGCCGTGCGGGAACTGCAGGGTGCCCGTGAGCTCGCGCACGGCGCGGATCCCCTCGCGCCGGCACCACGCATCGATGTCCCGCACCATCCGTACCGAGGCGGTCGGGTCGAAGAAGTTCGCGGTCCCGACCTGGACGGCGGCGCTGCCGGCGACCATGAACTCCAGGGCGTCCTCCGCGCCGCTGATTCCTCCCATCCCCATGATCGGCAGGCCGACCTCGCGGTAGACGCGCTGCACCATGTAGAGCGCCAGAGGTTTGATGGCGGGGCCGGACAGTCCGCCGACGACATTGTCCAGAACCGGGCGGCGCGCCCTGAGATCGACGGCCATCCCGAGGAACGTGTTCACGAGCGACAGCATGTCGGCGCCGCCGTCGCGTGCGGCGCGGCCCGCCACGGCAATGTCGGTGATGTTCGGCGTCAGCTTGACGATGAGGGGCAGGCCCGGTGCGGCACGGCGCACGGCCGCGACCACCTCCCTGATCACCGGCGGCGAGACGCCGAACGCGATGCCGCCCTTCTCGGTGTTCGGGCAGGAGAGGTTGAGCTCGATCGCGTGCAGGTCCGGCGCGCCGTTGAGCCGCCGCGCGACCGCGACGTACTCCTCCCGCGTTTCCCCGAACACGTTGGCGATGACCGCCGTGCCACAGCCGCGCAGCGCCGGGAGCTTCTCATCCAGGAACGCCTCGACCCCCACGTTCGCCAGACCGATGGCGTTCAGCATGCCGGACGGCGTCTCGCACGTGCGGGGTGGGGCGTTGCCGCGGCGCGGCAGAAGCGACAGACCCTTGGTCACGAAGCCGCCGAGGTCGGCGAGCTTGAGATAGGGGAGGAACTCCGTGCCGTAGCCAAACGTCCCGCTCGCGGCGACGATCGGATTTTTCAGCCTCAGAGGACCGAGCTGCACCGACAGGTCGGTGGCCCCGCCCCGCGAGCGCTTCACAGCAACACCTCTGTGGCGCGGAACACGGGGCCCTCGGTGCAGACGCGCCGGAACATCGGGCCCTGGTCGTCGCCGGGGCAGCGCACCACGCAGCCGAGACAGACCCCGATACCGCACGGCATCTGGGACTCGAGGGCGAGCTGGCAGGGCGCGCCGGCCCGCGCCGCCAGGGCGGCGACCGCCTGCAGCATCGGCGTCGGCCCGCACACGAACAGCTCGAGCTGCGCCGCCTCCTCCGGCGCGGCGAGGAGCGGCTCCAGGAGGCGCGTCACGAAGCCCCGGACCCCCACGCTGCCGTCCTCCGTCGCCAGTCGCACCGGGACGCGTTGCGCGCGGAAGAACCCGAGCGCCGCAAGGTCACCCTTGGTGCGGGCCCCATACACCAGGACGGGCGCCCGGCGGCGCGTTTTCGCCAGGGTCTCGACCAGGAAGGGGAAGATGGCGATGCCGATGCCGCCGGACACCAGCACCGGGCGCGTGCCCGCCGGCGGCAGGCGGAAGCCGTTGCCGAGCGGCCCGAGTGTCGCAAGCCGCGCCCCGACCGGCTGACCGGCCAGGTAGCGCGTGCCCCTTCCCACGACCTTGTAGAGAATCTGGAAGCGGCCGCTCCGGCCCGGCAGAACGCGGAAGATGCTCATCGGCCGCCGCAGGAGCGGATCCGTGCCGTCCCGTGTCTGCAGCATCACGAACTGCCCGGCGCGCGCGGCGCGGGCAATCGACGGAGATTCAAGCGTCAGGAGGAAATGGTCCCGGTTCAGGGATTCGTGACGAACCACCGCGGCCGGGGTGTCGAACGGCATGCCGGGAACGAACTGTATCATAGCGACAGGGGAGGGACAACGCCGGGCGGGCGTTCGGCGGCGCTGTGCTACCATCCGGCGGCGTGACTTTCCTGAAGATGATGGTCCACGCGGCGCTGGCGGGTCTCTACGGCGGGCTGGTCGTGGCCATTCTTCTGATGCTGGGCAATCCCGGGTCGGGCGCCGCGGGCGGCGGGTGGCTCGGCGCCGCCCTGCTCCCGGTGGTTCTCCTCTACGCCGTCGCGTCGGCCATAGTCTGGCCGCTTCTCTACGCGGCGGTGCGCTTCTTCGCCAGCCATCCGCTGCGCCTGCCCTGGCTCAGCCTGCGTTACCTCATCGGGTTTCACACCGTCAACACGGCGCCGATCCTGGGCGCCGGCTGGCTCCTCCTGTCGGAGTACCGCTCGGCGTTCACACCGGGCGACGCCGAGCGTCTCACGAATGTCTGTCTGTGGCTGAGCCTGGCGTGGGCCTGCGGAGCGCTGGTCACGGTTCTGCCACGACTGAGGCACCACGCCTGGGCGCATGCGTGGGCCGGGGCGCTGGCTCTGGCGGCGCTGCTCGCTGCGTCGGGCCGCCAGACGGGTGGCTCCGTCGGGAGGATGGTGACCCGGGCGCCGTCCCAGCCCCGCGGCGTCCCGGATGACGTCGGCCCGACGGCTCCGGCGGGCCCTCCCGCGGCCACCATGCCGCGTGTGCTGCTGCTCAACTTCGACGGCGCCGATCTCGATACCGTTCTCACCATGCACGCGCAGGGGAAACTGCCGGGATTCGCGCGTCTGATCCAGGAGGGCGCCTACGGTCGCCTCACCTCGGTCCTGCCCTGCGACGCTGCGGTCACGCGCGCCACCCTGGTCACCGGGGCCATGCCGCACCGCCACGGCGTGCGCAGCGCCGCGGCGCGGCGCGTGCCCGGCAGCGACACGTGGTTCAGCGTGGTGCCGCCGGGAATCGCCTTTGATCTCCTTCTGTCGCCCTTCATGACCCGGCGCGCGGCGGCGGCGTCCGACAGAAGCGCGCCGGCTCTCTGGGAGATGGCGGTCCGCAGCGACGGGACAGGAAACGCCGCAGGCTGGGACGTCGATCTCGACACGGCGGGTCCGGCGCCTCTCCTGGCGGGATCGGAGACCCCCGACTGGGTGGCGGATCTGCTCGACCCGGACGCCCTGCGTCTGAAGGATGCGGCGGCGCGCGCCCTGGTCTCCGAGGTCGCCAGGTCGGGGGCGACCGACGCGGCGGTTCTCAAAGCGCTGGGCGGCGTCGAAGACGACAGGGGCCAGGGGATCGCCGCCTTCTCGTTTCCAGGCCTCGATCGTCTGGCGCACGTCTTCCTGCGCTATGCGCGGCCCGCCGATTTCGGCAACGTTTCCGGACGCGACATCGACCTGTACGGTCCGGTGCTGGAGAGGTACTACCACCGGATCGACGGCATCATCGGCAGGGCCCTGCAGTCGGCGGGCACCCGGGGATACGTGTTCGTCACGGCGACCCACGGCATCGAGATTGCCCCGATCCCCCGGCGGCTGCGCGCCGAGCTGACCGGAGGAGAGCGGCTGTCCGGGGTCCACGATCGCGCTCCCGAAGGTTTCCTGTTCGTGCACGGGCCCGAAGTGATGCGCGGGGCCGTCTTCGGCAAGGGATCGATCGTGGACGTCGCCCCCACCGTCCTGTACGCCGCGGGTCTGCCGGTCGCCAGGGACTCCGACGGCAACATCCTGGCCGGGATCTTCAGCGAGCCCTTCACCTCCTCCCATCCGGTCACGGTCATCCGCACCTATGGCGCGCGACCGTGAGAGCCGTCGCGGTTGACAGCGGCCTGCGCCTCGGTTATTCTTATCGGGCCGAATTCGGGAACGCGCTTTTAATCCGGTCCTGCGAGACCGGGAAGGTGGCGGCGGTGACGGCACGGAAAGCCACAGCCAGTAGCGATTACGCCCGCGGACACGCGGGATTTTTTTTGCCCTGAGAGCGATGGCCGAGCCCAAGAGCACGAGCGTCATGGACGCCGACAAGGTCGACCGGTCCCTGACACGCATCGCCCATGAGATCGTCGAGCGCCACCGGGAGATCGCGCAGCTCGTCCTGGTCGGCGTACGCACGCGCGGCGTGCCCCTGGCCCGGCGACTGCAGCACAAGATCGGAGTCATCGAGGGCAAGGAGCTGCCGCTCGGAATCCTCGACATCAACCTGTACCGCGACGACATCACCTCGGTCGGTCCGTCGGCCATCCTGAAGGAGACCATCATCCACTTTCCCATCGACGAGCGCCGGGTGATCCTGGTGGACGACGTGCTGTTCACCGGGCGGACCGTGCGCGCGGCGCTCGACGGGCTGATGGATTTCGGCCGCCCGAGGAGCATCGAGCTGGCCGTCCTGGTCGATCGCGGGCACCGCGAGCTGCCGATCCGGGCCGACTACGTCGGCAAGAACGTGCCGACCGGTCTGGACGAGATGGTGCAGGTCCTGCTGCAGGAGGAGGACGGCCGGGACGAGGTGCTGATCGTCAAGAAGCCGGAGAAGAAGGAGGGTCGCAGGAGCCCGCCCCGGGAGACCGCCCGGGCAGCGAGGTGAGCGACATGCTCGTGGACACCAAGCTGCAGACGTCGGGCCGCAAGACCGCGACCGCGGGCGCCCGGCCGTCGGCGCGCCGCAGCACGGCGGCCAGGCGGCCGGAAGGTGCCGCGGATGCCCAGTCCGCGCGGGTGGAGGCGGCCACTCCGGAGCCCAAGACGGAGAAGCGGCTGATTGCGCTCAAGCAGAACCATCTCCTCGGGATGCAGGGTCTGGTGGCCGAGGAGATCACGCTCATCCTGGACACGGCGCGCTCCTTCGCCGAGGTCTCCACCCGCTCGATCAAGAAGGTCCCGACGTTGCGCGGCCGGACCATCGTGAACTTCTTCATGGAGCCCTCCACGCGCACGCGCTCGTCGTTCGAGATCGCCGAAAAGCGGCTGTCGGCCGACGCGCTGAACTTCTCGCCGGGAGCCTCGAGCGTCGTGAAAGGGGAGAGCCTGCTGGACACGGCACGCAATCTCGAGGCCATGGCACCGGATATGATCGTCATCCGGCACAAGTCCTCGGGGGCCCCGCACTTCCTGGCGCGCCACTGTCGCGCGCACATCATCAACGCCGGGGACGGCTGGCACGAGCACCCGACGCAGGCGCTCCTGGACGCCTTCACCATCCGCGAGAAGAAGGGGAAGCTGAAGGGGCTGCGCGTGGCGATCATCGGCGACTTGATGCACAGCCGGGTGCTGCGTAGCAACATCTTCCTGTTGAAGACGATGGGCGCCGATGTGGTGGCCTGCGCCCCGCCGACCTTGACGCCAGTCGAGCTGTCGCGTCTTGGGGTGCAGGTGACCTGGCGGATCGACGAGGCGCTCGAAGGCGCCGACGTCGTGATGATGCTGCGCATCCAGAGAGAGCGCCAGAAGAGCGGCGCCTTCCCTTCGGCGCGGGAGTACTACAACCTCTACGGCCTGACCGTCGAGCGCGCCCGGCGGGCGAGGACGGACGCAGATCGACAGCGCCGTGGCGGATGGGCCGTACTCGGTCATTCTCGATCAGGTCACCAACGGGGTCGCCGTCCGGATGGCCGTGCTCTATCTGCTGGCGGGAGGAACGCTTGGCGAGCTTGCTGATTAAGGGCGGACGGGTCATCGACCCGGCCACCGGGACCGACGCTCTCCTCGATCTGCTGGTGGTCGACGGCCGCATCGCCGAGCGGCGGCCCGCCCGGCCGGGCAAGGGGGCCTCGGGGGAGAGGGGCGTCGTGCCGGCCGGCACGAAGGTGCTGGAGGCCGCCGGCCACTGGGTCTGCCCGGGGTTCGTCGACATGCACGTGCACCTGCGCGAGCCGGGACAGGAGCACAAGGAGAGCGTCGAAACCGGGACGAGGGCCGCCGCCGCGGGTGGGTTTACCTCGATCGCCTGCATGCCGAACACCGAGCCGTGGAACGACGGTCTGTCGGTCACCGAGTACATCGTGGCCGAGGCGCGCCGCAAGGGCGCGGTGAACGTCTTCCCGATCGGCTGTGTCAGCAAGGGAGGCCGGGGCGAGGAGCTCGCCGAGATCGGCGACATGGCCCGATCCGGCGCCGTGGCGGTGTCGGACGACGGCCAGCCGGTGGCCAACACGTACCTGCTGCGCATGGCGATGGAGTACACGAAGATCTTCGGTATCCCGCTGATCGATCACTGCGAGGACAGGGACCTGAGTGCGGGCGGCGCGATGCACGAAGGGTACGTCTCCACCATGCTCGGTCTGCAGGGAATCCCCGCCGCTGCGGAGGAGGTGGCGGTCGCGGCCGACCTGGCGGTCGCCCAGCTGACACAGGGGCGGCTGCACGTGGCGCACCTCAGCACGCGCGGCAGCCTCGAGAAGGTGAGGCAGGCCAAACGCGAGGGCCTGCGGGTCACCTGCGAGGTCACCCCGCACCACCTGGTCCTCACCGACCAGGCGGTGGCCGACTCGGACTTCGATCCGAACACCAAGATGAATCCGCCGCTGCGCGGCGAACAGGACCGGCAGGCTCTCATCGAGGGACTGCGGGACGGCACCATCGACGCCGTCGCGTCCGACCACGCTCCGCACCACACGGACGAGAAGCTGCAGGAGTTCGACGAGGCGCCGTTCGGCATCATCGGGCTGGAGACCTCGGTCCCGCTGATCATGGACCGGTTCGTCCGGCAGGGTGTCATTACGCCGGCGCGCTTCGTGGAGCTGATGTCGGTCAACCCGGCCCGCATCCTGGGTCTCAGGAAGGGGACGCTCGCGGTGGGCGCCGACGCGGACGTCACCATCATCGACCCGGAGCTGGAGCGCAAGGTCGACGTCGCGCAGTTCCGGTCCAAGTCGCGGAATTCCCCGTTCCACGGCTGGACGCTGCGCGGCTGGCCGGTCGCCACCGTGGTCGCCGGCCAGCTGGTCCACGAGCAGCGGGCCGCGGCGACCCGCTGAACCGATGCCGGCGCGGCACCCCGCCCGGCCGCCCGGAGCGGGAGACGTTCCCGCCGCGCCGCTCGTCCCTTTGCATCTGGCGGCCCTCGCCCTGTGCCTCGCGCTCGCAGGTGCGACCTGGCTCTCCTGCGCCGGACGCTTCGATCCCGCCCGGCAGGACGTCGTACTCGTCGTTGTCGACACGCTGCGCGCCGACCACCTCGGAGTCTACGGGTACGAGCGCGCCACCTCGCCGCGCCTCGACGCCTTCGCGCGCCGTGCAGCGGTGTTCGACGCCGCCTGGTCGGCCGCGCCGTGGACCCTGCCGTCGGTGATGTCGATCATGACCTCGCGCTACCCGTCGAGCCACCGCGTGGAGAACGACGGCCTGCGGCTCGCGGACGACGTGCCGACCCTCGCCGAGACCCTGAGACGGGCGGGCTACGCGACCGGCGGTTTCGTGTCGCACGTGTACGTCTCCTCGCTCTATGGGTTCGGCCGCGGCTTCGAGGTGTTCGACGACTTCGGGCTGTCGCAGCCCGGTTACCGTCTGGAGGCCGGCATGGAGCCGGGGGCGGACCGGGTGACCGACGCCGCCCTGGCCTGGCTCAGGGGCCAGGGGCGCCGCCCCGTGTTCCTCCTCGTGCACTACTTCGACCCGCACTGGCCGTACGCGCCGCCCGAGACGTACCGCGCCCTGTTTCCCGACCCGTATCACGGCCCCCTCGACGCCTCGTACGACGCGATCTCGAAGTTCCTCGATCCGCTCACGCCGATCCCGGAGGATTACCGCCAGTTCCTGATCGATCGCTACGACGGCGAGGTCCGCTTCGTGGACGATCAATTCAGCCGCCTGCTGGACGGCCTGGCCGCCACCGGGCGCGCGCCGCGTTCCTGGGTGGTGGTCACGGGCGACCACGGCGAGGAGTTCAAGGACCACGGGTCGATGGGACACGGGCGGCGTCTGTACGAGGAGACGATCCACGTCCCGCTGATCATCGGCCGGGCGGCGGGTCAAGCGGGCGCCGGCGCGACCGGGCGCCGCGTGGCGGCGCCGGTCAGCGGCATCGACCTGTTCCCGACCATCGCGGCGCTCGCGGGCGCGG
The DNA here is from genome assembly GCA_003223145.1 of Acidobacteriota bacterium. Classification (GTDB taxonomy): domain Bacteria; phylum Acidobacteriota; class Polarisedimenticolia; order Gp22-AA2; family Gp22-AA2; genus Gp22-AA3. Next base: position 18,405 of record QHXY01000027.1, read on the forward strand.
CGGCGCCGGCCGGTCTGCAGGGAACGAGTCTGGTGCCTCTGCTGGGGCCGGGGGGCAGCGGTTCGCCGGTGGCGGACCGGCCGCTGGTGTGCGAGACGATCCGCCTGAACGCCCATCTCAAGGCCCTCCGTCGCGGCCCGCTCAAGCTGATCCAGTCGATGGACGAGAACCGCACGGAGCTGTACGACCTCGCGGCCGACCCGCGGGAGCGCACCGACCTGTCGGACAAGCGGCCGGACGAGCGGCGGGCGATGGTGCGCACGCTCTTCTCCCAGGTCGATTTCCTGTCGGGCGGTTGGAACGTGCGCTGGAGCAGCGACGGCCGCAAGCACACGTTTCAGGGCGAGCTCCGCACCACGGGTATCTTCCGGACGATCGTGCCGCTGTTCCGGGAGCGGGGCAAATACGTCCTCGGGTCGCCGAACGCGCTCGACTTCACCGACGCCGGTCAGACCGGCGCCAGCGGTCTGTCGTTCACGACCAGCCCGGTCGATGCGCCGGTGGAATTCAACCTTCTCGTCGATGGTCGGCCGGTCCTCGACCGCATCTTCCTCGGCGGCAAAGAAGCACACCCGCGGGCCATGCCGTTCTCGCTGGAGGGCAAGCCCTCGGCCGATGCGGCCTACAGCAAGCCCCCGCGCGCCGACGGTCGCGAACTCGGCTTTTTCATCTGGCGCCTGAGACCGGCCGCTCCGGACCAGGAGATCGTCCTGGACGATGAGATCCGGGAGCGACTAAGATCCCTCGGCTACATCAATTAGAGGGCGTCGCGGGTGACCTGGAAGGATGGGATGCGCGGCGGGGGAGAAAATGAATCGCCGGGGGCCGGAGTCGGCGGTCTCCTGAGCCATATCGGCGTTCCGCTGGCCGGCGCCCTGGCGCTGGCCGGACAGACGGTTCTGTCGACGGAGCGCGGTCTCTATCTCAGCCTGGGGCCGGGTGCGGCGCTCCTCGGCCTCGCCATGGCGCTGTTGATTTACCTCCTGCCCAGGCGCCGGGACATTCCGAGCGCCGGGCCGGAAGCGGCGGCCGGTGCGGGGACAGCGCCCCGCAGCCTGCCGCGCGGCGTCGAGCCCGCGATTCTGGCGATTCTCCTGCTGGGCGGTCTGTACCTGCGGCTCTACCGCATCGATCTGATCCCCTGGGGGCTGAACAACGACGAGGCCATCAACGCGCTCGAAGTCAGGGACATCGCGGCGGGCAAACCGTTCGCCACCCTGACCGAGCGCGGGCTGAACCGCGAGACGATGTTCCACTACCTGGCGGCCTATTCCTATCGGAGCTCCGGCATCCAGCTCAACCTTCTGCGCGCCATGCCGGCCGTCTTCGGGCTGACGCCGAAGCTGCTCGGCGACCAGCTGATTGACGCGGTCTTCCCGCTGCGCAGCGTGTCGGTCGCCGCCGGCACGCTGACGCTGCTCCTCCTGTACCTGTTCGCGCGCGATCGCTTCGGCTGGCCGGTGGCGCTGCTGGCGACGGCGTTCCTCGCCGTCTCTCCGTGGCATCTGCTGTACAGCCGGGTCGGCGAGCGCGCCGTCCTGGCGCCGCTGTTCGCCGTCGTGACCATCGGCCTCTTCCTGAAGGCGCTGGAGTCCGGCCGGACGCGTGACCACGTCGGCTGGGGAGTTTTCGCCGGGCTCGGCTTCTGGACCTATACCTCGTTCCGCGCCATTCCGATCGCCCTGATCGCGTTCGCGCTCCTGCGCCGGCCGCTCGGCTGGGCCGGTGATGGCGCCGCCGGTCCGCGCGCGCGCCGCGCGGCCCTCATCGCCCTGGGCATCGCGGCGGTCCTGGTGGCGGCGCTGATGCTGCTCTCCGGTCTTGGTCCGGTCGGGTTCGTGACGCGCGGCGCCTACGCCGCCCTGATCACCCCGAAGGCGAACTTCGGGATCAACCTCCTCGCCTCTCTTGGCATGGCGAGCTACTATCCGGCGCGCTACGCCGTCATCCAGACCGACGCGTTCATCAGCGACGGCATCAGCACGACCTACGGGCTGATCGGCCTGGCCCCGGAGACCACCGTCGTCGCGGCGTTGTCGATCCTCGGGCTGGTCTACGCGGCCTGGCGGGCCCTCCGCAGGCGCGACGCCGTCTGCGGGCTGCTGGTTCTGTGCTACCTGGCGCTGCTGCTCACCGTCGGTTTCGCCGGTCCCAGTCTGACCCGCATGCTGCTGAACGCGCCCTGGCTCTGTCTGTTCGCGGCGCTTCTCGCCGCCCGCGTGTTCCAGGACGTCGCCGCCCTGCGTCCCCCCCTGACCGTCTGGGTCGGAGCCGCCCTGATCGGAGCCCTCCTCGCCTGGAACTGCGTCCAGGGATACACGAACCTGTTCCTGCGCGCCGGTCGCTCGGAGCAGGCGATGCAGAACTTCGGCCCCACCCA
>QHXY01000204.1 GCA_003223145.1 Acidobacteriota bacterium
GGCTGCAATCAGCAGGCCGGGGCGCCGCTGGGCGGGCTCGCCACCGCGCAGGGCACCGGCACGTGCCAGACCGGCAGCATGGGCTATCTCGTCAACTACGGCGCCGACATCCCGGCGGAATTCGACTCCGCCCCGCTCGCCGCTCCGCTGACCGTGGGTGGGGCCCTCGGTGTCAGGCTCTACCTAGTCGACCCGGCCCAGCCGTTGTGGCAGACCGCCTTCAACCCGCGTCTCGATGTCGAGATCGACGCCGTCGACGCCAACGGCGATCTGCTGCTGGCGGTCGCCTCCGGCGAGTGGACCGTGTGCAACACCGTCAACGGCACGTTCGTCTGCAACGCCGGCCCGCAGCCGGTCGCCGGGACGTACACGATGCAGATTCCCCCGATCACCCTGCCCGCGGGGAGCCGGATCTCCGTCCTGGCCAGGGAGACGGCGGCCGTCGCCTCTTCGTCGCGGACCGTCTACGGCGGCAGGGGTCTCGCCGCGAGCTTCGCCGACGCCGGTGTCACCTTCACGACCGGCACGCTGAATTAAGCAGACCGCATACGGCGCGCGCTGCCCGGGGGCCACTCCGGGCAGCGCGCGCTCGTCCGCGTGTTGGTCCGCCGGCGCGGCCCCGTGGTACGCTGGGGTCCGATCAGCGCGTTCTGCGCCCGGATTGGCCGGAGGGAGGACCACATGTGGAAGATGAGTGCGGTCGCGGTGGTGGCTTTCGTCCTGCTCCACGGAGCGGCTCTGGCGTCGGGAGGATCCCCGATGCCGGCCCCAAGGTCACCCCGCATGGCACCGTCGGCGCCCAGGCTGACGCCGGAGCAGGAGGCGGCGCAGAGATACAACGACGGTCTCAAGCACAAGGACAAGGCCGATGCGCTGGCCAGTGAGGCCGAGGCGGAAGCGTCCAACGCGAAGAAGCGGGCCAAGCTCGAGGCCTCCGCCCGCAAGGAGTACGAGAAGGCGATGAAGGAGTTTCTCGGCGCCACCGACAGAAACCCTGCGATGTTCCAGGCCCACGGTGGCCTGGGGTACGTGTACCGCAAGACCGGAGACTTCGCGGCGGCGCTCAAGGCCTACGATCGGGCTCTCGAGCTGGAGCCTAAGTACACGCCGGCCATCGAGTACCGTGCGGAGGCCTATCTGGGTGTGAACCGGGTGGACGAGGCGAAGACGGCCTACATGGCTCTGTTCAACTCCGATCGGGCGCGCGCCGATGAGCTGGCGGCCGCCATGAAGAGCTGGCTGCAGAGGCGCCGACAGGACGCGGCCGGTCTCGCGCCGGAGACCATCGAGGACTTCGCCAAGTGGCTGTCCCAGAGAGAGGAGATCGCCGGCCAGACGAGCGCCCTGATCCAGCCACACGGCTCGCGCTGGTAGACCGGCCCGCAGTCTCTCGCCCTCCTTCCCTTCTCGTTCTCCTGGGCTGCCTGGCGGCCGCGGCGCTTGCGGTGCACGCGACCGGTGGGCGGGCCGCGCCGCCGGACACGTTCGAGTGGCGCCTGCCGCCCGGATTCCCGCCGCCCCGCGTCCCCCCCGACAACCCGATGACCCCGGCCAAGGTCGAGCTGGGGCGCCGCCTGTTCTATGACACGCGGCTGTCGGGGAACGGCACGCAGGCCTGCGCCGGTTGTCACCGCCAGACACTCGCCTTCACCGACGGGCGGCCGCGGGCGGTCGGCTCCACGGGCGAGGTCCATCCCCGCAGCAGCCTGAGCCTCGCGAACGTCGCCTACAACGTGGCGCTCACCTGGGCCGATCCCGACCTCCGCAGCCTCGAGGAGCAGGCGCTCGTGCCCATGTTCCGAGAGCGGCCCGTGGAGCTGGGTCTGGCGGGGAGAGAGAAGGAATTGGTGGCTCGCCTGGAGGCCGACGGTCTCTACGCCGGAATGTTCCGCGCCGCCTTTCCAGGCGAGCCCGGCGCGATCCGGATCGGCAACGTGACGCGGGCGCTGGCCGCCTTCGAGCGCACCCTGATTTCCGGCGACTCGCCCTACGATCGGCTGGTCTACCAGGGACGGATGGACGCCCTGCCGGAGGCGGCCTGGCGGGGCATGCGTCTGTTCTTCTCGGACCGCCTGGCCTGCTCGAAATGTCACGGCGGCATCAATTTTGCGGGCGTCGTCGTATTCGAGGGCATGGTGGGACGCGTGGAGCCGGTCTTCCAGAACACCGGTCTGTACAACCTCGGCGGTCCGGGGAACGACCCGGCGGAGGATGACGGTTTGCGCTCCGTCACTCACCGGCGCAGGGACACGGGACGGTTCCGGACGCCCACACTGCGCAACATCGCCCTCAGCGCCCCGTACATGCACGACGGGAGCATTCCGACGCTCGAGGCCGTGATCGACCACTACGCCGCCGGCGGGCGCGCCGGGGACAACAATCGCTACAAGAGCCTGCTCATCCGGGGCTTCGCGATCACCGCCGCCGAGAAGCACGATCTGATCGAGTTCCTCAGATCCCTGACCGACGAGTCGTTTGTGACCGACGCGCGCTTCGCCGACCCCTGGCGATCCCCCGGGCCTGTCCGATGACGGAGCGGCGCGTTCTTCCGCCTGCGACATGTGCCAGGATGGAACAGGCAATCCGTTCTGTTCCGGAACGGCCCCCGGACGCGCTGGTTAGCGACGTTCCGGCCGGATTCCCTTTCGCTCCCTCGCCTTAGAGAATCGGGCGGGCCGCGCCCGGCGCGCCGGCATGCATCTTGCCCTACCGCCCGGACATGGCTCACGCACCCGACATCATTCGGATCAGTCGTTCGGCGAGGTGCCCGTGACCGGCCCGGGACTCCGGCGCTCCGTGCTGATCGTGGACGACGAGGAATCGGTGCGACAGGGACTGACCTCCATCCTGGAATCGGAACAGGTTGAAGTGAAGACCGCCGCCGGCCTGAGAGAAGCCGAACGGTTTCTGCGAGCGGGATGCTTCGACCTCATCGTGACCGACCTGCGCATGAGCGGACCATTCTGTTTCGAAGGATTGGAGGTCATCTGGCGCGCCAGGGAACGATCGCCCGCTACGCAGGTGGTCCTGTTCACGGCGTACGGCACCAGGGAAGTCGCGGAGGCCGCGAGACGGCTGGGCGCGGCGGACTGCTGGAGCAAGTCGATGCCCATCTCCGAGATCGTCGAGCGCTGCCGGGCACTGGGAATCCCGGTGGGCGCCAAGCGCGATGGGTCCCCGTTCCCGGGAGGAGTGCGATGAGCTCGATCAGGCTGGGAAGGATCGTGGCGTGGGTCATCGGATTGGCGGCCTCAGGCGGCGCCTGGTGCTCCGCCGCGACCAGCGACTGGCTGCCTGCCGGCAGCATGAACGCCAACCGCGCCGGCCACACCGCGACTCTTCTCGCCGACGGCAGGGTCCTGGTCGTGGGAGGCGGATCGGGAGGCGGGTCGTCCGCTACGGCGGAGATTTTCGATCCAACGACAGCCACGTGGTCGTCCGCCGCGAGCATGAGCGTGGACCGGTCGGAACACACGGCAACGCTCCTTGGGGACGGGCATGTTCTGATCGCCGGCGGCTTCAGCTCCGCCACCTCGACCCACCTGACCAGCGCGGAGATCTATGACCCGGTCGCCAACACCTGGTCCGCGGCGAACCCCATGCTCTCCGGCCGGAACGACCACACCGCCACTCTGCTCGGCGACGGGAAGGTCCTGGTCGCAGGCGGCTTCGGCTTTTCGGGAACGCTGGCGCTGGCCGAGGTGTACGATCCCGTCACGGACCACTGGACGGCTGTCGGCAGCATGGGGACGCCCCGCGATGACCACAAGGCGGTCCGCCTCGCCGATGGCCGGGTCCTGGTCTCGGGGGGCAGCCCCGGGTTTGGCGCGCTGGCCACCACGGAAGTCTTCAATCCCGGTTCGAAGACCTGGTCGTACGCCGGAACGATGACCGGCGGCCGTTACCACCACACGGCCACGCTTCTTGCCGACGGCCGGGTGCTGGTGACCGGCGGCCTGGACACCTCGGGCTCCATCGCCACGGCGGAGATCTGCGACCCGGCGGGCAGCGCCTGGTCGTCCGCAGGGAACCTGGGCGAGGCGCGTTGGCTGCATACAGCCACTCGCCTCCCGGACGGCCGTGTCCTCGTCGCCGGCGGGCTGCTCGACAACCCTCCCCTCCAGTCGGTGCTCGCCGTCGTCCAGGTGTTCGATCCTTCGAACGGCACCTGGTCTGCGGCCCCTGGTCTGAACCGGGCGCGCTATTTCCATACGGCCGTCCTTCTCGGCACCGGAGAAGTCCTGGTCGCCGGGGGAAACGGCATCGCCAGCGCCGAGCTCTACGTGGGACTGAAGGACAGCGTGTCGTCCGCCGGAGTCATGGGAGCCGACCGGAGCTACCACACGGCGACGTTTCTCGATAACGGCCGGGTGCTCGCGGCCGGAGGGTTCAGCAGCGCCGTGGTCGGATCGATCGGCAGCGCCGAATCCTACGACCCGGTCGCCGGCGCCTGGTCCCTGGCGGCCAGCCTGGGGACCGACCGATACCTGCACAGCGCGAACCGCCTCCTCGACGGCAGGGTTCTGGTCGCGGGCGGATACAGCGACGCCACACAGGGCTCGGTGGCCGCGGCGGAAATCTGCGACGCCTCCGGCGCGGTCTGGACGCCCGCAGGGTCGCTGACCACCGACCGCGATTCGCATACGGCCACGCTGCTCCGCGACGGCCGCGTCCTGGTCGCCGGTGGCTTCAACGAAACAGCCTCCATCTCTCTCTCGAGCGCCGAGGTCTTCGATCCGACCCTCGCGAGCTGGTCGCCGACGGCCAGCATGGGTGCCGACCGTGCCTCCCACACTGCAACCCTGCTCAACGACGGCAGAGTGTTCGTTGCCGGTGGCTACGACTCCTTCGGGAACTCGCTGGCCAGCGCCGAGCTGTACGATCCCGCCACCGGCGTGTGGTCGCCCACAGAGAGCATGGGAGCAGGCCGCGCCTCCCACACGTCGACCCTGCTCGACGACGGAATGATCCTGGTCGCGGGAGGCTACGACAGCTCCTTCAACCCCCTGGCGAGCGCCGAGCTGTACGACCCGGGCGCGGGAACCTGGTCGGCGGCCGGACCGATGCGTCTCGGGCGTTACTCGCACACCGCGACGCACCTCCTCGATGGCCGCGTCCTCGTGGCGGGGGGCCGGAACAACGCGCCGCCCTACCAGCTTCGCTACACGGAGGCATTCGACCCGATCAGCCGGACCTGGTCGCCTTCGGCCAGCATGAGCGTCGGGCGCGACGCACACACCGCCACTCTGCTCCCCGACGGCCACGTTCTTCTCGCCGGGGGCACAGTCACCCTCGGCGCCGACCAGTTCGTGCCCGACCCCTCGGCGCCGCAGCCGCCCACCGGCGTGATTGCCGCGGCGGGGAACGGGGCGGCGGCCGTGAGCTGGTCGCCGCCCGCCTGGAACGGTGGAACGCCGATCACGGCCTACGAGGTCACGGCGTCCCCCGGGGGTGTGGCCGCGAGCGTCGCGGGGACGACGACCGGCGTTCTCATCGGCGGCCTGGTCAACGGGACGACGTACACCTTCACCGTGACGTCCGTGAACGGGCTCGGTTCGAGCGCGCCCTCGCAGCCCTCCAATCCCGTGACCCCGCAGGCGAGCAGCACGCCTCCCGACAGCGGATCCGGCAGCGTGTCCGCGCAGGGCGGCACGGTCACCACGGATCCGGGGGGAATCGGTCCGACAGCCACGGATCCCGTCGAGACCTCGGTCGTGGTGCCGGCCACGGCCACGGGTGGGAGCGTCACCATCGCCGAGACCGCCATCACCGTGCCGGCCCCCGTCGGGTTCCAGTTCCTCGGTCAGCAGGTCGAAATCCACTCGACGGCGCCGACGACGCCCGGACTGCCTCTCAAGATCGTCTTCACGCTCGATGCCTCGATCGTGGCGGGACAGACTCCCGCGTCGATTCAGATTTACCGGACCGAAGGCGGCGGGCCGCCCGTACCGGTTCAGGACTGTCCCGGGAGCATCGTCGCCTCACCCGATCCGTGCGTGTCGAGCCGGGGCTACGTCAACCTCACCGACATCCGCCTCGTCGTGCTGACTTCGACCGCCAGCATCTGGAACATGGCCGCGCCGCTGACCTGCCCTGCCTCCTGCGATGACGGCGATCCCTGCACGACCGACTCGTGCAATCAGTCAGACGGCCATCGGATGGTCACCGACACCGGACGCGGCCTCCTGGAACACCTATCGAGGGAGCATCCCGGGCAGCCTGCTGGGCAGCCGCCTGCCCGGGTCGGCGTACGACCAGGGCTGCTTCGAGAGCGGCGACAGCGCAGGGGATGGAGCGACCATTTCGGTCGATGCCGAGAACCCGGCGAGCGGCACCGCCTTCTACTACCTGGTGAGCGCAGCGAGTCTCTGCGGAGAGAGCGTGCTCGGCCGCGCCTCGTCGGGCGCGCTCATTCCCAACTCGTCGCCCTGCCCGGCGTCTCCGTAAGCAGAGAGAACCATGAACCCACGGCGCGCCCCGGAGGAGGTCCCATGCTGAAGCGCATCCTGACGGCTGCACTGTACGCCGCCGCGGCGAGCGGTCTGTGGGCGGACGAAGGCCGCACCCCGATCTTCAAGCCCACGATCATCACGCGCCCCGGGGACTACGTCCTGACGAGGGATGTCGTGGCGGCCGGTGACGTCGCCATCTCCATCCAGGCGAGCGGCGTCACGCTCGATCTCCACGGCCACACGATCTCCGATCCATCGACATCGTTCGCCCTGGTCGGACTCGGCCAGGGCGCCACGGACGTGACGATCCGGAACGGCAGGCTTGTGGGCGGAACCTACGGCGTCCTGTACGGCTCGGGATCGCCCCGAGTCCGGGTCCGTCTCGAGCGGCTGCGCCTGGTGGGCCCGCTCTCCACCGGCATCTTCATCAGCGGCGCCGAGGAGGTCGAGGTGCTCTCCTGCGACATCACCGGCGGACCCTCGCAGCCGTTCGGCATCTACGTGGTGGGCGTGATCGGACCCTTCGGGGGCCGCTTCGTGGACAACTCAATCGAGACCCAGGGGAACGATGCCCTGTACCTCGATGGTTTCCTCGGGGGAGAGATTCGGGGGAACCGCATCACGTCGGCCACCAAGCCCGGAGCCTACGGGATCAACCTGCAGGGCGCCCCGAACACCCCCCACGGAGGCAATCTCATCGAGGGGAACACGGTCATCCTGGGCGCTGCCAACGGGATCTTCCTGTGCGGCGACTGCGACTCGAACGTGATCATCCGCAACGTCGTCGGGGGGAATGGCGGGACCGGGATCGTCGCGCAATCCGGCGGCAACCGGATCGCGGAAAACGTGCTGGCGGGTAACGGAAGCGTCGGGATCGGCATCAGTGGGTCACGCAACCTCGTGGAAGGGAATATCGTCAAGGATAACTTCTCGTGTGGCGTCTCCTTCGTCGGTCTGGGGACGGAGAACGCCTACCGGAACAACCTGCTGCGCGGCAACACCGGCGGGGCGATCTGCGGGACGGCGACCGACGCCGGTGGCAACATCCTCCCCTAGCCCGGAGCCCCCGGGCGCGGGCCAGGACGCTAGCGATCGATCGGAATGCCGTATTTCCTCGCCTTGCGGTACAAAGTGCCGCGCGAGATACCGAGGTCGCGCGCCGCGGCCTGGACGTTGCCGTCGCGCGCGCGCAGCGCCGTCTCGAGGTGATCGCGCTCGGCGTCGCGCAGTCGCGCCGTGCTCCGGGGGACCCCCGTCGTCTGCGCCGCCGCGCGGGGGCGGGCGCCCGTGGACTCCAGAAGATGCAGGTGCTCGGGACCGATCGCGCCGCCGTCCGGGCAGAGAATCACGGCCCTCTCGATGACGTTCCGCAGCTCGCGCACGTTTCCCGGCCAGCGGTAGTCCGCCAGCAGCCGGGCCGCGGCCGCGCTGATGCGCGCGGGCTCTCCGCCGGGGCGCCGGTGCCGTTCCAGAAGATGCGCGGCCAGTGGCGGGATGTCCTCGGGCCGTTCGCGGAGCGGCGCGATCTCGATCCGGAACACGTTGAGACGGTAGAGGAGATCCTGGCGGAAGCGGTCGGCGGCGGCGTCCTTCTCGAGATCGCGGTGGGTGGCGGCGACGAGCCGCACGTCGACCTCGATCTCGGCCAGGCCGCCCACGCGCCGAAAACGTTTCTCCTCCAGGACCTTCAGGAGCTTGGCCTGGATCGCCGGATCTCCGCGGCACCGGTGAAGGCCCCGCGCTCGTGGCCGAACAGCTCCGACTCGGTGAGGTCCTTCTGGAGGCCTGCGCAGTTGAGCTCGACGAACGGCCGCCCGCGGCGCGGCGACAGGTCGTGGATGCGGCGGGCCAGGAGGCCCTTTCCGGTGCCGGTTTCGCCAACGATCAGGACCGTCGTGTCCCGCGCCGCCACGATCTCGGCCAGGTGGAGAACCTCGCGCATGGCGGCGGAAGCCCCCGGCAGGAACGGTGACGGGGCGCGGCTCGCCCGTTCGAGCTGCAGGGCCTTGCGGCGCAGACTCTGTGACTCGAGCCCCTTGGCCGCGATGGCCAGGAGCCGGGGCGGGTCCACCGGCTTGAGAATGAAGTTGTCGGCGCCACGCCGCATCGCCTCGACGGCGGACTCGATGGTCCCCACGGCCGTGAGGACGATGACCGACATCTCGGGGCGCAGCTCGATGAGCCGCGGCAGGAGATCGAGTCCGTTCTCCTCGCCGAGCCGAAGGTCCAGGAACGTGACCTCGGTCGGCTGGCGGCGGACCGCCGCCAGGGCCTCCTCCCCCGAGCCGGCGCGCGTGACCGACCAGCCCTCGCGCTCGAACAGCATACCCAGGACATCCCGCACGGAAGGGTCGTCGTCCACGATGAGGATGCGGCTCGCCGCGGCCACGCTCAGGCTCCGGGTTGCTCGCCGCGCGCGCGGAACCCGGGGGCGGCCTCGGCGACGCCGGTCGGGCGCGGGCCCGGAACGGGCAGGAGAATGGTGAAGATCGCGCCTCCCTTTCCACGCGACTCGACGCCGATCGACCCCTCGTGGTCCGTGATGATCCGACGGACGATGGCCAGGCCGAGCCCGCTGCCCCGTCCTGTCGTGAAGAAGGGATCGAACAGGCGCGGCAGATCGCCGGCGGAGATTCCGGCGCCATCGTTGGCCACGGCGATACGGACCCTCGGCCGCAGTTCCTTTCCGTCGTGTCCTTCGGCGCGGGCTGAGAGCGTGATCCGCGTCAGACCCCGGGCGTGCTTCTGGGCGTTGTCCATGAGGTTGACCAGGACCTGGATAAGACGGTCCCTGTCCATGACCACGGCCGGCAGATTCTCGCTCGCCGAGACCACAATCTCCACCCCATCGTCACCGTGCTCGTCCCTGTACATGTCAGCTGCCTGAGCCAGGAGCGCGGTGGGGTCGGCGGGGGCCAGGACCAGCGCCGCGGGACGTGCGAACTCCAGGAGGTCGTCCATCAGAGACGCCATCCGGCCGATCTCGCGCTCGATGATGTCGATCTGCGGACCGGCCCGCCGGTCCTCTCCGAGATCGGTGCGCAGCAGGTAGGACGCCGCCTGTAACGCGAAGATCGGATGGCGCACCTCGTGGGCGACGCTCGCCACCATCAGACCGTAGGCGGCCATCCGCTCCTTGTCCTTGACGACGTTGGTGGCCTCGACGACGCGCCGCTCGAGCGTCCGGTTCGACTCCTCGAGCTGGCGCTTCGCCTCGGACAACTCCTGCGTGCGATCGAGGACGACCCGCTCCAGCTCACGCTCTCGCGCCCGCGTCTGATGAATGCGAACCCGGTAGCCTCCGCCGGCGACCAGGAGGGCTCCCAGGGCGCAGACGGCATAGAACCAGACCGTCTGGTAGAAGTACGGCTCGAGACGGAACGCCAAGTCCGCCCCCGTCTGGCCCCATTCGCCGTCGCCGGTCCTCGCGGTCACGCGGAAGCGGTGGTCGCCTGGAGGCAGATGGGCGTAGTAAGCGGTACGGCGCGTGCCGGCCTCCACCCAGTCGTCGTCCAGACCATCGAGACGGTAGCGGAATCTCACTTTCTCCGGAGCGCGGAACGTCAGCGCCGTGTAGTGGATCTCGCAGCCGGCCGTGCCGGCCGGGACGCTCACGGGCGCACCGGCTGCCGGCCGATCGAGGCGCCGGCCGCCGGCGACGAACTCCTCCACCACGACGGGCACCGGGTGCGGGCTCCGGCGAAGCCGCGCCGGATCCACCACGACAACGCCGTTCGCCGTTGGGAACCACAACCTGCCGTCGCGCCCCTTCCATCCCGCCGGCTGCGATCCACCATTGCACTCGTTCGTGCGGATCCCGTCGGAACGATCATAGAGCGCGCAGTCGACGGAGCCCGCGCGCCTTGCGGCGAACGCCGACAGGTCGTCACCCGTTACACGAAAGATTCCGTCGTTGGAGCTCATCCATAGCGCGCCCCGATCGTCGTCGAGAATCTGGAAGATGGTGTCGCTGCACAGACCGGTACGGGTCGTGTACAGGGTGAAGGCACCGTCGCGCAGGCGCGAGAGACCGCCACCCTGGGTCCCGATCCAGAGCGTCCCGTCGCGGTCCTCCCGGAGTGACAGGACCCGGTTGTTCGCAAGACCCTCGCGGGTGGTGTAGGTCGTCGAGACGCCGTCCTGCATCCGGATCAGTCCGCCGTCGTGGGTGCCGATCCATAGAGCCCCGTGTCTGTCCTCGAGAAGGGAGCTCACGAGCAGAGACCGGCCCCCGAGCGGGCCGGGATACGAGACGAACCGGCCGCCGTCAAACCGGCTCAGCCCCAGGTTCGTGCCGACCCACAGGCCGCCCGCGTGATCCGGCAGGAGTGAGACGACGAAGCTTCCCTCCAGCCCCTGGGTCTTGGTGAACGTCGTGAAACGACCTTGTCGATCACGTCGGGTGAGACCCCCCTCCGAGGTGCCGATCCAAAGGTCCCCGCGCTGATCCTCGGCCAGCGAGAAGACTGCGTCGCCCGCCAGACCGTCCGTCTTCGAGAATCGAGTGAACCCTTCGCCGCGCCGTCTGAAAAGCCCCGCGCTCGTGCCGATCCATAGGTCGCCGTCGGTGGCCTCGAAAAGGCAGGCGATGGTCGGGACCTCGAGCCCCTCGGGCTGGCCGAAGGTTGCAAAATCACCGTCCTTGAACCGGTGCAGGCCGCCGCCATTCGTCCCGGCCCACAGATTCCCTTCGCCATCCTCGAACAGGGACATGACGTCGTTGGTCAGCCGTCCACGCTCGTCGCTCAGCGTCTGCAGCCTCCCGTTTCTGTAGCGCGCGAGGCCTCCGCCGCTGGTGCCGATCCACAGGCTGCCGTCGCGGTCCGCAAGGAGAGCGTAGATCAGATCGGCGGGCAGGCCGTCCCTCGCGGTCAGACGGGTGAAGCGCGCTCCGTCGAACCTGGCCAGGCCCGCACCGAAGGTGCCGACCCAGAGCGCACCATCCGGTCCCTCGACGAGCGCCGAGGGTCGGCCGGCCAGACCCTCCGATTCGCCGTAGGAGGCCAGCCGGTCGCCCACGAGCCGGTCCAATCGATCGGCGGCGATCCACAGACTGCCGTGGCGGGTCTCGAGAAAGGAATAGCCTCCCTTGGGCGTCCGGCCGTCCTGATCACGAAACACACGCGCCCGCCCTCCCTCGAAAACGCTCAGCTCCCCGGCGGTCGCGACCCAGAGAGCGCCCCGGCGGTCGCGGTAAAGGGCGCGGACGTGATTCGCGGGCAGACCATCTTCCGTGGTGTAGGTCGTGAAGCTCCCGTCCCGCATGCGCACCAGGCCTCCCGGTGTGCCGATCCACAGGCCACCGTCCGGGTCCTCCAGCACGGTCCACACATTGTTGTCGGGCAGGGCCGCCCCGTGGCGTGCGTTAAGGACGACGAATCGAGCGCCGTCGAAGCGGGCCAGGCCTTCCTGGGTCGCCAGCCACAGGTATCCATCCCGGGTCTGGATGATTTGCTTCACGGTGTTCTGCGGGAGCCCGTCGTCCTTCATCCAGATGTCATGGACATATTGCGACGGCTGCCGGGTCGGATCGAGCCCCGGCACCTCGTGGATGCCGAACAGCAGGATCAGGACGCGCAGGGCGCTGCGGAGAACGACCTGGACGGACATCCGGCGCCGTCCTGCACGTGAGCCTTCGGCGATCCGGAGGCCGTGACTTCGATCGATCGAGTGCGTCGACACGGAACTGTTGCGTGCAGTCTATCGTCCTATCCTCGCGGTCGTCAAGCAACGTGGTGCCGAGAGTGTGGGTTTCGGGGGATGGAAATCTCCGCGAGTAGATAGACTGGTGCAGGACTCCGGCATCCGCTCCCGCGGTCCTATCAACCGGTATTTGATTAGAACGCCCGCACCAGACAGTGCCGGGTATTCGACGGAAGAATCGGTGTGGTCCAGAGGCGCCGGTAGAGGAAGGACCACGCGCCGGGAAGACGCAGTCTGTGGAAGAACAATCGGCGCGAGAACAGCCGCTTCCAACTCCACTGCGCGTCGGTCAGGCCCAGATGCATCGCCGGGGTGCGCGGCTCGGGACGCCGCTCGGAGCGGCGTTTGATGAAGTTGCGCCACACCGCGGCCAGGAACAGGCGCTCCAGCACGGCGTTCAGGCGTCGCCCGAACGCGATGGTCTCTCGTCTCTGGTGCGCCAGCGTGTGTCGGAGGATCTTGTGCAGAAGGTCCACCGGGAACATCGCCTGGTCCCTCACGCGGGCGGAGGCGGACCGGGGTGAGCCCTTCGGTCCTCGTGGCGGATTGGGATAACGCTCGAGGACCAAGCGTCTTCCATCTCGATGTGCGAATGCTGCACGGTCATAGGCTGGGTGGCCGTCGCCGCGAACCAGCAGGGCGCGGTCGGCTCGACCGAGAGAAACCAGCACGTCAAGGGTGCGACGTGTGGAGCCGGCGTAACCGCCTCTGACCGCACGCCTCGGTCGCGCAGCCAGACGGCGCTGCTGACTTGCCGAACGATGTCCGGTGCGCGCATGCGGCGCCGGGTCGAGACCATAGACGAACCAGGAGTCTGCCCCCACCGGTGTGGCGACTCCGAACGGATAGTCCTGGGTGAACTCGAACGTTTCGAAGTGGTCGAGGACAAACGGCTCGTCCACCGTCCCGCCGAGCTCGGAGAGGGCCCGCGCCATCAGCAGGATCGCGTGGCGCCCGAGCCGCGCCGCCAACCGAGTCACAGTCGACGGCGCGCACCCCAGCGAGCGCGCGATCTGCCGGTGCGCCGAGCCGGCGACCAGCCCGGCCGCGACCGGCCACAGCAGCTCGGGCCGCTTGCGATAGTAGGACACGGCGAAAGTCTGCCGGGAGAACGTGCGCCGGCATGTCAAACAGAGGAAGCGGGGAACCCGGGAGCGCTTGCGGCTGACATACACGCCGTGACGATGGAAGCGGTAATCGGCTGAAGTCCGTCGGTGCTCGGGGCACACCTTATGAGGGCAGAAAGCGGGTTGAAAAGCACCCAGGTGCTCGACGGGAGTCGATGGCCAGTGCACGTCACCTGATGGATCAAGCTGCGTGCCACGATCAGGAGCAAAATAAATCACTCCTTTTCAGCCGCTTACCCGCCTGAGTGGGCACAGCGTCGTTCATCGAGAGACAGGTTCGCCAGCCTCCGTCACGCCCGCGGTCGCCACACTCTCGGCGCCACGTTGGGTGGTAAGATTCGCGCCTCGTGGGGAGTCCAATCTGCGCCCGAACGCAGGGGTTCCATTGACCCTCAGGACGAACAGATGAGCCAAGCGCGCTCCCGCGTCGAGGCGTACGCACGCTGCCTCGCGGCCGTCGGCGTCGCCGTCGCCCTCGCGGGTCTCGCCCGCACTGTCCTCGCCCGCGCCGCCGGCGAGGCTGCCAACACACCGCCCGGCCCCAAGGCGGC
>QHXY01000206.1 GCA_003223145.1 Acidobacteriota bacterium
TGCGCTTCAGCTCGAAGGTGTCGAGCAGACGATCGAGGGTTCCGTCGGCGGATCCGTCGTTGACCACCACCACCTCGAACTGCCCGTAGTTCACCGCCAGCAGCGAGCGCACCGTGTCGACGATGTTGCGCGCCTCGTTGTACGCCGGGACGACGATCGAAATAGGCCAGGTCATCTCCGACTTCAGGATCTGCTCGTAGTCCGAGAAGAAGGTCCGCTTGACGAAGCGCATCACCTCGACGAAGGACACCAGGAACAGCAGGAGATAGACGCCGTTCAGCACGCCGAAGTAGTAGATCACCCAGCGATTGAAAGCCAGAACGATGGCGGTGAGGATCGACATCCAGGTCATCGTGCGTCTCCGTTCGCGGGTGTCTCCAGAACGTTGGACAGGGCCCGCCGCACGCCCTCCTGGGCGCTCGCGGCCGCCTGCTGGGTCTTCGCGTCGATGCGGGCGGCGGCGGTCACCTTGTCGATGAAGCGGATCGCCGCGGCGCGGCGCCCGGTGTCGCTCGAGGTCAGGTCGGCGACGTATTCGTCGATGATCCGCCCCTCCTGCAGCTGCGCCACGGCCATGTGACGGGCGTATGGATCGTCGGATGAGAGCGTCTCGGTGAGCGCCTCGCGCCCGGGAGGTCCCAGGTTACGCAACGCCTCGCCGGAGTTGGCGCGCACCCACCACTGACGGTCCTTCATCGCCTCGCGCAGGGGCCCGATCGCCTCCGGGTTGCCGAGCCGGCCGAGCGCCTTCGCCGCCATCGCCCGCACCGGCCATTCCGTGTCCCGCAACGCCCGCACGAGGTCGGCGGCCGTCGCGGGGTCGCCGATGAGCCCGAGGGAGTGCGCGGCGCGCGCCCGGATGTCGGGATGGGCGTCGTCCAGGCAATGCTTCAGCAGCCCGACGGCCCGCAGGCTGCGGATGCGGCCCAGGACGTCGAGCGCCGAGATGCGCGCGTTGTGCGGCAGGGCGTCGAAGGCGATCAGGAGCTCGTCCACCGCCTCGGCGCCGACGTTGATCAGGATCTCGGCCACGCGGATGGCCGACCAGCGGCTCGGGTCGCCGAGGGCCCTGACCAGCGGACGGATGGACGTGCTGCCGCGGATCAGTCCGAGGGCGCGCGCCGCGCGGATGCGCACCTCGGGCTCCTGGTCGTTCATCAGCTGGACGAGCGGCCCGACCGCCGCGTTGCTGCGCATCAGGCCGAGCTTCTCCGCCGCGTCGGCGCGCTTCCACCATCGCCGGCTGCGCAGCCCCCGGATCGCCTCGCGCACCGATCCGAGCGACTCGCAGGCGGCGGTGATCCGGTCGCGCGCCTCGCCCTTCGTGAAGCTCGCCGCCTCCAGCAGGATCCGCTCCACCAGGCGGCGGTCCCGCCGCGACAGGGATTTGGGCAGGTAATCCAGGAGCGCTTTGGACGAGGTGGCGCCGAGGTACTCGAACACCGCCGGCTCGAGGAGCGCGCGGCGGCGCCGGTCGAGCGCCTCGCCCATCTCGCGCAGCGCCTTGTTGGTGACGATCGCCAGGGTCAGCAGCGCCAGAAGCGTCCCGACGCCGGTGACGATCTGGACCATCAGGTGGCGCATCGGATCCATCGGGTCATCCGCTCCGCGCCAGGATCTTGCGGATACGCGCCAGGAGCTCCTGCGTGCTGAACGGCTTGATCACGTAGTCCTCGGCCCCGAGATTGAGCGCCTTGACCACATCCTCCTCGCGGTCCTTCACCGACAGCGCCATCACCGGAATGCGGGTCGTGGCCGGGTCCGCTTTCAGGGCGTTGATAACCTCGTAGCCGTCCCGGCCCGGTAGCAGCACGTCGAGGATGACCAGGCGAGGCTTGAGCGCAGCCGCCTGCCGCACCGCGGTCTCGCCGTCCGCCGCCTCGTGCACCTGGTAGCCGCTGTGCGCCAGAAGCGCGCCCACGAAGCGTCGCACGACCGCGTCGCTGTCCGCGACCAGAATCGCAATCGGATCGGCCACCGTGGGCTCCTAGAACCGGTACCGGAAGAACAGTCCGGTCCGGCTGTACTTGAAACCGTTCGCGACGTTCAGCGCGTAGTCGCTCCTCGTGTACGACGCCTCCAGCGCTCCGCGGCCGGCGGCGAAGTTGATCCCGGCGAGCGCCGACGCCCCCTTCACCCGGTCATCCCGCGGCGCCGCCGCCCCCACGGTGAACGCCTGCCGGCCGTACGTTCCCTCGGCGCGCCAGTAGAATCGCGCATCATGGTAATCGTCCCAGATCGCCAGGGTGAGCAGCTCGGAGTCGTATCGCAGCGGATCGAAGTAGCCGTCGTTCCGGTCGGCGTTGAAGGTCCGATAGCGCGCGTCGAGCAGTGCGGAGAACCACGGATGCGTGCGAGCCGCGCGCCACTCGAGCGCGGCGGCCGCTGTCTTGCGCCCGTTGCCGTCCGAGTACGTGGCGACGCCCCCGCCCCCGCTCAACAGCCACGCCGGCCGGAAACGATACTCCAGTCGTGCGTCGGCGCTGAAGGTGCGGATGCCGCGATCGATGAGCGGCGCCGTATCGAGCAGCATGTCCCAGCCGCCGCTGGTCCCGACGGCAAAGCGCGGGCCGACCTGCCAGCGCAGGAATCCGCCGAACACGCCGTCGAGGCGCGACGGGCCCCCGAACGTCTCCTCGCGCACCGCGCCGGCATGCGCGCTGAAGGTGAGCGGCCCGAGCAGGCGCGATGTCGCCCCGGCCGTGAGCATCTGAGCGCGCGTGTCGATCTCGTCGCCGACCGCGAGGCCCGGCTCGTTGCAGAAGGCAGGGTCCTCGCAGCGGAACGAGGCGTCGTAGGTCGAGTAGGCGATCCGCACCGAGGTCTGCGGCTCGGCCATGAACACGTAGGCCCCGGTCGCCGCGTCCACCCGGTTCGAGTCGGTGTCGCTGTACCGGAACGCGTCGGCGTCGGCGTGCGGCCGCAGACCGAGATGGATCGTCGCCTGCAGCTCCTTCGCGTCCTTGCTGTCGGGGTGATCGAGGACGATGCCGTCGGCCTGCGCTCGCGCCGAGCGGTCGAGCCCCTGCCAGTGATGCACATAGGCCAGGCCGATGCGGGCGTCGAGATTGCCGGGATCGGCGCGCAGCACGTCGCGCCAGTAGTGCGCCGCCTCGTCGAGCCGTCCCTGCCAGCCGCGCAGCCGGGCGCGCCCGATGTGGGCCTGGATCGGCTCGATGCGGTGCTCCTCCATGGAGGCGAACACCTCGTCGGCCTCCCTGAAGCGGCCGGCCCACGAAAGCGTCTGCCCGAGGCCGAGCAGGACCTTGGGGTCGTCCGGGTGTTCCTCGCGCAACGTCCTGTAGATCCCGATCGATTCCGAAAATTCGTGCTTCCACGACAGCACCCGGGCCAGCCCGAGCCGGGCGTCGAAATCGCCGGGGGCCAGGGCCAGCGCGCGCCGGTAGTTGTCGGCCGCGGGCGTCAGGTCCGAGTCCCACGATTCCAGCATCGCCGCGCGGATGAGCGCATGGACCTGATCCGGCTGGCGGCGGACCGCCTCCTCGTACAGCGGCCGCGCCTTCTTGAAGTCCTGACGCGCGAACGCCGCGTCGGCGTCGCGCACGACGTCCGCCACCGGACGCTCGGCGGCCGCCGGCTGCGCTGCGTCGGCGGGGGCCGCCCCGATCGGGCCCGCGATCAGGCCGGCGACGGCGAGCAGCGCGGCGGCGAATCCCGGCGGGCGGGCGCTCACCGCGCCACCGCGTGCGCCGGCAGCGCGGCCAGCGCTTTCTTCAGGATGCCCCAGGACTCCTTCTTCTCGAGGTGGTACGACGGCCGGTCCCACTTGCTCCAGGTGTACATCGGCAGGTCCGACGGCCGCGACAGGTCACCCGGCGGCAGACGGTCGGCGAGTCGCGCCTCGATCGGGGTCGCGCCACCGGCCGGCCCGACCGGCTTGACCGCCGCCACGTAGAAGCGCAACCCCTCGGTCTCGACCGAGCCGACTTTCTTCAGATCCCCCGGGTCATCGTGCAGGACGCGGCGGGACGACGGGTCGGTGACGTTCAGGAGCCCCCAGCCGATGCGCAGCTCGATGGCGTTCGCGGCGACGCCGACGCGCCAGTCGGCCAGGGTGCTGCGGTCGGGGTCGCGCGGATCCATCGAGCCGTGGCGCAGCGGCGAGCGGTTCCACAGCAGGGGAGCGTAGACGGTGCCGTCGCGCCCGAAGCGCCGCCGATTCGTCTCGACCTTGATCTCCATGAAGCGGCCGTCGGAGTTCTCCACCGAGCCGTACGGGCGCTGGTGCCGGTGCGTCCCGATGTCGTAGGGCTGGTCGACCAGGAGGCGCGAGGTGTCCCGGCCGTCGAGGATGACGCAGAACTCCAGCCCTGCGGGCGACGCCGTCCGGTCGCTGATCGGCAGGCGGTGATCGCCCCGGTGCGCGTCGTAGGTGTCGATGCCGATCACGTACACTACCTTTCCCCAGTCGGGCGCGCCGTCACCGTCCGCGTCCAGCCGGTCCACGTCGAGGCGCACGTAAAGGTAGGCCTCGTCGGAGGCCACCGCCAGTCCGCGCAGCGTCCGCGCCCGGTCGTAGCCGTCCTTGAACGGGTGCTCGGGCCCGCCCTCCCGGCGGGTGACGAGCGGTGGAACGCCGTTCCAATCGTCCATCCTGCCGTCGATCGTCACCCTCCAGCGATTCTTCCCGGGGCGGGCGGCCAGGACTCCGTAGTTCTCCTCGGGATCGAGGACGTTGAGCCACATCGGCTTGCGCTCCGCCGGGACCTCGAAGTCGAACACCAGCCAGTTCCTCTTGAACCATTCGTCCACCAGGGCGAACAGGACGCCGCCGGCGAGTCCCGCCTCGTCGATGTCTCCCATCAGGCGGGCGTCGATCGTCCCTTGCTCCTTCTCGGTGTGGCCGCCATGGTTCCATCCTTGCGGCTGCTGGTGGGCGACACCGCGGCTGCTCGGCACGCCCACCTCGCCGATCAGGATCGGCTGGGCGCCGTGGTGCGCCTTCAAATCGCGCAGGTAACCGATGTAATTGCTCGGCCCCAGGGAGTCGCGGTCCCGGCCATACCCGGGATCGAGGTTCATGAAGTCGGGGTAATAAGGATAGGCGTGGTAGGTCGCGAAGCTCCCGGCCTGCGCCTGCGCCGTCGGCACGATGTGCGCCGCGTCCACGGAGGCGCAGTCCTCGCACTCGCTGTAGCTCTCGACCATCCCGGCGAGCTCCTCCTCGCCCCGGCGTCGAAGGAAAACGGCCTCCTCCCCGGGGCTCGACTCCGTCGGGTGTCGCAGGGGATCGAGGGTGGGCCAGTTGACGAAGGAGATCGGGTGCTGCTGCCGGTAGCCGCGGGTCTCGTAGTCGACCGTGAAATCCATCGTGCGGGCGAGCCACTGCTCGAACGGCGTCGCCCGGTCCTCGAGACGCGCCGAGAAATAGGTCCCCAGGAACGTCTGCCGCCGCGCCTTGCCGAACCACCGGTCATAGGTCTGCACCGACTGCGGCTCCCACTCCCGCCCCAGCAGGTAGGCGAGAAGATAGGCC
>QHXY01000205.1 GCA_003223145.1 Acidobacteriota bacterium
GGGCATGACATCGACGATTGGGATTTTGGACTCACCCATCGGGACCGTCGGCCCAAGCTCGCGCTGCCCATCGTGCGCCGGGCCTTTGCGGAGGCTCCGTTCTCGCGCAGCAATTCCTGCCCTCGAGTCTCGGTCATCGTGTGCAGTTTCAATGGGGCGCGCACCATCCGGGACTGTCTGAAGGGTCTGGGCAGGCTCGAATACCCCGACTATGAAGTCATCGTGGTCGATGATGGCTCGACCGATTCGACACCGGTCATCGCGGCCCAGTACAACTGCCGCGTCATCCGCACTGAAAATCGCGGCCTCGGCAGTGCGCGCAACACCGGGCTCCGGGAGGCCACGGGAGACATCGTCGCGTATCTTGATGACGACGCCTGGCCGGATCCTCATTGGCTGCGCTACCTGGTCGAGACCTTCCAACGCACCGATCATGCGGGGATCGGAGGCCCCAATGTGCCGCCGCCCGGCGACGGCCCGATTGCGGACTGCGTGGCCAATGCTCCGGGAGGTCCGGTGCATGTGCTGCTCTCCGATCAGGTCGCGGAGCACATCCCGGGGTGCAACATGGCCTTTCGGAAGGACCGCCTGGAGGCCATCGGGGGCTTTGATGCCCAGTTTCGGATCGCAGGCGACGATGTCGATCTCTGCTGGCGTCTGCAGGAGGAGGGCTGGACGCTGGGCTTTCACCCGGCGGCCCTGGTCTGGCATCATCGCCGGAACTCGGTCCGAGCCTACTGGCGTCAGCAGCGGGGATATGGGAAGGCAGAGGCGCTGCTCGAACGGAAGTGGCCGGGAAAATATCAGCCTTCGGGTAGTCTGAGCTGGCGCGGAAGAGTCTACTGCAAGGCGGTGGAACGGGCACAGTTCACACGGACGCGCATTTATCACGGCACGTGGGGGAGCGCACCATTTCAGTCCCTCTATCGGCCGGCTTCCGGCCTGTGGCAGTCCTTCTCCCTGATGCCGGAGTGGTGTCTCGTGGTTCTCTTCCTGGCGATCCTGTCGGCCCTTGGCTTCCTATGGCGTCCCCTGCTTCTCGCCGCGCCGATTCTCCTCGGCGCAGTGTGCCTGTCGCTGGTCCAGGCCGTGATGGGGGCGATGCGAGCGTCATTTGTGGAGAAGCCGCCTACCCGATTGCAGCGTCTCGGCAAGCTTGCGCTGACCACCTGCCTCTTTCTGATCCAACCGCTGGCCCGGGCAACCGGGCGTATACGCTGCGGGCTTGCGCCCTGGCGGATCGTGGGGAGGCTTGCCCCGTCTTTCCCGCGCCCGCAGCGATTCCGGTTCTGGAGCGAGCATTGGCGAGAGCCCGCGGCGATCCTCCGGGGTGTTGAGAGCGTTCTGCGAGACTACGGCGCGGTGGTCAGCCGGGGCGGGGACTTCGATCGGTGGGACTTGCGAATCCGATCAGGTCTGTTCGGAGAGGTTCGTCTTCTCATGGCCATCGAGGAACACGGGGATGGGAAGCAGCTCATCCGATTTCGATTGTGGCCGCGGTGCTGTTCGGGCGGATGGGTGGTTGCAGTGGCGCTGGTTTGCGTCGCAACGACGGCGATCTCGGACGGGGCCTGGATCGCCGGCATGCTGATGGGCGCCATGGCCCTGTGGCCGCTTCGCAGAACGATGCTGGAATGCGGCGTGGCACATTCCGTCGTGGTGAGCGCCCTCAAGCGGCTCTGGCCGGAGCGGGACTGATGTCCGCCCGATTCACCAATCTTGCTCTCTGCCGCCGGCTGCTCGCCCAGGCGCGGCCCTACTGGCCTCACATTGCGACCACCTTGGTGCTCGGCCTCTTGTCCACCCCCCTTGCCCTGCTCAGCCCGCTGCCGCTGAAGATTGCCGTCGACAGTGTCATCGGCTCCCACCCCCTCCCTCGCTTCCTG
Source organism: Acidobacteriota bacterium (assembly GCA_003223145.1). Taxonomy (GTDB): domain Bacteria; phylum Acidobacteriota; class Polarisedimenticolia; order Gp22-AA2; family Gp22-AA2; genus Gp22-AA3. Next base: position 1,887 of record QHXY01000205.1, read on the forward strand.
GAGTCCCTGCCGTGGTCGGCCGCCATGGGTTCCAAGACAGCGGTGCTCGCCCTCGCGGCCGGCTTCCTGGTGGCCATGGCCCTGCTGAGCCAGCTCCAGGGGTTCGGAATGTCATTACTGCGCACCTACACGGGCGAAAAGCTGGTCCTGGCGTTCCGGGCGCGCCTCTTCCGTCAGGTCCAGCTCCTCTCTTTGTCCTACCACGAGTCCAGGGGCACGACCGATTCCACGTACCGCATCCAATACGATGCCCTCGCCATCCAGTGGATCGCGATCGACGGCCTCATCCCATTCATCAGCGCCGGCTTCGCGCTCGCCGGGATGATTTACGTGACCGCGCGAATCGACCGTCAGCTGGCTCTGGTCGCGCTCCTGATCTCACCCGTTCTCCTGTTGATCTCACGAGCCTATAGCCGGCGCCTGCGCGGCCAGTGGCACGAAGTGCACAAATTCGAGAGCTCCGCCATGTCGGTGGTGCAGGAGGTGCTGGCGGCGGTCCGCGTCGTGAAGGCGTTCGGCCAGGAGGACCGTGAGCAGAGGCGATACATGCGTCATGCCAGCAAAGGCATTTGGGCACGCTTCCGCGTCGCCTTCGCCGAAGGCGGTTTCGGTCTCCTGGTCGGCCTGACCACCGCGGTGGGGACTTACCTCTCTCAGCTGTACGGCCCCCTTCAGACGCTCAGCTCCCTGACGGGACACCTGCAGCGCTCGCTGGCCAGCGCCGAGCGGGCCTTCTCGCTCCTCGACGAGACGCCCGATGTCGCCGAGCGCCAGGACGCGAGGCCGATCTCCCGCGCCTCAGGCGCCGTGGCCTTCCGCAGTGTCTCCTTCGCCTACGACAAAGATCATCCGGTTCTGCACGACGTGTCGTTTGAAGTGGGTCCCGGGACCCGCGTGGGAATCATGGGCGCGACGGGCGCGGGCAAGACGACGCTCGTGGGGCTGCTGACCCGTTTCTATGACCCGACCGCCGGACAGATCCTCCTTGACCATCGTCCTCCAGGAGCCCGTGCTCTTCTCGACGAGCGTCGCCGAGAACATCGCCTATGCCCGCCCGGCTGCCAGCCACGACGAGATCGTCGCGGCGGCGAAGGCGGCGAACGCCCACGAGTTCATCCTCAGCCTGCCCCGGGGCTACGAGAGCCAGGTTGGTGAGCGCGGCATGCGCCTCTCGGGCGGGGAGCGCCAGCGCATCTCGATCGCCCGCGCCTTCCTGAAGGACACCCCTGTTCTCATCCTTGACGAGCCCACGAGCTCGGTTGATCTGAGGACAGAAGCCGCGATCATCGAGGCGATGGAACGTCTCATGCTGGGCCGCACGACCTTCATGATCGCCCATCGTCCGAGCACGCTCGTGAATTGCGGCATGCTTCTGACGATCGAAAACGGGCGACTCGTTGGCGGGAGATCGGCCGTGTCGGCAACAGCCGGCACGGTGCCTTCATGGGAAACTCCATGAGCCTCACGGTCTGGCTTCTGGCGAACACGCTCTCCTATCCCGAGGGATCTCAACTGGGCGCTGGGACTGCGGGATCTCGGCTGCCGGGTGACCTGGGTCGAGACGGTTATGCCGAACACCCCCAGACAGGAGATCCTGGGCAACCTTGCGGTTCTCAAGACTCGGTTGGACCGTTACGACTTGTCGCGCTCCGTGGCCCTGTGCTCCAGGACGGGCGATCGATTGCCGGAGGGTGCGGCGGAGGGCGGCCTGGGCCTCGAGGCGGTCGATGATGCGGACCTGCTGCTGAACCTGTCGTACGACATCCCGCCCGCGTTGGTGGGGCGCTTCCGGCGGTCGGCGCTCGTGGATATCGACCCGGGCTTGACGCAGGTCTGGATGGCCGCGGGGCATCTGAGAGTGCCGCGGCACGACCTGTACGTCACCATCGGCGAGACGGTGGGCCGACCGGAAGCACGATTCCCTGACTGTGGGATCCGCTGGCGCTATACGCCTCCGCCTGTGTTCATAGACGCGTGGGCACCGACTCGGGCCGACTCGAGGGCGCCCTACACGACGGTGACGCACTGGTGGGGAGCGCTGATGGAATGTCAGGGACAAAGGTACTATAACGGCAAGCGAGACGGCTTCCTGCCGTTCCTGGACTTGCCACGACGCATTACTCAGCCGCTCGAATTGGCGGTCTATTTCGCGGCGGACGAGACGGACAGAAGGGAGCGCGCCAGGCTCCGTGAACGGGGCTGGCGTGTACGGGACGCCCACGCGGTCACGGCGACCCCCTGCGACTACCAGCGCTATATTCAGGGCTCCCGCGGCGAGTTCAGCTGCGCGAAACCTTCCTGCTTCCATCTGCAGAACGCCTGGATCAGCGATCGGACGCTCTGCTACCTGGCCAGTGGCAAGCCGGCGGTTGTCCAGCATACGGGCCCC
>QHXY01000207.1 GCA_003223145.1 Acidobacteriota bacterium
GTTTCTGAAGCTGGTTTCTGGGTCGGCCCGGCCCCGGCCCCTCAGGCGGCCGGTGCGAGGAGGCCTCAGGGGGCTTCGTTCCTTTTCGGAACCGGGCCGGCCCACCTTGCAATGACGAAACTGTACTGTCGGAACCACGGCGCCGCCGCAAGCGATGATCGGCGGCCTCTGCACCGGCACCGCGGCCCGGGGCGGTATTCCGCCAGCGCCGTGGTCCAGATTACGAAACAGCGGGGGAACCGTCGCCGGCCGCGTTCGACGGCTTGCGGCCGGCTTGATCTCGCCCGTCCGGAACATAAATTGATCTCGACTTGAAAAGCGGCGTGCCGCGCGGCGCCGGGCGCCGGGCATCTTGAATCCGGAGGTCGATGATGAATCGCAACCGTGTGGTCCTTGGAATCCTGGTGGCGGGTGCCCTGACCCTGCCTTCGTGCATCAAGAAACCGGAGAGCCTCCTGGCGAACGACACCAGACGCAAAGAGATCATCGAGGCTCTGGCCACGAACGCGGCGATGCGCGCGGAAGTCATCGATCGTCTGATCGGGCCCCCGGAGAGCCGGGCGGCCGTGATCGACCGGGTCCTGAAGGACGAGTCGGCGGCCGGCGATCTGGTCTCCAAGATCATGCAGCAGGATCGGGGCAAGGCGATCGTCGCGAGCAAGGTCGCCGCCGACCCGACCCACAACACGTTCATCCGGATGTTGATGCTGACCGGTGTCATGGGAGAATCGATGACGCAGAAGCAGGCGGATGCGCTTGGTTTCGGCGAGCCGTTCGCCTACGGCAACCAGGACCGGACGATGCGCGATCTGAAGAAAATCGGCTCGATCATCGACTCCTACGCGAAGCAGCATCTGCAGGAGGAGGGACTGCGCTATCCGGTGTGCTACGATTTTGCCGACCTCGAATCCTGCCTGGGCAAGAAGCTGCCCGCCGGCAGCCTGAAGGATCTCCGGGTGAAGGACGCCTGGGGACACGCCTACCAGTACCACACCGACCGCGAGGGCAAGACCTACATCCTGGTGTCGTACGCGACCGACGGCAAGTACGACGAGCTCGGGAAAGTGGGACCGACGCAGTCGTACGACGCCGACATCGTCTTCTCGGACGGCGACTTCATCCAGTGGCCGGGGTGGATCCGCAAGGCCGAGATCCGCTAGCAGCCCGCCAGGCAATCAGCGGCCCCGAAACTCCTTGCGGGCCCGTCCAATTCGGCGTACCGTTCCACTAATGCGGCGGTCCGTTCTTGCGTTGGTCTGTCTGCTTCTGTCCGTTTCGTGTCCGGGCTCGCGCCGGTCGAACACTGTCGAGGGGCCGACCCAGACTACCGATTTCTCCGGGATCTGGAACGTCCAGCTCGTGATCGTCCAGGACGAATGTGGCGGTTGCATCACGGGGACTCCGATCGATCCCGAGGGGCTCAGAATCGACCAGGTACAGGACTCCGTGACGGTTTCCCTGACGGGGCCGGTTCTGAAGGCGGCCGGCTCAGGGATCGTTTCGGGCTCCACGATGACCGTCACGTTCGCCTCCGATTTATACGAAAGTGACTGGTATTTCGTACACTCCGTGGGGGGGATGGACTCCTCCCTTTCCGGCAACACGATCACCGGCGCGATCTTTGTCACTCTCGGACAGCTTGGGCTGTGCTGCAATCTCTGTTGCGCGAAGGGTCAATGTCTGTGTGGACCAAGGACTTGCAGAGTCGCTCTTCCGAATTGCAAGATGAGCCTCACGTTCTCGGGCATGCGCATACCGTCCTGATCAACCGCTCCCTGCTGGTGGACGCCGGGTCCGGCATCGGAAGTTGCTGAGTGGATGCCGCGCCCGCGCACAGACTGTTACGCTGCCATGCCAGGGAGCGCCTCAGGGCCATTCCACCGACGGTCAATCCGCTGGCCGGAGATTGGCACGTGACGTCCACGACGTCCGCCGATACTTGCAACCTGGGACCCGACGTGCAACCGATTCACGGGTACCTCTCGATCGAGGGAGACGGAGCATCCTTCGGGATTGGCTGGGTATGCTGCGGGTTCCCGCCTTGGGGCACCGGCATGACGGACGACAGTGTCGTCACGATCCGGATCGACAGAACTATCAGCTCGAGCGCCGCCTGCTCCTGGCATATTTCAGAGGTGGATGCCGGCACGGTGGACATTGTCGGATTCAGCGGCGGCGCGAGCCTGACCGTCTCTGCCGTCGGCGACTGTGGACCCGGTTTCCCGTGCCAGGTCCACGGCGGCTTCACGGCCGAGCGGTGCCCAACAGCCGGATGCGGGGTCGTGTGTCCTCTGATCGCCTGTCGGGTCCAGTGATCCGAACGATCAATCCGGTCGCCTGCGGCACGGCCGTTTTCGCGGGCGCATGGGCGCCATGAGTCTGTAGCTTCGCTTGACCAAGTCTTCCAACAGGGTCCAGTCCACGTCGCGATCCACCCAGGCGCTGATCCAGCCGCGGTTCCCGATGTAGGGCGTGCGAAAGAATCGAACCTCGTCGATCAAGAGTTGCTGGAGACCATCCTCGGCCTTCACCGCGATACAAGGACGGCCGCGGTAAACCTCGAACACCGCGAATGTTTTCTTGCCGACCCCTCGACCTCGGAGACATCAGGCATTGACAAGCAGAGGCCACGAAGTTTCTCGAGTATCCGGCCTGCCGACTCAACGCTCCGCCCAGGCCGCGGCAGGCGAGCGCGGACGCCGTTCCGCCGCGAGGCCGCGGCCCGCTGCCGGCCGCGGCGCTTTGCAGGTCGCGCGTTGATCGGCATTACGGTTGGTCGCCGGGTGCTGGCGCTCCCGGAGGCACCAGCATGGTCCACGTTGCCTCTCTGCCCCAGCTCCAACTGCAGGTCGCGACATATCGCTCATCGAATATGACCTTGAACAACTCAAGGCGGGGCCACTCGATCCGGACGCGTTTCGGAGTGTAGGCCAGCCAGAAATACCGGAAGGACGTCACCGGGTACTGGCCGCGTTTCAGGGTGATGATGAAATGCTGCGAGTGAGTCACAGGCACCGGAACTTCGCGTACCGTGATGTCAAACGGTGCGATGCCCGGATTGTACGTGGCTGCAGCAACAATGCGGCCGGCGCGCCATAAGAAGACACCCGCGATGCCGGCTGCGAAAGTGACGATAATCAGAATGATTGCCAGATTCCTTGGATGGCGCAACTGAACCGACGGATCAATGAACGTGAGGAGTCCGATCAAGAGCAAAGCGAGCGCGACGACGCGGAGGGTCACCTGGCCCGTGACCAGATCGGGCCAGACGAGACTGCTCAACATGAGCAGCGGTGCGCCGACCAGCGCGGCTTGACGCAGTATCCTTATCTTTGACGGCGTAAGACGTGACATGTCATTGCTCATGCTTTCCGGCAGAATCGCCTCTCTCCGGCGATAGGCAACGTCGTCAGATCGGGCGAATGGTGGTCTCGCGCCATCCCGGCAAGGGCCAAATCCGTCACTTGCAAGAGGCTTGCTTCAGTCTCAGGTAATGGCCCGACGGGAATGCTGCATTCTATGGCAGTACGCTGGGAATTCCGCCCTGTATCTCGATGGTAACCGCCGCCGAGTTGTTCGAATAGTCCGTCTCCGTCATGAAGTGCTTGTCGTTCACCTCATTTTCGAGAACGTACTCGCCGTCCCGAACACCGGTGATGTCGATCCACTGACCGCTGAGTCCCGGAAAGTAGACATCAGCCCAACAGACGCTGATGCCCTGGAAACCGCAGTCAA
>QHXY01000208.1 GCA_003223145.1 Acidobacteriota bacterium
CATCGTGTCTCCCTTTCCTGATCCTGCCCGCCGCCTATTTCCTGGTCGCGGAGCGGGCGGTGGCCTGACCCGCCGCGGTCGGCTGGCTGATGAGCCCGGCCCCGCGGTTGATCATCTCTTGCAGCTCGTCCGGATTGCTGCTGTGCGACAGCGCGGTGGTCAAACTGATCTGCTTCTTGAAGTAGAGGCTGGCCAGCGACTGGTTGAAGGTCTGCATGCCGAACTGCGCCTGTCCCGTCTGCATCATCGAGTAGATCTGGTGGATCTTGTCTTCACGGATCAGGTTCCGGATCGCCGAGTTGGGCACCAGGATCTCCATCGCCAGGCAGCGGCCCTTCCCCGACGCCTTCGGCAGGAGCGACTGGCACAGGATGCCCTCGATCACGAACGACAGCTGGGCGCGGATCTGCGACTGCTGGTGCGCCGGGAAGACGTCGATGATGCGGTTGATGGTCTGCGCCGCCAGGGTGCCGAAGGTCAGATGGCCGGTCTCGGCGATGCGCAGCGCCGCCTCGATCGTCTCCAGGTCGCGCATCTCGCCGATCAGCACCACGTCCGGGTCCTGGCGCAGGACCGACTTCAGCGCGTTGCTGAACGAGTGGGTGTCGGCAAACAGCTCGCGCTGGTTGACGATGCAGCTCTTGTGACCGTGCAGGTACTCCACCGGGTCCTCGATGGTGACGATATGCCCCTTGTCCTCGTTGTTGATCTTGTCGATCATCGCCGCCAGCGTGGTCGACTTGCCCGAGCCGGTCGGTCCCGTCACGAGGATGAGGCCGCGCGGCTTCTCGCACAGGCCGGCCACGACCTCCGGAAGACCCAGATCGGAGAAGTTCTTGACCTCCCACGGGATCGTCCGGAAGGCGGCCGCCACGGCGCCGCGCTGGCTGAAGATGTTGGCGCGGAAGCGCGCCAGCCCGCGCACGCCGAAGGAGAAATCGAGCTCTGTAGGCGAGCGCCTTGGTCTCCGGCGCCGTGAGCGGCGGAAGCTGCAGTGGCACCAGGTGACCATCCACGCGTATCTGCGGTGGCGAGTTCGTGGTGACGTGGAGGTCGGTGCCTCCCTGCTCGACAAGCGTTTTCAGCAACTGATGCAGCGTGACCGCCATGCGTCCCTCCTCAAAGCACTGTCTCCCGCACGACTTCCTCCACGGTCGTCTGGCCGGCCCTGATCTTGCGCAGGCCCGAACCGCGGAGCGTGATCATCCCTTCCTCGATCGCCTTGTTCTTCAGCTCGATGGACGACGCGCCCGTGAGGATCATCTCGCGCATCCCATCGGTGATGTCCATGACCTCGTACAGCCCGACGCGCCCCTTGTAGCCCGTGTTGTTGCACACCGTGCATCCCTTCCCCTTGTACAGCTTCACCTTGGGCGCCTCCTCGGGGCTGTAGCCGATGTCGATCAGCGCCTGCGTCGGCATGCTCACCTCTTCCTTGCATTCCTTGCACAGGCGCCGCACCAGGCGCTGCGCGCAGATCATGTGCACCGAAGTCGCCACCAGGTAGGGCTCGATGCCCATGTTCATCAGGCGGTTCACCGTCGAGGGGGCGTCGTTGGTGTGGAGCGTCGACAGCACGAGGTGACCCGTGAGCGCCGCCTTGACCGCGATCTCGGCCGTCTCGAAGTCGCGGATCTCGCCGACCAGGATGATGTTCGGGTCCTGCCGAAGGAAGGAGCGCAGCGCGGCCGCGAAATTCAGCCCGATCTGCTCCTTCATCTGCACCTGGTTGATGCCGTGCAGGTTGAACTCCACGGGGTCCTCGGCCGTCATGATGTTGGTCTCGGGCGTGTTCACGCGGCTGATGGAGGAGTAGAGGGTGTTGGTCTTGCCCGACCCCGTCGGGCCGGTGACCAGCACCATCCCGTAGGGCTTGATGATGGCTTTTTCAAACTTGGTCAGCGACTCCTGCTCGAACCCGAGGCGGGTCATGTCCAGCATCAGGTTCTCTTTGTCCAGCAGCCGCAGCACGATCTTCTCGCCGAACAGCGTGGGCAGGACGGAGACCCGATAGTCCATCTCCCGGTTCTTGCCCTGCAGCTTGATCTTGATTTTGATGCGGCCGTCCTGCGGCAGACGCTTTTCCGAGATGTCCAGCTTCGCCATGATCTTCAGCCGCGAGGTCATGGCGTCGCGCAGCTTCATCGGCGGCTGCATGATCTCGTAGAGCACGCCGTCGATGCGGAAGCGCACGCGGAAATCCTTCTCGTACGGCTCGATGTGAATGTCCGATGCACCGCGCTTGATTGAATCGGTGAGAATCAGGTTCACCAGCCTGACGACCGGCGCCTCCTCGGTCGCGGCCTCGAGCTTTGCGAGGTCGACCTCCTGCTCATCTTCCAGGAGCTCCAGGTTCTGATCGGTCTCCTCCTGCGCCATCTCGTCCATGACCTTCTTCAGCTCGAGGGCGTGGATCGAGCCGTAGTACCGGTCGATCGCCTCCTTGATGGCGACCTCGGAGGCGACCACAGGCTCCACGTTGTAGCCGGTCATGAACTTGATGTCGTCCATGGCGAACACGTTCGTCGGGTCCACCATGGCGATGGTGAGGGTCGCGCCGGTGCGACTCACCGGCATGATCAGGTACTTCTGGGCCACCTCGCTCGGAATCAGCTTGACCACCGCGTCGTCGATCTCGACCTTGGAGAGGTTGATGGCCGGCACGCCGTACTGCTGCGACAGGACGCGGGTGATGTCCTCTTCCTTGACGAACCCCAGTTTCACCAGGTTGAGGCCGAGCTTGCCGCCGTTGGTCTTCTGGTACTCGAGGGCCTCCTGGAGCTTCTGGGGGGTAAGCAGCCCCGATTTGATCAGCATCTCACCCAGCTTGACGGCCATTCAGATCCTCTCCCTGCCAGGTCGAACTGACGATCGGTTCCGCATGAGATCGTGCCTATTCAAGTACAGGTGACAAATTATGTACCCGAACAATTTATGTCAAGCGATTCCGATCAATATGGCTACAAACTATTGACGAATTGACAAGCGTGATTACCGGCTCTACGTTGCTCATGGTAACTGTCTGACCTGTTGAGGGATACTGGTGGAGTTGAAGCCAGTCGAGGGAAACGATCGAGCAACCCGGGGAGGCGGACCGGCCGCGGGGTGGCGTCACCGCGGTCGTGCTGGCGCATGGGAGGTCGGGCTCGCCGTTCTGCTGATTCTCTCCTCGGCGCTCCTGTTCGGAACCCAGGCCGCCTCGAAGGAATGGCCGCAGCCCTACTTTGAGGGCGACTGCCCCTATTACATCTCGACCGCCCTGTCGATCCTGCACGACGGCGATCTCGACCTGAGGAACCAGCTGCGCGGCGGTCTGGACGTGCACGGCCGGCAGATCGCCCTGGGACAGAGCGGCCAGTGGTACCCGAAGCACCCGATCCTCATGCCGATCGCGGCGCTGCCCTTCCTCGCGTTGTTCGGAATGCGCGGATTCATGATTTTCAGCGTCGTTCTCCTCGCGGCCCTGCCGATCGCGCTGATGCGCCTGGCCCGCCCGTTCGCACCACCCGCGGCGGCGGCCGGCGCCTCGGCCTTGCTGGTGACGGGAACGTTTCTGCGCCGCTACGACTACAACGTCACGCCGGACCTGTTCGCGGCGATCCTGGGCGTCGCCGGTCTGCTCGCCCTCATGCGCGGCCGGGACCTCAGGGGAGGGCTCGTTCTCGGCATCTCAGCGGCCGCCAAGACCACCCACTTCTTCCTGCTGCCTTTCGGCCTGATTTACGTCCTCTCGATGCGGGGAGGCCGCGGTGTCGCGCGGTGCGCCGCCGGGGCGATCGCGCCGGTGCTGGCGCTGCTCCTGCTGAACACGGCGCTGTTCGGATCGCCGCTCGTCAGCTCCTATGATCGGAACGTGCTGCTGAAAGACGGGGTCCTGACCATCGTCAGTCACATGAGCCAGTTCGACCGCAACCCGATCCAGGGCCTCGCGGGGGAGCTGTTCGACGTCGAGCACGGGCTGGTGCCGACGTCACCCGCACTCTGGCTCACCCTGCCTGGGCTGGCACTCATGTTCCGCCGTCACCGTCGAGAGGCTGTCCTGGCTCTCCTCCTTTCGGAGTTCTACCTGCTCCTGTTCGCGACGTACCGTTACTGGGACACGACCCGCTACGGGAATCGCTTCCTGATTCTGGTGGTCGCGCTGGCCTCGCCCCCGCTGGCGATGGCCCTGGAGTGGCTGAAAGAGCGCGCGCGGGAGGGCATGCATCGCCGGCGCGGCGCCCCGTCTCCCGTGGCGGGTTGAGGACGGAGCGATCGGCGCTCACTCGGGCTCGCAGCGCAATTCCATCGAGGTCCGGGTGCCGAGAGCTCTGCGGAGCAGGGCGATGAGTTCCGGCTCGCCTCCGTGTGCATCGAGGCTGGCGATCACGCCCGGATTGATGTTGTAGGTGTACTCGTCGAGGCTTTCCTCCACGAGCTCCTCCGTCAGGAACTCGAGCTGCTGCTCGGTGATCGAACCGAGGTCCGCCTCCGTCTCGTTGTCGTAGAGCTTAGTCCGAGGCCCCCCGCCGCGGCCAGCGACGCGGCAGCACGCACGTAGCCCGCCGGTGCGCCGGAGGAGCGGGCCCTGTTGACCTCCCACGAGGCGTAGAACGCGAAGAAAACCACGGCGGTTCCGATCAGGATCCGATGGGCGGTCCGGAGAGTCAACGCGGCGGCTCCTCATGGGCCGACAGGCTCCTAGGCACCGACGAGCAGCCGGTCCCCGAGCCAGCGCGGCAGGCCGGCTTCCAGGATCTTGTCACGGGCCGCCCCGGCGGCGTAGGGGATGCGCCCGAGCAGGACGGTGCTCGACCGGTCGTCGTAGATGGCGAAGCCGCACTTGGTGTTGCGGTCGCGCGGCTGTCCGACCGATCCGGGGTTGACCAGGTAACGATGCCCCTCTGTGAGCTCGACGATCGTCTCGTCCCCTGCCGCGGGACGGCGGACAACACGCTCTCCCTCCATGACGAAGGCGCCCGGGTAGTGACTGTGGCCAAAGAAGCACAGATCGAACGGCAGGGCCTCGAAGCAGCGTCGCGCCTCGTTCTCGTCCATCAGGTACTCGTCCTCGTCGAGAGGCGTTCCGTGGCACAGCAGGCGGCCGGGGTCGAACTCCAGCGGTCCGCGTGGGAGATCCCGCAGGAAGGCGAGGTTATCCGGACTCAGCGCCCGCCGGGTCCAGAACGCGGCGATGCGCGCCGCCTCGTTGAACCCTTCGCCCTCCTCGATCCCGGCGGCGACCTTGTCGTGGTTCCCGCGGATCGCCACGAGGTTCCTCAGGCCGCGAAGCCGATCGACGACGGCGTTCGGATCGGCACCGTAGCCGACGATGTCCCCCAGAACCAGCACCCGGTCGTAGCCGAGCGTCTCCGCCCGGTCGAGCGTCGCGCGCACCGCCTCGAGGTTGCTGTGGAGATCGGAGAGGAGAAGAGAGCGCATCAGAGGAGGCCGGCGATCCGCTCGGCGACTTCTTCGGCGGACAGTCCGCCTGCGTCGACGTGCAAGGTGGCCGCACGATAGGAGGGCAGCCGCTTCCGGTACAGGGCCTCCGCCTGAGGTCCCCCCTGGAGCAGCGGGCGGGCCGGGCCGCCCTCGCAGCGCGCCAGCGCCTGCGCCAGGGGCACCTGGATCCACACCACCCGGCCCATCCGGTCGATCAGCCGCCGGCTCTCGTCATTGGCGTAAGTCCCGCCGCCGCAGGCCACGACCAGCCGGGCGCTGCTGCCGAGCGAGGCGAGCACCTCTCTTTCGAGCCGCCGGAAATACGCCTCGCCCTCCTGGGCGAAGATCTGCGGGATAGCGCGCCTGTCGGCGGCCACGATGCGCTCGTCGAGATCCACGAAATCCCACCTCAACAGGCGCGCCAGGATCCGGCCGACGGTGGTCTTGCCCGCGCCCATGAAGCCGACGAGGAACACGACACCCGCGTTGTCACTCATGGCTCACTGGAGGCGCCCCGGATCAGGAGGCGACGGCCGCTTCCTCCTTGCGCTCCAACAGCCGGTCGAGAAAACCCGTGTGCAGGTTGCCGCGAATGAAATCGGCATCGACCATGATGCGCCGGTGCAGGGGGATGTTCGTCCGGATCCCCTCCACGACCATGACCTCGAGCGATCGCCGCATGCGGGAAATCGCCTCCATGCGGTTGTTGCCGCGCGTGATCAGTTTCGCGATCATCGAGTCGTAGTAGGGAGAAATCGTGCATTCCGGATGGGCCGCGGTGTCCACCCGCACCCCCGGACCCCCGGGCAGATGGAACGTGGTGATCTTGCCCGGCGAAGGCGCGAAGGTTTCGGGGTCCTCGGCGTTGACCCGGCATTCGATCGAGTGGCCCGTGGTCTGGATGTCCTCCTGCCGGAAGGCCAGCGACTCGCCCGCCGCGATCTTGATCTGTTCCTTGATGAGGTCGATGCCGGTCACCATTTCGGTGACCGGATGCTCGACCTGGATGCGCGTGTTCATCTCGATGAAGAAGAAGCGCCCCTCCTCGTCGAGCAGGAACTCGACGGTGCCCGCGTTCTGGTAGCCAACGGTGCGCGCCACCTTCAGCGCGACCTCGGCCATGCGCCGGCGCAGCTTCGGCGTCAGCGCGGTGGAGGGGGACTCCTCCACGATCTTCTGATGTCGCCTCTGGATGGAGCACTCGCGCTCTCCCAGGGTGACGATGTTGCCGTAGGAGTCCCCCAGGATCTGGAACTCGATGTGACGCGGCGTCTTGAGGTATTTCTCGATGTAGACGTCGGGCACGCCAAAGGCGGCCTTCGCCTCCGTGCGTGCGGCGCTCATCGCGGAGGTGAGCTCTTCCGGCGAGTTCACCACCCGCATGCCCCGCCCGCCCCCCCCGGCCGCCGCCTTGACGATGACCGGGTAGCCGATCCGGGTCGCCAGGGGCAGGGCCTCCTGCTCGTCACCCACCGTGCCGCGGCTCCCGGGGATGATCGGGACACCCGCCGCCAGCATCGTCTCGCGTGCTTTGGCCTTGTCGCCCATCAGCCGGATCATGTTGGGTGCGGGCCCGATGAACCGGATCCGGCACGCCTCGCAGACCTCGGCGAAATGGGCGGATTCGGCCAGGAAGCCGTAGCCGGGATGGATCGCATCGGCATCGGTGATCTCGGCGGCCGCAATCACCGCGCCGATGTTGAGGTAGGAATCGGCGTTGCGCGGGGGTCCGATGCAGATGTCCTCGTCCGCGAACTTCACATGCAGCGAGTCGGAGTCGGCGGTGGAGTAGATCGCCACCGTCTGGATGCCGAGCTCGCGGCACGCCCAGATGATCCTCAGCGCGATCTCGCCGCGATTGGCAATCAGGATTTTTTTGAACATGGACAGGGGCGGCGACGGTTCACGACGCCGGAGACTTCCGGATCTTGAACAACGGCTCTCCGTACTCTACCGGCTGGCCGTTCGCCACCAGCACCTCCAGGATCTCTCCGTCGCAGTCCGATTCGATCTCGTTCATCAGCTTCATCGCCTCGACGATGCACACCACCTGTCCCTTCTTCACCCGGTCACCGACCTCGGCGAACGGCCGTGATGCGGGCGAGCTGGCCCGGTAGAACGTGCCGACGATCGGCGATTTCACCAGGTGGACGTCCGGAGACTCGACGGCCGAGGGCCTGGCGACCGGCGTCTCGACGGTCTGTGGAGCCATCGAGGCCGCCAGGACCGGAGCAGCGGGACCGGCCGGGCCGTTCGTGACCGGCGCCCGTTTCACGAGCTTGATCTTGAACCCTTCGCGTTCCAGCTCGAACTCGACGAAGCTGCTGGCCTCGATGTACTCCATCAGCTCCTTGATTTCGTTGTCCAAGCGCCCTCCGCTCACGCGGCACCTCCACCGGTCGGGCTGGCCTTCCAGACCTCGTAGCGGGCTCGCCCGGGGATACAGCCGGGCGCCAGGACCACGCAGAGGTAGTAGTCGCCGCCGATCGAGCGGAGGATCGTGAGGCCGGAACGGCTGACGACCGAGACCTCCTCCAGGCGATCGGCGGCGGGGTCACGCAGCGTGGACCCCGCCCGCTTGACCAGACCGATCGCCTGAGCGGACGCCAAATCGATGTTGAACGTCGGCTGCGCCGCCACCTTCTCGACCGCGATCCCGTCGAGACCGACGACGGCGGCCCCGAGGGCCTCCGGGATCCGATCCAGCACGTCCTGCAGCACCGATCTCATCGCGGACCCGCCTCCCTCGCGGCGGCCGCGCGGATCCCCTCGAGCCAGCGCTCGAGCCTGAGGATTCTCCGGTCCGGCGCGGGCGCGGTCTGCGCCGCGCCGGAGGCGGAGGGCGAGATCGACTGCATCATCATCGGCGGCTCGTCCTCGGCGAACGCCCGCGTTCGAGCCACGCCGGACGCAGGAACCGGCTCACGGCGAGCTTCCGGCGCGTGAACGCCGGGCGCTGCGACAGGCGGACGGTCGGCACCGACCGGCAGCAGCTCGCTCAGCCTGCGGGCCGCCTTCTGGTTGCCGGGATCGACCCGCAGCATTCCGCGGTACACCTCGATCGCCCTGTCCACCAGCCCCTGGCGCAGGTAAAGCTCGGCGAGAGTGTTGGTCTGCAGGGCGTCGTCGTCCGCTTCCTCGAGCGCTGCCGGGACGCTGCGTGGCGCCGGGGATGGTCCCCCAGGCGCCACGACTACCTCACCCGCGATCGCGAAGCCGGCCCCGCCCAGATCTTCGGCGCGAAAATCGGGAGCGGGATCGCGCCGGGAAGGCGCCGGTCCGACCTGCTTGTTGAGCGGCGGGACCCATGCCGGCGGTCGCGTCGCCGGTGCAGCCGAAACCGGCCCGGGGGCAGGAGGCGCGGCCGGTCGCGCGGTGACCGGCAGCGCGGGGGGGGCCGCCGTCGCCGCAGGCGCCACGGTCGCTGCGGGTGGCGATGTCGCGGACGACCCTCCCACGACTTGGCGGAGAAGGGACTCGACTTCCCTGTCGTTCGGATACTGCCCGAGAATGGCCCGGTAGGTTTCGGCGGCCCCCCGGACATCCCCCGTCTTTTTCTGCACCTCGGCCAGGAGCTTGCCCGCCAGGTGGTTTCCAGGCTGCAGCTCCAGGACATCGGAGAAGGCGCGCCGGGCGTTCTCGAGATCGCCCGCTTCCATATAAGTCCGGCCGAGAGAGATGCGGGCCGTGTGATAGGTCGGGTGGCGAGCCAGCCCCTCCAGGCAGACCTCGACCGCGTCCTTGTAGCGCCCGTCCCTGCGAT
>QHXY01000003.1:0-3600 GCA_003223145.1 Acidobacteriota bacterium
CTGAACGACTCCAGAGCCTCGCGCAGGGTGTGCAGATCGTTCGCCATGGCCGCGACACGCTGGTCCGCCTCGTCGGCCCGGGTGCGCATCATCTCGATTTCGTGCGCCAGGCTGTCGAGCCGGGCCCGCAACTCGGCCGTCCCCGGGTCGGACGCCGCCGGGGCGGCTCCGGCCTGGGTGAGCTGTTGTCTCAGCGCGACGTTGTCCTTCTGGAGCTTCCAGACCTGCTGCTGCAAGGCGTCCAGATCGGCCTGCAACTGCGACCCGCCCCCGGCGGTGGCGCAGGCTGCCGACGCCAGCGCGAGCACCGACGCGAGAAGGGCCGCACCACACGCTCCGCAGGTGTTCCGGATCACGGTTGCACCGCGGCCCCTTCCGCGTTCCGCCTCACTCGGCCAGGAAGATGAACTCGTCGCGCCGGTCCTTCGCCCAGGCCGACTCGTTGTGGCCCGGATCGAGCGGGCGCTCCTTGCCGAAGGACACGATGCTCAGACTGCGCGCCGGCGTTCCCAGGGACACCAGGTAGTCGCCCGCCGCCCTGGCCCGTTTCTCGCCAAGCGCCAGATTGTATTCCACCGTGCCGCGCTCGTCGCAGTGGCCCTCGATGCGCAACTTGAACTGGGGGTACTGCTTGACCGTCGCGGCGTTGTCGCCCAGCGTCCTGATGGCATCCGGACGAAGATCGTACTTGTCGAAATCGAAATTGATCCGCTTGAGCACTCCCTGGGTGTTCAGTTTCTCGGCGAGCGACGAGGCAGACTCATTGACCGGCTCGGCCTGCGTATCGGCCGGCTTGAAACCGGTGGTTTCCTCCACCTTTTCGGCCTTGGGCGTCTTGCCCGATGTGAAATCGGGCGCCGAGGTCACCGGCGCCTCGGCCGGCGGGGCGCTCTTGCACGCCGCGAGCGCCGAAGCCAGGGACAAAGCGAGCACCAGCAGCATCAGGCAGCGGGAAACGCCATGACCCATCGCGTCACCTCCCCATAAGTGGAGGGCCGGCCCGAGGAATTCAGGCGGCCCGATCGGCGCGGCCTTTTGCCGCCGGCCGCGCCTCGTCGAAGACTCCCCACAAGCGAACGCGAAACGCAACGATTATAGCACGCACCCCCGGCGCTCACCGCGACCATGCGGGAGAATAACTGTTGCCGCCGTGCGTCAGGCGGCGCAGGTGGGAGCCGTCGAGGTCCATCGTGTAGATGTCGAAGTTGCCGGTCCGGTTCGAGGCGAACGCCAGGTGGCGGCCGTCGGGGGACCAGCGCGGCCATTCGTTGATATTGCTGTTCTCCGTGAGGCGCCCGATCGGGCCGCTCCTGGGGTCGGCCTCGTAGGCCTTGACGTCCCGGACGAAGATGTCGAAGCCGCCGGCCACCCTCGCCGTGAAGGCGATCTTGTCTCCCAGGGGGGACCAGGAGGCGGCGTCACAATAGGAGACCTCCGGGGTGACGTTATGGACACCGCCGCCGTCGGCCGCCATGACGTAGATATGCGGGCTGCCGGCCCGATCGGAGGTGAAGGCGATCTGCCGGCCGTCGGGGGACCAGGTCGGAGAGGTATCGATGCCGTCGTTGTTCGTGAGGCGCTTCAAGGAGCGATCGGACAGGCGCAGGAGATAGATCTCCGCGTTCCCGTCCCGGCTGCTCGAGAAGGCGACCGCGCTCCCGTCCGGCGACCAGGACGGGGCGCTGTTCAGCTCTCCCTGCTGCGGGAATGCGGCCCGCAGCGCCCCGTCGTTGCTGATAATCATCAGCTCCGGAGTGCCGGTGCGATACGACACGAAGGCGATCTCCTTGCCATCCGGCGACCAGGCGGGCGACAGGTTGATCGAGCCGTTGCCGGTGATCCGCTTGGAGCGCGCCCCGTCGTAATCCATGACGTAGATCTCCTTCGCCTTGCCAACCTGCGAGACGAAGGCGATCCGTGTCAGGGCAATCCCGGGCTGGCCGGTGTGCTGCTGGACGATCTCGTTGCTCATCCGATGGGCGATGACCCGCGCCAGGTCCGGCTCGCCGCGGTACAGCTTCCCAAACAGGACTTTCTGGTCGGAGGTGTCGTACAGCCGACCCTCGCACACCAGGTTCGACGCCTCGAGATGCAGCTCGCCCATCATCAGGTCTTCGGCTCCGACCCCCAGCCACTCCTTGAAAGGGATGTGCCCGCCGCTATCGGGCCGCACCAGCTTGTGGTACTCCTCCGGCACGATTGAGAAGTAGCCTGAGAAATCGAGATCGTCGCGCAGCGTGTCGCGGGTCTCCTTCGCGAGGTCGCGCGCTCTGCCGTCGGCGCTGGCCTGGAACGCCGGGATGGCAATCGGGATCTTCGGTTTCGCCGGGCCGACGATCCGGATGATTGGCACGGACGGGATCGGCGGCTCCGATGGTGGAGTCTGGGCCTGCGAGGGTGACTCCTGCCGGGCGGCCGGCGCCAGGCCGACGGTCATTCCGCCCAGCAGGATCAGGAGCGCTGGAAGCGGCAACAGTTTTTTCTCGAGGTGTCTCACGGGCTCTCCCGGGGAACGGAATTAGTCCGGCGTCAGGACAATTTCGATCGGCAGCGCGAGGGTCGGGTAGCTCAGGCTCGAGGGAAACGGCGGGAAGATCGCCTCGTGGACCGCCTCCAGGACCGATTGATCCAGAGCGTCGTAGCCGCTCGGCGCGACGATGACGACGCTGCTCACTCGGCCGCTGCTGGTGACGATGACCCGCACCTGCGTGGTGAACGCCCGGCGGCTCGTCTCCGCCGATGGGTACAGCGGCTTCTTCCATGCGTTCTCGATGTTGCGCTTGACCAGCGCGCCGTAGAAATTGAGGGCGTCGGTCTGCTCCACGCCACCGCCGCCGTATCCGCCCCCCGCCGACCCGGTGCCGCCGGGAGCCCCCGGCGCCTCGGAGACGCTGCCCGGGTGCTCCGACGGAGGGGGCGTCCCCCGTGCGGCGGCCGGGCTCTTCGTCTCGGCCGGCTTCGCCTGGGTGGCCTTGGTCTCCGGTGTCTTCTTCGGCTCGGGCGTCTTCTTCAGATCCGGTTTCCTGGCGCCGTGCTGCGGGAGCTTGATCGCCTTCTCCTCCTTCTTCGTCACCGAGGCCTGCGGCGCGGGTCTGGGAGGCGCGCCGGCCGGGGGAGGAGAGGCGGCCGGCGGCCCGCCGGCAAGCGAGACCAGGTCGACGACGTACACGGGGGTGAAGCCGGGGCGCGGCAGGAGTCGGGGCAGGCCGAAGATCAGGAAGAAGCCGAACAGGTGCAGCCCGATCGACAGGGCCAGGGTCAATCTCCAGGGCAGCGACGGTGGGCCGAGGTCGAAGGCGACCGGACTCGGGCTCATCGGGACGCGCTCTTCTTGTCGCCCGTGCGGGCGGGCTGGGTCACCATGCCGACCCGATCGGCGCCGGCCTTCTTGATCTGGTCCATCACGACCATGACCCGGCCGTACGGGACCTCCTGATCGGCGCGCAGGAAGACGAAATCGATGCCGGTGCGTTTGATCTCGGTCTTCAGGCGGTCGGTCAAGAGGTTCACGTTCACCGGGTGATCGTTGAGATACACGGTGCTGTCGCTGTCAATCGCCACGACCAGCCGCTGCTCGGTGGCGTCCGAGCCGGATTCGGT
>QHXY01000003.1:3713-17022 GCA_003223145.1 Acidobacteriota bacterium
GTCATCGCCATCGCGTCAGACGCGGATCTTGCCCGCCTCGACGGCAGCCGAGGCGGCGCGACCGGCTTCGATCTGGGTCTCGGCGATCGAGGCGAATCCGAGGACGAAGCGATCGATGCGGCCCCCCAGGCGGCGCGCCCGGGCCAGGAGGAGGTTGTAGCGGACGACGGCCGGAATGGCGGCGAAAAGTCCGGCGGCGGTGGTGACCAGCGCCTCCGAGATCCCGGGCGCGACCGCCGCGAGGCTGGCGGAGCCGGCGATGCCGATGCCCTGGAAGGCGTTCGTGATGCCCCAGACGGTCCCGAACAGCCCGATGAACGGAGTGACGGCACCGGTGGTCGCCAGCAGGCTGAGGTTGCGGTCGAGGCGGTCCGCCTCGGCCGCCGCGGTCTCTTCGAGCCGGCGCCGCACGCGCTCGAGGATGCGTGACCGCTCCTCGTCGGGGATGCCGGCGCCGCCGCGGAACCGGCTCACCCCCTCGGCGATCGCCGAGGTCAGCTCCCTGAAGCCGGCGTTGAACATCGGCACGAGGGGGCTGGCGCGGAAGCGGCCGCTGCGCTCGCGCAGGTCGGCGAGCCTCTTCTCGTGCTCCAGGGCCTGCAGGAAGCGGACCGTGTCGGTCTCAGCGCGGCGCAGCGCCCGGTGGCGCTCGAGGATCACCGCCCAGGAGAGCACGGAGAATCCGAGCAGGATCAGAAGAACGAACTTGACGAGCGCCCCGGAGTCGGCGATGAGACGCAGGATATCGCCCTGGGAGCCCGCGGTCGCGGCCGCCAGGACGAAGCCTGAAGCTGTGGTCATCCGGGGTCTCCTGAGAAGGGCGCGCGATCGCGCAACAGGTTCGAGCGACGTAAGTTAACACACGCTCCGTTCCTTGACAACCCTGGATCGCTCTGATAGGATGCGCGGCCGATCGAACCCGCGCGGCAGTGCACCCTCCACAAGACGAGTTCGATGCTCCGTTGCCTGCACATCACCAACCTCGCGATCGTTCGCGAGCTGACTCTGGAATTGGGGCGCGGTCTGAATCTGCTCACGGGAGAGACCGGCGCCGGAAAGTCGATCCTGGTCGACGCGCTGGCCCTCGTCCTGGGAGGACGGTCCGGTCCCGAGATGATCCGCGCCGGGGAGGAGCGGGTCGCGGTCGAGGCGGAGTTCGACCTGTCGGCGAACCGCACCGCCCGCGCCTTCCTGGAGGAGCGGGGCTATGCCATGGAGGGTGGCTCGATCGTGGCGCGCCGCGAGATCCTCGCCCAGGGCAGGGGACGCGCTTTCGCTGGAGGATCGCTCGCGCCGCTGTCGGACCTCAAAGCCCTTGCCGCGACCCTGGTCGACGTGCACGGCCAGCATCAGCAGCAGACACTCCTCCAGCCGGCGAACCACCGCGACCTTCTCGACCGCCACGCCGGTCTCGAGGACGGACTCGAGACCATGGCGGGCGCCGCGCGCCGCCTGGAGATGGCGACGACCCGACTGGACTCCATGCGTGAGGGGGCGCAACGCCTGGCACAGCGCGTCGACGCGCTGCGCTACCAGATTGAGGAGATCGACCGGGCGGCGGTGCGCCCGGGCGAGCGCCAGGCGCTGCGTGCCGAGCGCGACGTGCTGCGCAACGCGGAGTCGATCCTGCGCCACGCGCGCGAGGCGTACGAGGCGCTGTACGAGGGCGAGGCGGCGTCGCTGACCCGGTTGGCCGAGGCGATTCGGGCCCTGCGCGACCTGGCGCGCTTCGACCCCATCCTCCACGAGCACCTGGCGCGCGCCGAGACGGCGCGGGCCGACCTGCAGGAGAGCGCCTTCTTCCTGCGCGACTACCCCGCGCGCCTGAATTTCGAGCCGCACCGCCTCGAGCAGATCGACGACCGGATTCAGGCGCTGGATGCGCTGCTGCGCAAGCACGCCCCCGGCGGGTGCGAGGAGGACCTGCTGCGGCGGCGTGATCAGGCGGCCGACGAGCTGTCGCAACTGGTGGGCGGGGGCGAGACCGTGGAGGATCTGCAAAAGCGCGTCGAGGAGCTCGGTGGGAAGGCGCTGCGCGTTGCCGCGCACCTGTCGCGGGCCCGCCGTGCCGCGGCCCGCGCTCTGGAGGCGACGGTCGAGACCGAGCTGGCAGGGCTGGCAATGGCGAAGTCGCGTTTCGCGGTCGATGTCCGGCAGCGCCCCTCCCCGGGTTCGGGCCTGTGGGTCGAGGGGGAGGAGGTCGCCGTTGACGGCACGGGATACGACGTGGTGGAATTCCTCCTGGCGGCCAACCCGGGGGAGCCGCTCGCTCCCCTGGCGTCGGTGGCTTCCGGAGGACGAGGTCGACGCGGGCATCGGGGGTGCGGTGGCGGAGGCCGTCGGCCGCAAGCTGCGGGCCCTGGCGCGCCGGCATCAGGTGATCTGTGTCACCCACTTGCCGCAGATCGCATCGCACGCGGACCGGCATGTCCTGGTCAGCAAGCGCGCTGCGGGCGGGCGCACGGAGGTGACCGTTGAGACGCTCGACGATCAGGGAAAGGTGCGCGAGCTGGCCCGTATGCTCGCGGGGGAGAAGGTGACCCCGGCGGCGCTGCGGCACGCGGCGGAGCTGCGGGCCCGCGGCCGGCAGCCGGTCGGTCCCGAGGCGGGCGGATGAACCTGACGGCGGTGTATCCGGGGACGTTCGATCCGATCACCAACGGCCACCTGGATATCATCTCGCGCGGCGGGACGCTGTTCGACCGGATCATCGTCGCGATCCTGCGCAATCCCGAGAAGGACCCGCTGTTTCCCCTGGAGGAGCGTGTCGACATCCTGCGCTCGGTGGTCGGCAAGTGGCCGAGCGTGGTGGTGGAAGCGTTCGACGGGCTCCTGGTCGAGTACGCCCGCGAGCGCGGCGCGCAGGTGATCGTGCGGGGTCTGCGGGCCCTGTCCGATTTCGAGTACGAGTTCCAGATGACCCAGATGAACCAGCGGCTGGAGCCCGGCATCCAGACCGTCTTCATGATGCCCTCGGAAACCTACTCGTACGTCAGCAGCCGCCTGGTGAAGGAGGTGGCCCGTCTCGGAGGCGACGTGACCGGGCTGGTGCCCGCGGAGGTGGCGACTCGGTTGAAGCGGCGCTTCGCGGCCGCGTCGGGCCGCCGCACGGAATCCCGATGACGCGCAGCGACGTGCATCTGGCGCGGCGGCTGGAGGCGGTGAGCGTGTCCCCGACCCTGGCGGTGATGATGGAGGCCAAGGCCCTGCGGGAGCGTGGCGTCGACGTCGTCGATTTCGGCCCCGGAGAGCCGGACTTCGACACACCCGAGAACATCAAGCGGGCGGCCGTCGTGGCGCTGCAGAACAACCTGACGCACTATACCGATACGGGCGGCATCCTCGATCTGCGCCGGGCGATCGCCGCCCGCTATCGCGATCGCTGGGACGCCGCCTGGGGACCCGACGAGGTGGTCAGCGGCTGCGGCGGCAAGAACGTCCTCTTCCTGATCGCCATGGCGCTGTTCGAGCCCGGTGACAGGGTGGCGATCTACGCGCCGTACTGGGTCTCCTTCCCCGAGCAGGTCAAGCTCTGCGGGGCGGTGCCGGTGGTGGTGGCGGCTCGTGAGGCGGACGGCTTCGTGCCGCGGGCGCGCGATCTCGAGGCCCACAGGGACCTCAAGGCGATCATCGTGAACTCGCCGTGCAACCCGAGCGGGGCGGTCATCCCGCCCGACGAGTTGGAGAGGCTGGCGGAGTTCGCAGCATCGAGCGGCTCCTGGGTGATCTCGGACGAGACGTATGACACCTTCCACTACGGACCGGGTTCGTTCGCGTCGTTCGCCTCGCTGCACGCCCGCCTGCGCGATCGGCTCGTTCTGGTCAACTCGTTTTCGAAGACGTACGCCATGACCGGGTGGCGCGTGGGGTACGCGCTCGGGCCGCGACCGCTGATGGAGGCCCTGCGCAAAGTCCAGTCGCACGACGCCACGCACACGTCGTCGATCTCCCAGGCGGCGGCGGTGGAGGCGCTGAACGGGCCGCAGGATTCGGTGGCCTCCATGCGGGAGGAGTACCGCAGGCGGCGGGACGAGCTGGTCCGATCGCTCAACCGCATCCGCGGCCTGACCTGTCAGGTGCCGCCCGGAAGCTTCTACGTGTTCCCGAACGTGACCGGCGCCATGGCGGCGCTGGGCTGTGCCGATTCGATCGAGTTCGCCCGCCGCCTGATGAGCGAGATCGGCGTGGCCACCGTCCCGGGCGAGGCGTTCGGCGCCCCGGGCTATGTGCGGTTGTCCTACGCCCTGTCTCTCGATCGGATCCGCGCCGGCGTGGAGCGGCTCCGGACTCTCCTCGGTGCGCGGGAATCATGAGACGCGTAGCGGCCCCGGCGCGGCGTGCCCTGCTGGCGGCGCTCATCGTCTGCGGAGCCGCGGCGCTGCCGGTCGCGGCGCCGCTGCCCGCTCCGGCGCAGCCCTCCGGGGGCGGCGCGCTCGTCTACACGGTGAGCCTCAAGGACATGATCCATCCCATCTCGGCGCGCTACCTCAAGGACGCGATCAAGAAAGCCAACGAGGACGACGCCGCTCTGCTCATCATCGAGCTCGACACGCCCGGCGGGTTCGTCACCTCCATGGAAGAGGCGGTCCAGGCGATCACCTCGTCGCGAATCCCAGTGGTGGTCTTCGTCAACGGCAGCAAGGCGGCCTCGGCCGGCTTCTTCATCACCATCGCAGCCGATGTCGCGGTCATGGCGCCCGGCACGCGGTTCGGCGCCGCGCACCCCGTGCTCGCGGTCGGAGACGTCCCGAAAGATTCGCCGATGATGGCGAAGATCGAAAACGACCTGGCGGCCTACGCGCGGAGCCTGGCGACGAATCGCGGACGGAACGAGAAGGAGGCCGAGCTCGCCGTCCGAAAGAGCAGTGCCTTCACCGAGCGCGAGGCCCTGAAGCTGCACCTCATCGACTACGTGTGCCGGGACGAGAACGACATCATCACAACGCTGGACGGCAAGACCATCCGCCGCTTCGACGGGCGCGCCCAGACGCTGCACCTGACACGGGCACGGATCCAGTCTCTTGACATGTCGCTGCGCGACCGGCTCCTCAGGCACCTGGCGGATCCGACCATGGCGCTGCTCCTTTTGTTCGTGGGAATCGTCGGGCTCTACATCGAGTTCACGCATCCGGGCATGATCGCGCCGGGAGTGGTCGGCGCCATCTGTCTTCTGCTGTTCGCGCTGGTGTCGCAGATCCTGCCCATGAACTGGGGCGGGGTGGCGCTGGTGGTCGCGGGGATCGTCATGTTTCTACTGGAACTGAAGGTGCCGAGTTACGGTACCCTGACGGTCGGCGGCGTGGTCTGCCTGGTGCTCGGCGCCCTGATGCTGTTCAAAAGCCAGCCGGGGACGCCGCACCTGGGTGTGGCGCGCTGGGCGATCGTCTCCATCGCGGGGACGGGGGGGCTGATCATGGCGATCCTGACCACACTCGTGGTCCAGGTGTCGCGGCACAAGCCGACCACGGGCTCCGTAGGGCTCCTGGGGGAACGGGGGACGGCCCTGACCGATCTGGAGCCGGAAGGCCAGGTGTTCGTGCACGGCGAGTACTGGAACGCCAGGACGGCCCGGCCCATCCGGAAGGGAGCCAGGGTGCGCGTCACGGGCGTGCAGGACCTGGTGCTCGAAGTCGAGGAGATATCCTGACGCCGCGGCAAGCCGCGAAGGAGGTTCGATCATGGGTCCATCGGGTGCGGGGGCGGGCATGCTGTTCGTGATCGTCTTCGTCGCGATCTGGCTGATCTCCAGCATCAAGATCCTGAACGAGTATGAAAGGGCCGTCGTGTTCCGTCTCGGTCGCCTGCTGGGAACGGCGAAAGGACCCGGGATCACCGTGGTGTTCTTCCCGATTGATCGGATGGTGCGCGTGTCGCTGCGGACCGTGGTGCACGACGTGCCGCCACAGGACGTGATCACCCGCGACAATGTCTCGGTCAAGGTGAACGCGGTGGTCTATTACCGGGTCATCGATCCGAAGCGGGCCGTGGTCGAGGTGGAGCAGTACCACTACGCGACCTCGCAGCTGGCGCAGACCACGCTGCGCGCGGTCCTGGGACAGGTTGAGCTGGACGACCTTTTGAGCAAGAGAGAGAGACTGAACGCGGAGCTGCAGCAGATCCTCGACCGCCACACCGATCCGTGGGGCGTGAAGGTGTCGATGGTCGAAGTGAAGCACGTCGACCTGCCGACCGAGATGCAGCGGGCCATCGCCAAGCAGGCGGAGGCCGAGCGCGAGAAGCGGGCCAAGATCATCCACGCCGAGGGGGAGTTCCAGGCGTCGACGCAGCTCGCACGAGCGGCGGAGGTGATGTCGGCGAACCCCACGACCCTGCAGCTGCGCTACCTGCAGACCCTGACCGAGATCGCCACCGAGAAGAACTCGACAATCATCTTCCCGGTCCCGATCGACATCATGGAAGCGCTCAAGAAAAAGATCGCCTGAGGGCCCGACCTCCTGGGGGAGCGATTCTGTGAGCCCGGACCGGTTCGAGGATGACCTGCGCATCGCCCGCGCCGCCCTCGGCGCCACCCGCCTGCTCGATCTCGCAGCCGTCTCGGATGCCGCCGTCCGCGCGGGCATGGAGCTCGGGCACGCGACCGCCGCCCTGCTGTATCTCTACGACGGCGAGCAGGATACCTTCCATCTGAAGGCTTCGCACATTCCGCCTGACGACCCTCGCCGCAAGGGTATCGTCACCCTCGACCTTGCGGAGATGCGTGGGCCGGGGCCCCCCTCCGCGTCCTTCACGCCCATGATGGCGCCCGCTCCCGAGGCCCTGCGCCGGCTGGCGATCGAGCAGGTCCTGGCGGTTCCGCTGCCGGGAGCCGGAGCGCTCCTGGGGATGCTGCTCATGGCGCGGGAAGGCGGGGATTTCTCGCAGGCCGACCTGGATCGGATTGGCCGGCTGGTGCCCGAGCTGATTCCGGCGCTGCTCAACGCTCTTCTGGTCGAGCGCTACAAGGAGCTGATCATCAAGGACGACCAGACCGAGTCGTACAACCGAAGGTATTTCGACCGCTTCCTGAGCGAGGAAGTGTACCGGGCGCACCGCTACTCGACATCGCTGTCGCTCATTTTCCTCGATATGGACAATTTGAAGGAGATCAACAATCGCTTCGGCCACGCCATGGGCAGCAAGGCGTTGCGCGAGGTGTCGCGCCGCCTGGTGAGCGAGATTCGCGGCAGTGACAAGCTGTTTCGCTACGGCGGCGACGAGTTCTGCGTCGTCCTGCCCGAAACCGACCTGCGGGGCGCGTGCGAGCTGTCCGAGCGTCTGCGCGTCTCCTTGAGCAGCCGCTCGTTTCTGGTGGATGACACCCCCGGGATGGCCCTGACCGCGTCGTTCGGCATCGCGTCCTACCCGGACCACGCGCGCACCAGCCTCGGCCTGATCAAGTGCGCCGACAAGGCCATGCAGAAAATCAAGCTGTCAGGGAAGAACTCGATCGGTGTCTCCGAGGCGGACGAAGAGACGCTCGAGGCGATGGGTGGCAAACGTTGAGCGGTGGGGGCTCCGTCCGGGCGCTCCTCCTGCGGGTCCTCATCCTGGTAGCCGTTCTTCTCGCCCTGTCCCGATGGACTGGTCGCGGTGCCAGACCGATTACGGAGGGCCAGGCAGGGACCGTCCGGCCCGATGCTTCTGCGGCGGATCCCGGAACGGAACAGATGTCCGCGCCGGGCGATCTGACCTTCTACAAGACGCTGGGTTCCGGCGGACCTCCGGCGACGGGCGGCTTCAGCGCGGAGCCGGGCTCCGGCCATGCGGCGGCGCCGGGCGGCGCCCCCCCGTCGAGCCCGCCCCTCAGCGGTAGTAATAAGGATACGGTCAGGACGCTCCCGGGACAGCCGACCCTCAGGTCGTCGCCTGCCTATATCGTCCAGGTGCTCGCCACGCGCGACGCGGGGGTGGCCAGGCGAATGCGCGACCGCCTGGCGGAGCGCGGCTTTCCCGCGATCGTGGTGGAGGATCGCTCGGGTCGGCAGGTCGTGTACCGCGTGCGCGCCGGACGCTACCTGACGCGCACGGAGGCGGACGCCGCCGCGCGGGTGCTGCGCCGAGCCCGCCTGCGACCGTGGGTCCTGCAGGAGGGTCTGTAACATGAGCGACCGACGCCCGCCGCTCGAGGACCGCCGCCTGCTGGGCGATCTCCTCGTCGAGGCGGGGATCGCCACCCGACGGGCGGTGACCAGCGGCCTGGAGGAGCAGCGGCTGCGCGGCGGCCGGTTAGGCTACAACCTTCTCAAGCTGGGGCTGGCGACGCCGGCGGCTCTACACCTGTTCCTCACCGAGAACCTGGACGCGCTCATGCCCGACCTGGCCGACGACCTGCGCATGCGACCGGCCATGGACCTCATTCCGGGTCGGCTGGCCCACCACTACGGCATGGTGCCGGTCGGAATCGAGGCCGGGGTGCTGGCTCTCGGCCTGGCGAGCGCGGACAACCCGGCGCTCATTGCCGCGGTCGAGGTGATGACGGGTCTCACCGTCGATCCGATGATCTGTCCTCCTCTCGGATCGTCGCCGGCGGATCCTGCCGGCCCTTCCCGAGATGCTGGGCGTCGACGCGCCCCCCTGTGAGAGGCTGCGCTCGATCACCGCGGACGCGGTCCGCCGGGGTGTACGGCACCTCCGCATCGAGCCGGAACGACTGGCGATGCGTGTGAGGTTCGACGGCCGCGGCGCCGGCAACCAGGAGTCGATGCAGCCGCGTGGGGCCTACGCCAGTCTGGCCCTTTTTCTCGAGGGGCTGTCGGGCATGTCGGCGCGGGGGCGCGTGGTTCCCCGGCAGGGGCGATTCATCGCCCTCGTCGATGGACGCCGCCTTGCGGTTTCGGTCTCGGTGCTTCCGGGGATCGAGGGCGATACCTACGACCTGGATCTGCGCGAGGAGCGGGTGGCGACGCCGACGCGGCACGAGATTCAGGGCGATCTCCCGGAGCTGGCGCGCGCCGTCGATCGTCTCGCGGAGGAGCGCAGGGGGCTCCTCGTCGTGGCGGGGTCGGCTCCGATGGACGTAGCGGCCGGAGTCTCCTGCATCCTGTCCCTTCTAGGGAATCGTTGCCCGCGCAGAGTTGCCGTCGGTGACTTCGTGCGTCTTCCCGGCGTGAGGACGATCGAGCTTGCGCAGGATGAAGAGGACATTGCGTTCGAGGCGATTCTCGAAAGCGCCCTGACGGACTCGCCGGATCTTCTCGTCCTGCCCGATCTTGGGATCCCCGCTTGCGCCACGGCCGCTGGAGAGCAGGCCGGGAGACGGATCGCGATCGCCGCCATCGTCCCGGCGATCGATGCCTGCGCCGCCGCGGAGTCGATGGCACGCAAGGGGGTGCTGACGTCCCTTCGGCCCACGCTGGGCGGCATTCTGGGAGCGCGCCTGATGGAGCGCCTGTGCGATGCCTGCCGCCGGCCGGTCGATCTCTTCGACGTCATGTCCCCGGGGCCCCGGCACCGCCAGCCACCTCCCGGGTCCTATTTCGTCGGCCAGGGGTGCCCGTCCTGCCGGGGCTCGGGGCTTCTTCAGCTCGTGCCGGTGTTCGAGTTTATCGGCACTGGGCCGGAGCACGGAATCCTTCCTTCCCCTGGCGGGGCGGCCGCCCTCCGCCGGGAGAGCGCGTGGCAGGGCAGAACGACGCTGTTCCGCGCCGGGCTTAAAAAGGCCTCTCTTGGAATCGTGGACGTCCGGGAGCCGCTTCGCCTCCTGCTCCATGAATGCTAGGAATCCCGGGAGCCTGCCGGGCGGCGCGGGGCGCGGTCCCATGCTCGCGGGCCTGTCCGGTCTTCTCTTGGCGCTGGCATACCCGCTCGCCGACCTCGGGGTCGTGGCCTTCGTCGCCCTCGTGCCGTTCATCCTGTCGCTGGAGGAGACCAGCCGCGGCGGCGCTCTGGCGCGCGGCTATGCCTGCGGGGGGGTTTTCTTCGTGGCCCTTCTTTACTGGATTCCGGGGGTCATGGAGACCTACGGCGGGCTGCCGGTTGTGGTGTCCTGGCTCATCCTCGCCCTCCTCGCGTTCTACCTGGCGACCTACTTCGCCCTGTTCGCCTGGCTGATCGCCGCATCATGGCGGCGCTTCGGACCGCTCGCCCTGGTGTCCGCGCCGGTCGGGTGGGTCGCGCTGGAGCTGGCGCGCGGCCGGTTCCTCACCGGCTTTCCCTGGGGCCTGCTGGGTTATTCGCAGTACCGGAACGCGCCGATCCTGCAGGCCGCGGCCTGGGGCGGGATCTACGCCGTGTCGTGGCTGGTGATGGCCACCAATGCCGGGTTGGCCCTGCTCATCGTGCGGCCCGGCACGACGCGCGCTCGCGCCGTCGGGGGCGCCCTGGTCATGCTTGCCGCCGCCGTCCACGTCGCAGGCATCGGGGCGCTGCGCGCCGCGTCCCGCGAGCCGCAAGGTGTGTCGCTGCGCGTCGCCGCCATCCAGGGCAACGTCCCGCAGGACGTGAAATGGAGCCCCGGCAACGCCGCGGCGATCGTTTCCGAGCTGGCCCGTCTCACGCGCCAGGCGGCGGCCTCGGGGGCCAGGCTGATCGTCTGGCCGGAGTCCTCCAGCCCGGTGTCGGTCCACCGGCCGGCGGACACCGCCCCCGAGTCGAGCGTCGTGACGGACGCCGCCTACGTGTCGTTTCTCGGCGAGCTGGCGCGCACTCTCGATGTCGATCTCATCGTCGGGAGCGTCGACTACGCCCCCCGCCCCGGCGGGTTGCGCGCCTTCAACGCCGCCTTCGTCATCGGACCGGACGGGGTGCTGGGCCCTTCGTACGACAAGGTTCATCTGGTGCCGTTCGGCGAGTACGTCCCGCTCCGGCGCCTGCTGTTCTTCGTTGAGCGGCTGGTGCAGGGGGCGATCGCCGACTTCACTCCCGGTGAGCGGTTCGAGCCGCTCCCGACGCGGGCGGGACGCGCCGCCACCTTCATCTGCTACGAGGCGATCTTCCCGGAGCTGGTCCGGCGCGTCGCTCGCCGGGACGCGGCCTTTCTGGTCAACATCACCAATGACGCCTGGTTCGGTGGCTCGGCCGCGCCCTACCAGCACCTGGCGATGGCGACCGTGCGTGCCGCGGAGAACCGGCGTTCGATGGTGCGCGCCGCCAACACGGGGATCAGCGCGCTGATCGATCCCTACGGTCGCATCATCGCGAGCGCGCCGCTGATGCAGAGCGCCGTGCTCGCCGGTTCGGTCAGCCTGAGGGACGACGGCACCGTCTACGCCCGCTGCGGCGACCTGTTCGCCTGGGGCTGTGCTATACTAGCGCTCCTTCAAACCGCCGCGCTCCGCGCGGCGTTTTCGCGCTCGGCGACCTGATCGGGCGCGCCCGGACGAGGACCATGGCGAAAGGCGCTCGTAGTTTTGAAATCGACGAGCTGGTGCGACGTGTGGACGCGCTCAAGGACCGTTTCGCCGAGCTCGGGAGGCACCTTTGATCTTCCGGCCCGCTCCCGAGAGCTCGCCGAGATCGAAACAAAAGTCGCCGACCCCGGTCTCTGGAGCGATCCCGCCCGCGCCCAGACCTTCCTGAGGACCCGCACCCGGCTCAACGAGGAGATCGATTCATTCCGGCGGCTCGAGAAGAAGCTCGAGGAGGCGGAGGTCTGCGCGGAGCTCGCGCGCGAAGGGGAGGATGTCTTCCTGGACCTCAAGCAGGCGGTGGACAGCCTGCAGGCGGCGCTCGACGATCGGGAGCTGGAGGTGATGCTCACCGGGGAGCATGATGCCGGCGACGCCATCCTGACGATCCACCCGGGCGCGGGCGGAACGGAATCCCAGGACTGGGCCGAGATGCTCTACCGGATGTACCTGCGGTGGGCCGAGGGCCACGGCTACCGCGTCGAGACGCTGGACTATCAGAAGGGCGAGGAAGCTGGACTCAAGAGCGTCACGCTGATGGTGAAAGGCAAGAACGCGTACGGCTTCCTGCGGGCCGAGAGCGGCGTGCACCGGCTGGTGCGCATCTCGCCGTTCGACTCGTCCGGCCGGCGGCACACCTCCTTCGCCTCGGTCTACGCCTATCCCGACCTGGACGACGAGATCGAGGTGGCGGTCGACGAGAAGGACCTGCGCATCGACACGTATCGCTCGAGCGGCGCCGGCGGCCAGCACGTGAATGTGACCGACTCCGCGGTCCGCATCACGCACCTTCCCAGCGGCATCGTGGTGTCCTGCCAGAACGAGCGCTCGCAGCACCGCAACCGCGACATGGCGATGAAGATTCTGCGGGCCCGCCTGTACGAGCTCGAGCGTCGCAAGCGGGATGAGAAGAGGCAGGTGGAGGAGGGCGCGAAAAAGGAGATCGATTTCGGCAGTCAGATCCGCTCCTACGTTCTGCAGCCGTACACCCTGGTGAAGGATCACCGCACGTCCGTCGAGCGCGGCGATGTGGCGCGCGTTTTGGACGGTGACCTCGACGGCTTCATCCGCGGCTATCTTCTTGGCAGTAGCCGCGAGGCCGCCGAGATCGGCGGTGAGCCGGCGGGGCGGAAATCCTGACCGCGGGGACGGTTGACAGACCCGGGTCGTGCCGGTATATTGGCACTCGAAGGCTATGAGTGCTAAAGAGAGGACCCCGCCGGAACGCCTGTCGGACGCGCGCGCCGAAGAGATCCTGAAAAAGGTGATCGTCAACTACATCCTCACCGGGGAACCGGTGGGGTCCCGGACCATCGCCAAGATGAGCCGGGAAGGGCTCAGCCCCGCCAGCGTGCGCAATGTCATGTCGGATCTGGAGGAGATGGGGTTCCTGGCCCAGCCGCACACCTCCGCGGGCCGCATCCCCACCGATCAGGGGTATCGCTACTACGTGGACACGCTCCTGCAGCCGGCCCGCCTCGGCTCCCGTGACAAGGTCCTGATCGACGAAAGCCTGACCCGCATCGGCGGCGAGTTCAGCGAGGCCCTGGAGATCATTCCCAGGCTCCTGTCGCGCCTCAGCAGCCAGGTGGGTTACGTGATCGCGCCGCCGATCAAGGACGCCGTTCTGAAGCACATCGAGTTCGTGAGATTGCACGACCGGAAGGTCCTGTGCGTGTTCGTGGATCGGTCGGGTGTGGTGAGCCACCGGATCATCGAGGTGGCGGAGGACTACGAACCGGGGGACCTCGAGCGCGCCGGACACTATCTGGTCGAGGAGTTCGGAGGACTGTCGCTGGGGGAGATCCGGGCCCGGCTCGTCGCCCTGATGGCGCAGGAGAAGGCCGCCTTCGACCAGTTGCTCAAGAACGCCGTCAGTCTGGGGACGCGCTATCTGGACGCCGAGCAGCACGAGAGACGGCTGGTTCTCGAGGGAACCACCAATATCATGAAGCATCCGGAGT
>QHXY01000209.1 GCA_003223145.1 Acidobacteriota bacterium
GCCGCTCCATCCGGTCCCTGGGTTGCCGCCCGGTGATGCGCGATCTCATCGGGGCCGGTCCGAAGGTCCGTCACGATCACGCCAAGCTGGCGCGGGCTCTCCTGGAGCTGGCGGGCTGAGGAAGGCATGAGGGCGGCGGAGCGCTCCGCGTGGTGGCAACCGGAGACTCTCCGGGAGGCCGTCGCCGCGCCGTCATCGGAGTCGGCGGACGGAGGCGAGGAGAGCGCGGGCGGGCGCGTTCCCTTCTGGGCCTTGATGGCGTTTACCTTCGTTCTCCTTTTGGCGCCCCAGGAGTTCATACCGGTACTGGCGCCGATGCGTCTCGGACTGCTGACGGCCGCCGTGGCGATCACGACCCACGTCGCCGATCGGTTCACCCACCGCCGGCCGGTGATGCGGGTCACGCGCGAGACGGTCGTGGCCGCCGGGATCGCGATCTGGGCCCTGGTCACCCTCCCGTGGTCGTACTGGCCCGGAGGGAGCCTGGCGTTTCTCCTGGACATGTATTTCAAGACGCTGGCGATCTTCTGGCTCCTGGGCAACGTGGTGAACACGCGGGAGAGGCTGCGCCTCGCCGCCTGGGGGCTGGCCCTGATGGCCGTGCCGCTGGCGGCCTTCGGCGTGCACGAATATCACGCCGGCCGATTCATGGACGAGGGGCCGGTGAAGCGCATCCTGAGCTACGAGGCGCCCCTGACCGCGAACCCGAACGACCTGGCGCTGGTGCTCAACCTGATCCTGCCGGTGACCCTGGCCCTGGCGCTGCTTCAGGAGGCGACCGGCTTACGTCTTCTTCTCCTCGGCTGCGCCGCCCTGGATGCGGTGGCGGTGATCCTGACCTTCTCCCGCGCCGGTTTCATCTGCCTGGCCCTGACCGGTCTGATCTACGTCGTCAAGCTGATCCGCAGGCCGGAACGAGGCTGGGTGGTCGCGGCGATCGTCCTGACCGTGGCCTGCGCGCCGCTCCTGCCGTCGGGGTACCTGGAGCGTCTCCGCACCATCACGGACATCCGGTCCGATCCGACCGGGTCGGCGCAGGAGCGCTGGGGCGACACGCAGGCCGCCATCCACCTGGTGTCGCAGAGCCCGATCATCGGCGCCGGCGTCGGCATGAACATCCTGGCCCTCAACGACATGCGGGGGGCCCTCTGGAAGAAGGTCCACAACGTGTACCTGGAGTACGCCGTGGACCTTGGCGTCCCGGGGCTGGTCCTGTTCCTGGTCATTCAGGCGGGCTGCTTCCGCACGGCCGCGTCGGTCATGCGGCGCACCGCGGGCCGGTCCGTGTGGCGGGATCTGTTTCTGCTGGCCGAAGGGATCCAGGTGAGCCTGGCGGTGTTCGCGGTTGCGGCTCTGTTCCATCCGGTGGCTTATCACTTCTATTTCTATTACATGGCCGGGCTCGCGCTGGCGGCGCGGGCCGCGTGCGATGCGGAAACGCAGGGGTGAACTCATGCAGACGGCGCGCGTCGGTCCCAGCGAGTGGCTCTGGAAAGAGGGCGGCGGCTACTACACCGACAGATCGGACGACCTGGTCCTCCGGCCGGTGCTGCCGGACATGCGGCGGGTGCGCGACTGGAGACTGTTCCAGGTGTTCGAGCTGCACGGGGGCCTGGTCCCGGGATCCCGGGTCCTCGAGCTGGGCTGCGGCCGCTCTCCGTGGCTGCCGTTTCTCGCCCGGCACGTGGGCTGCCGGGTGACCGGGATCGATATCGAGCCGCATGCCGCCGAGCTGGCGCGGGCGAACCTGAGGGGAGCTGGAGCGTCGGGTGAGATCGTCTGCGGAGACGCGTTCAAACCGCGGGATCACGACGGTCTCCTGGAGCGCTTCGACCTGGTCTACTCGATGGGTGTCATGGAGCATTACGCGGACGTGGTCGAGCGGCTGTCGGTCCTGGCGGCGTACCTGAGACCGGGCGGACGCATCGTGACGACGGTGCCGAACCTGCAGGGCGTGAACTGGCTGATGCAGCGTCTGGGCGATCTCAGGACGCTCCGGGCGCACGTCGTCTACGACACGCAGGCGCTCGTGGAGGTCCACGAGGCGGCCGGATACCGGACGATCGCCTCGGGGTACGTCGGCTTCTTCGACGGCCATGTCACCTCGGCGGCCGGGACGACCAGCGATTTCAGGCGCGGACTGCATCGTTGCGTCTGCCGGGCCCTGGGACGGTGCTCCAAGGCCTGGATGCGGCTCACGGGAGGACGCGCCACCCCGGAGCTGAGCTGGGCCGCGCCCCACGTGTTCTTCGCGGGGCGGCTCGTTCCGGATGCGAAGGCGGAGACGGGCCGATGAGCGCCGGCGCGTCCGATGCGCAGAGGGGTGCGCTGGCACCGTGCGGCGACAGGATCAGGCTCCTGACCTTCGTGAACGGTTTCGCGATGGGCGGCACGGAGCGCCATGTCGTCAACCTGGGCCGGGCGCTGGACCGGACCCGGTTCGACATCCACCTGGCCTGTTTCAGGCGCTGGGGACACTTCCTGGGTGAGATCGAGGCCAGCAGCCTGCCGATCTGGGAGTACCGGATCGACAGTCTCCACAATCACAGGACGCTCCGCGAGCAGTGGCGCTTCGTCCGCGACCTCAGGCGAAACCGGATCCAGATCGTGCACACCTACACGGGCGTCTACCAGACACCGATACAGAGACGCGTGCAGAGGCTGGTCTGCCGGCTGGCGGACTGCGTCGTGGTCAACGCCGACGCGGTCAAGCGCTGGCTGATCGAAGAAGGGTATTCACCTCGCAAGATCGTCGTCATCAGGAACGGCGTCGATCTGTCGAGGTTCCAGAATCGGGGCGACGGGAACCGGCTGCGTCAGGAGATCGGGGTAGCTCCGGGCACCAGGATCGTGGCGGTCGTCTCGCGTCTGCACGAGATGAAGGGGCTGGGTCAATTCCTCGAAGCGGCCGCGACGCTCGCCGCCCGTCACCCGGACGTCCGGTTCCTGATCGTCGGCGACCGCCTGGCGGTGAAGGACGGGGCGGTGGTGAAGGAGCACGCGTACCGGACCGGTCTGGAGGAGCTGGCGCGGCGGCTCGGCATCCAGGATCGCGTGGTGTTCACAGGCTTCCGGCTCGACGTCCCCGAGTTGCTGCAGGAGGTCGCCGTATCCGTGCTGCCGTCTCTGAGCGAGGGCCTGTCGAACTTCCTGCTCGAATCGATGGCTGCGGGCGTCCCGGTCGTCACCACCCGGGTCGGCGGCAGCGCGGAGGCGGTCGAGGAGGGCGAGACGGGGATCCTGGTGCCCGCGCGGGACGCGACGGCGCTCGCCCGGGCCATCGACGTCCTTCTGTCCGGCCCCGACCTGGCGCGGCGCATGGGGCAGGCGGGCAAGCGGCGGATGGCGGAGCGCTTCAGTCTGGATGTCATGACCCGCGCGACCGAACGGCTGTACTGGTCGCTCCTGCATGAACGAGGGCTCGAGACCGGGAACGATCCCGACACCGCCTCGCGTTGCGAGGCGATCTGAGAAGGCGAAGGAGGCGATCCAGCATGTTCGACCCACGCATCGAGGTGTTTTCCACCTGCCCGCCGTCGAGCAGCTCCGATACGCGCGCGTATCTTCAAGAAGTCGTCCGGGTGGCGCGCTGGAGCGAGGGGGCCGGCTGCAGGGGCATCCTCGTCTATTCCGACAACTCGATGGTCGACCCGTGGCTGGTCGCCCAGGTCATCATCGAGAGCACGCGGATCCTGTGTCCTCTCGTGGCCGTGCAGCCGGTCTACATGCATCCGTACTCGGTCGCCAAGATGATCGCCTCGCTCGCCTTCCTGCATGGCCGGCGGATCTACCTGAACATGGTGGCCGGCGGATTCAAGAACGATCTGACCGCACTCAACGACACCACGCCGCACGATCGGCGCTACCACAGGCTGGTGGAGTACACGACGCTGATCCGGCGGCTTCTGTCCGAGCGATCGCCCGTCGATTTCCAGGGGGAGTTCTACAGGGCGGACAAGCTGAAGATGTCGCCGCCGCTCCCGGTCGACCTCTTCCCCGGAATCTTCATGTCCGGCTCGTCGGAAGCCGGCGTGGCAGCCGCCCGGGCGATCGGCGCGACCGCCGTCAAATACCCGAAGCCGGCGGAGCAGGACGGCGAGGAGCCGGTTGTGGACGGCGTACCGCACGGCATCCGGGTCGGCATCATCACCCGGCCCGGCGAGGAGGAAGCCTGGGACCTCGCCCGCGCGCGTTTCCCCGAGGATCGCGTGGGGCAGCTGGCGCACCAGCTCGCGATGAAGGTCTCCGATTCCGTCTGGCACGGGCAGCTGTCCCGGCTCGGCGCCGCGACGGAGACCAGCCCTTACTGGCTGGTGCCATTCCAGAACTACAAGACGATGTGCCCCTACCTGGTGGGGAGCTATGAGCGGGTGTCGGCGGAGCTCGGCCGGTACGCCTCTCTCGGATACCGGGCCTTCATCCTGGACGTGCCCCGCGACCCCGACGAGCTGCACCACACCAGCATCGCCTTCGATCGCGCCTTCGACCAATGCCTGAATCGCTCGCAGACTGGGTAACAGCGCAGGCCGGACGACGCCCCGAGGCCGTGGCCGTGGTCGGCGAGGGGCGCTCTCTGACCTACTCCGGACTGGAGACGGAGTCGAACCGGCTGGCGCGTGCCTTGGCGGACGGCGGCTGCGCGGCGGGCGATCGCGTCTGCCTTCTGATGCCGAAGTCCCCCGAGGCCATCGTCGCCCTCCTCGGGATCTACAAGACCGGTGGCATCTATGTTCCACTGGATCCGTCCAGCCCGCCGGCCCGCCTCGATAAGATCATCGGCTCATGCGCGCCCCGCTGGATCCTGGCGGCGGGGGCGGTGAGCGGGCTGCTCGACGCCCTCCTGACCGGTCGCGACAGGGGCGCCTCGATCGCGGTCGGCCGGCTCGACGACGCCGCACCGCGGCCGGGCCGCCCGGCAGCCCGCTTCACGGCGAGCGATCTGGCGGGCATCCCCGCCGCACCGCCGGAGCGCCGGCGCAGCCGGCTCGATCCGGCGCACATCCTGTTCACGTCCGGGTCGACCGGGACTCCCAAGGGTGTCGTGATCACGCACGCCAGCGTCATCCATTTCGTCGAGTGGGCGACGGGCTACTTCGGGGGCGCAGCTTCATCTGGTGCCCGCCGCGATGAGCCTGCTCCCCAACCTCCTGGCGGAGTTCATCCGCGCCCGCCGGCTGACGCAGTGGTTCTCGGTGCCCTCGGCCCTGAGCTACATGACCAAGTTCGACGTGGTCGGCCCCGGCGACTTCCCGGCGCTCCGGCGGCTGCTCTGGTGCGGCGAGGTGTTTCCGACGCCCGCTCTGATCTCCTGGATGAAACGGCTGCCGCACGTGACGTTCACCAATCTCTATGGGCCGACGGAGACCACCATCGCCAGCAGCTACTACACGGTGCCGACCTGCCCGGAGAGCGAGCGGCAGGAGATCCCGATCGGCGCTCCGTGCGACGGTGAGCGGCTGCTCGTCCTGGACAAGGAGTTGCGACCGGTCTCCGACGGCCGCGTCGGGGATCTCTACATCGGCGGAGTCGGGCTGAGCCCCGGGTACTGGAACGATCCCGCCCAGACGCGCGAGGTGTTCCTGCCCGATCCGCAAGGCGCGGGCCCGTCCGATCGTCTCTACCGGACCGGCGACCTGGCGCGCCGGGACGAAGAGGGGCGGTTCTATTTCGTGGGACGGGCCGACACGCAGATCAAGAGCCGCGGTTACCGGATCGAGCTGGGGGAGATCGAGACCTGTCTGGGCGCGCTGGAGTCGGTCCGGGAGAGCGCCGTCGTGGCCGTCCCCAGCGGCGGCTTCGAGGGCACCCTGATCTGCTGCGCCTACGCCCCCGCGCCGGGCGCCGATCTGACCCCGGCCTCGCTGCGCCAGAGGCTCGGCCGCCACCTGCCGGTCCACATGCTCCCCGCACGCTGGATGGCGTTCGATCGGCTCCCGAGGAACGGCAACGGGAAGATCGATCGCGCCTCCCTCAAGCTGCTGTTCGAGCGCCATGAGACTGTTGCCACTCGAGAATCCTGAGCTGATCCGCCTGGTCGCCGACTGGATGTCCAGGAAGGAGAACTACCAGTGGCTGGACTTCGGCAACGGGCGGCAGGTCCTGACCCCGGAGTGGCTGAAGATCGCCACGCAGCGCGACACGGAGGTCCTGCGGGTGTTCACGCTGGACGACGACGTCACTCCGATCGGCGTGGTCGGGCTGGCGAACGTGGATCGCTCCTTCAAGACGGCGCGCATCTGGGTGGTGGCGGGGGACAAATCGTTCGCGGCCCGGGGCTACGCCACCCGTGCGTCGTCGGCTCTCCTGACGCACGCCTTCCGGGACCTCGGCCTGCAGGCCGTCAACACCTGGATCGTCGAGCACAACCAGTCGGTTCGCATCGCCCGCCGCCTGAATTTCACCCTGATCGGCCGTCAGCGGCGCTGTCACTACATCGACGGCCAGGCCTG
Source organism: Acidobacteriota bacterium (assembly GCA_003223145.1). Classification (GTDB taxonomy): domain Bacteria; phylum Acidobacteriota; class Polarisedimenticolia; order Gp22-AA2; family Gp22-AA2; genus Gp22-AA3. Next base: position 6,450 of record QHXY01000209.1, read on the forward strand.
CGACCGCCTGTGGTTCGACCTGCTCGCCTCGGAGCACCGGGAGGACTGAGATGGCGGGGACGAACGATTTGCGCGGGCGAATCTCCAGGCTGTTCGCGGACCGGCTCAGCCTCGTGGTCCCGTCGGCCGAGACCGACCTGTTCGAATCGGGAGCCCTGGACTCGATGGGCTTCGTCGAGCTCCTCGCCCAGATCGAGCGGGAGTTCGGCGTCCAGGTGGCGCTCGGGGAGATCGAGATGGACAACTTCCGGTCGATCGATCGGATCGCCGGCTTCATCGCCGCGCGCACGCGGGTCAGCGGGACGGCGTAGATCCGGGGAGGACGGATGGATCCGGAGAGCCGTCGGAAAACCTTGAGGATGCTCTCGAACGGCCTGTACGTCATGACGTCGCGCAACGGAGAACGCTGCGGCGCGGCCACCGTGACCTGGGTCTCCCAGGCGTCGTTCCGGCCACCGCTTCTGATGGCGGCGGTGCGCCCGGACAGCAACGTGTTCGCCTGCCTGCGGGTCAGCGGCGCGGCCGCGGTCCACGTCCTCGGAAAGAACCAGGAGGAGCTGGCGCGCCGCTTCTTCGCGCCGACCAGGACCGACGACGGCGGCATCAACGGCGAGCCGTTCCGCGACGGCGTCACCGGAGCGCCGATCCTGCGCGGCGCTCCGGCCTACGTCGAGTGCCGCGTCCGGCAGATCCTCGACGGTCTCGGAGACCACGCCCTGGTCGTCCTGGAGGTGGTGGGCGCGGAGTGCCGCGAGCAGGTGACGCCTTTGACCATCGCGGAGTCGCCGTGGGAATACGGCGGCTAAGGCGGGGCCCATGGAGCGGGGAGTCGTTGCGGAGATGCTGAGACGGAACGACCCGGACGAGACGTCCGGCGACGCGGGCGCCGGCGAGCGGGTCCGGCCCATGACCGAGCGGGACGGCGAGCAGGTGCTGGAGCTGTACGGACGCGTCTTCCCGCGGCGGCCGGCCGGCGGGTCGGAGTCGGCGACGGAGTACCTGCGCGAGATCCTGTGGCGCAATCCGTGGCGTGACGAGACGCTGCCTTCTCTGGTCTATGAAGACGGCAAAGGCCGGATCGCCGGCTGCCTCGGCGTCATGCCGCGCCCGATGCTGCTCGCCGGCCGTCCCATCCAGGCCGCCATCAGCCACACCTTCATGGTCGAGCCCGGCAGCCGCTCGAGCCTGGCGGCCCTGGCGCTGGCGCGGGCGTTCGTCTCGGGGAGCCAGGACCTGTCGATCGCCGAAGGAGGGAGTCCCTCCCGTCGGATCCTGGAACGGTTCGGAGGCACGACCTCCCTGGTCTACAGTCTCCGCTGGACCCGTCCTCTCCGCCCGACCAGATATCTCCTGTCCTGCCTGCGGAGGCGCGGCCTGGCGGCCGCGGCGACTCTGAGCCTCGCTCCTTTGTGCTCCGCCGCCGACGCGATCGCGCCGCTGGTGCTCGGGGAATCGGCCCGGCTGGCCCGTCCGCGAGGCACCGGGGAAGACCTCACCCCCGACGATCTCCTGGAGATGCTGTCGCATACGGCGGCCGATCGATCGCTGCGGCCGGCGTACGACCGGCAGTCGCTGGCCTGGCTCCTGGATCTGCTCGCGAAGAAGAAGCACCGCGGCCTGTTCCGGCGCGTCGGCCTGCGCGACGGCGCCGGAGACCTGCTGGGCTGGTACCTCTATTTCCTCAATCCCGGCGGCATCAGCGAGGTGGTGCAGATCGGGGCGCGCAAGATGTTCCTGGACGACGTCCTCGATCACCTGTTCTATCACGCCCGCCGGGGCGGCGCGCTGGCCGTGTCGGGGCAGCTCGATCCCTCCGCCTTCCAGTCGCTCGCCGCGAAGGGGTCGGTGTTCGATCACGACGGCGCTTCGTGGTTCCTGATCCACTCCAGGAATCCCGCCGTGCTCGCGGCCATCCATCGGACCGACGCCTTCTTGACCAGGCTGGAGGGCGAGTGGTGCATCGGTCCTTAGGTGCTGAGGCTCGCCATGGGGGTAGCGAACCCGTCCGTGTCGGTCGAGCTCATCGAGAACACCGAACGCCTCATGGGGTTGAGGGAGGAATGGAACGAGCTGCTCGCGGACAGCTCCGCGGATTGCCTGTTCCTGACCTGGGAATGGCTGTCGACCTGGTGGAGGCACCTGTCGGGCGACCGGAGGCTGTTCGTGCTGATGGTGCGCTCGCAGGGACGTCTGGTGGCGATCGCGCCGTTGGTCGTGAGGCCGCCCGGGATCTCCCGCATCCTGCCGTTCCCGGCGCTGGAGTTTCTGGGCACGGGCAGCATCGGCTCGGACTATCTCGACGTGATCATCCGCCGCGGACACGAGGACTGGGCCGTGGAAGCCCTGGCGGAGTCCCTGGCCGGAATGAACCGCGCGGTCGAGCTGGAGCAGGTCAAGATCGGCGGCAGCGTCGCCTGGGGAATCGGGAAGATCCTGGAAGGGCGCGGGTGGAGCGTCCAGGAGGAGGAGACGAACCTCTCCCGGCACATCAACTTGTCCGGCCAGTCGTGGCCGTCCTACATCGGCAGCCTGGGCGCCGCCCACCGCTACAACTTCCACCGCAGGCTCCGACAGCTGGAGCGGGGGTTCGCTCTCCGCTTCGAGAAGAGCAGCACCGAGGAGGAGCGGCGTCCCGCTCTCGGACGTCTGATCGCGCTGCACACGGCGCGCTGGGGGGGATACTCCAGGGCTTTCCACACGCCA
>QHXY01000210.1 GCA_003223145.1 Acidobacteriota bacterium
GGAGCGCTCCCCGGGCATTCCGTTCATCATCGTGTCCGGGACCCTCGGCGAGGAGACGGCGATCGACAGTCTGCAGGCGGGCGCAACCGACTACGTCCTCAAACACCGGCTGACACGCCTGGCACCCGCCGCGCGCCGGGCCCTGGACGAGGCGGAGGAGCGCCTCAAGCGGAGCCGGGCCGAGGAGGCGCTGCAGAACGAGCAGCAGTTCCTGCGCGCGATCCTGGACAGCGTCGAGGCGGGCATCGTGGCCTGCGATGCCCGCGGCATCCTGACGCTGTTCAACCGCGCCGCGCGTCAGATGCACAGTCTCTCCGAGGAGCCGGTTCCGCCGGACCAGTGGCCCAAGAAATATGATCTGTACCAGCCGGACGGCAGGACTCTCTTGAGAATGGAGGAGGTCCCCCTGTACCGGGCCCTGCAGGGGGAGCGGGTGCGCAACGCGGAGATGATCATCATCCCCAAGAACGGCCCGCCACGCACCATCGTCTCGAGCGGTCAGCCGATCGCGGACGCGCAGGGCCGGAATCTGGGCGCCGTCGTGGCCTTCCAGGACATCACCGAGCGCAAGCTGCTGGAGAGCCAGCTGCGTCAGGCGCAGAAGATGGAGGCGATCGGACGTCTTGCGGGCGGCGTCGCGCACGATTTCAACAATCTCCTGAACGTCATTCTGGGATACAGCGAGATGGTGCTGGGGGAGATCGGGCCCGACGATCCGCACCGTCCCCGGATCGAGCAGGTGCGCAAGGCCGGGGAGCGGGCCGCCTCGCTCACCCGCCAGCTCCTGGCGTTCAGCCGCAAGCAGGTGATCCAGCCCAGGGTGCTCGATCTCGGCGCGCTGGTGGCCGAGATGGAGAAGATGCTCCGGCGTCTGATCGGCGAAGACATCGAGCTGCTCATCCGGGCGCAGCCGGGGGTCCTGCGGATCAAGGCCGACCCGGGTCAGATCGAGCAGATCGCCCTGAACCTGGTGGTCAACGCCCGCGACGCCATGCCGCAGGGCGGCCGATTGACGATCGAGACGGCGGGAGTCGATCTCGACGAACGATTCGCGCGGGACCATCCCGGCGCGCGCCCCGGCTCCTATGTGATGCTCGCCGTCGGCGACACCGGCTGCGGCATGACTCCGGAGATCCAGGCCCGCATGTTCGAGCCGTTCTTCACGACCAAGGAGCCGGGCAAGGGGACCGGCATGGGACTGGCCACGGTCTACGGCATCGTCAAGCAGGGCGACGGCTACATCAGCGTCGACAGCGAGCCGGAGCGTGGAACCACGTTCAGAATCTACCTGCCTCCGACCCTGGAGGCGACCGAGGCGGCCCAGCCGCGCGACGCCTCGGCGTCCCCTCGGGGCACCGAGACCATCCTGGTGGTGGAGGACGATCTGAGCGTCCGCAACGTCGTGCGCGACTGCCTGCGGATCTATGGGTACACCGTGCTGGAGACCGGCGACCCCGAGGAAGGCTTGCGCATCTGCCGGGAACACCAGGGAACGATCGATCTCCTGATGACGGACGTCGTGCTGCCCAAGATGAGCGGCCGCGCTCTGGCGACGCGCGTCTCCTCCCTGCGGGCCGGCATGAGAGTCCTCTTCATGTCCGGCTACACGGACGACGCCCTCGGCCAGCACGGTGTCCTGGCTCGCGACGTCGCCTTCCTGCAGAAGCCGTTCCACCTGACCGTCATGGCCCGCAAAGTCCGCGAGGTTCTCGACCAGAATCGTCCGGTCGCGTCCTGAACGACCGCCGCCGGAACGGCTTGCGCCGGGCCCCGGCTTGTCTCAGAATTCCGCCGGCGGGCCGGCGCGCCCGGACGGGCGCGGTCGCCCCGCCATCAAGATGAGCGATTCAGCCCGCTTCGTCGCCGCCGTGGCGGTCGCCGTGTTCCGCCGCGGCCGCGTGCTCGCCATGCGCCGCTCGCCTCGGAAGGACGCGGGCGCGGGCGCCTGGGAGACCCTGTCGGGAAGAGTCCTGCCGGGTGAGCAGCCGCTGCAGGCGGCGCTCCGGGAGACGCGGGAGGAGTGCGGCCTGGAGGTGGTGATCGACCCGCGCCCGGTTGCCTCGTACCAGGCGAAACGCAACCGGGACGACATGATCGTCGTGGTCTACCGCGGCGTTTCCGGCGCGGGGGACGTGGTCCCCTCGGACGAGCACGACGCCTTCGCCTGGATGACTCCGGACGAGTTCGCGCGCGCCTGCCGCTTCCCGCAGCTCGTCGAGGCGGTCCGGCTGGCCGGGGAGACGCCCCCGGGGGTTCCGGCATGACCCCGGACACGCTCCGGCGCCCGCGCCTGACGATTGTCTACTGCACTCGGTGCCGCTGGCTCCTGCGCGCCGCCGGGATGGCGCAGGAACTCCTGATCACCTTCGAGGCTGACGGGAGCGCGCCTAGGTTCGCTGGCCCCTTCGATAGAGCAGCCAGCCGAAGCCGAGCAACAGCGCACAGCCTCCAAGGATCTTGGCCTCAAACACCCAGAAGCTGGAGGTGCCCGGCGGGACGAGGGCGAAGGCGATCGAGACGGCCGTGGTCGTGAAGCCGACGGCACCCATCACAATCGTTCCGGCGCGGCCGCCGGGGATTGTGATGGTGCCCTCGGGGGCGGTGCCCGGCACCCCGAGCTTCAGAAGGGCGGCGAATAGATAGAGGTACGGGATGAAGTAGACGACGATGGTGAAGTCGGCGAGGAACAGATAGGCCTCCTCAACGTCCACTCCCACAAAACCGACCAGGATCAAAAGGCTGGAGATGGCCCCGGTGGTCAACAGGGCGACGTGCGGCGAGGCATAGCGTGGGTGCAGGCGTCCGAAGGCCGGTGGCAGGTAACGGTCGATGCCGGCGACGAAGGGGATGCGCGAGCAGCCCGCCAGCCAGGCGCTGCAGCCGCCGACGCCGCCCAGGGCGATGAGCAGCGCCATCAGTCCGGCGAGAAAGCCGAAGCCCATCTTGTCCTGCACCGCCGCGATGGCGGCGGCCACGCCGTCCAAGAGACCGATGTTCTCCTGGGGCAGGGCGACCAGGAGCGCCGCCGTTCCCAGGATGTAGATGAGCGTGATGATGACACCGGAGATCAGGATGGCCCGCGGCACGTTCTTGCGCGGTTCGACGATCTCCTCTCCCATCAGCGCGCCGAGATCGAGCCCCGAGAAGCCAAAGCAGATGGCCGAGAAGAACGACAGCGTCTCGAACTTGAGCACCGGCACAAGCCCGCCGGCGCGCAGCGGCGTGGCGGCGCCGTAGCGGACCCACGCGAAGACCCCGAGGAGGATCAGCAGGGTCGCCGGCAGCCAGGTGCCGTAGGCCCCGAGGTTGTTCAGCCAGCGCGCGTTCTTCAGCCCGCGCACGTTCATCCAGACCACGACCCAGAAGATCACCAGCGACACCGCCGCCATGAACGGCGGGCTCGCCGCCAGTCCCTTGTGCCTGTCCCCCAGCATGAACACCAGATTGCCGACCGTGAAGATCAGCAGGTGCGGGAAGTAAATAAGGTTGTTGGTCCACAGGCACCAGCCGGAGATGAACCCGTGGTCGTCGCCGAAGGCGTGCTTGGTCCAGGCGTAGATGCCGCCCTCCTCCGGGTAGCGTGTCGTCAGGTCGATGACCGCCAGACCGGAGGGAACGAAGAAGCAGAGAAAGGCGAGGACCCAGAGCGGCAACGCGGCGTAGCCGTAGCCGCCGGCCGAGGTCAGCCACCAGCGCAGCCCGACGATGGCGACGACGTTGAGGAGGACGAGGTCCCACAGCCCGAGCTCGCGCCGCAGGCCGGTGGCGGCCTCCAAGACGGCACCCTCAGGCGGAACCGGCATCAGGAAGCGGTCCCGGAGATTCTCTGGCGGGCCTTCTTATAGAGGAGGTAACAGAGACCACAAAACGCAGCAACCGCGATCATGTCCGCGAATCGTCCCTGCTTATCGGCCAGGTGTCCACTGTGATCCTGAATCCAGGTCAGGAGATTCTGCCGGTGCTGGTCCCACTCGATCATCGAAATGCCCGCGATCAGGACGCCGGCGACCGAGCCCCCGGCAACCAGCCCGGTGCTGTAGAGCATCCCTGAGGAGACCTCAGACTCCGACTCCTCGCGACCGGTCAGCTTCTCGACGATGAAGCGGACTGCACCGCCCACGAAAATCGGCATCGTGGTCGAGAGTGGCAGATAGGCGCCAACTGCCCAGGCCAGGGCGGAGATCCCCATCACCTGCACGGACACCGCGAGCGCCGCACCGACCAGGACGAAACCCCACTGCAGCTTGTGGCCCAGAATCCCCTGAATCAGCGTCGCCATCAGGGTCCCCTGTGGAGCCGGGAGCTTGTCGGAACCGATGGGACCAAAAAAGGGCGAATGGTGCATCAGGAACAGTGTGATTCCGATAGCGAATGCCGAGGCAAAGACTCCAATAATGAATCCGACCTGCTGACGGTAAGGCGTCGCGCCGACCAGGAAGCCGGTCTTGAGATCCTGCGAAGTAGCTCCGGCATTTGCAGCTGCTGTGCTCACGATCGCGCCGATGACCAGGGCGGCTGTCTGGTAGGCGATCCCGGACCAGCCGACGGAAATGAACAGCATGCACGTTCCCATGATCGTCGCGATGGTCATGCCGCTGATCGGGTTGCTCGTCGTGCCGATAATCCCGACGATGCGGGACGACACGGTCACGAAAAAAAAGCCGAAAATAATGATCAGGACGGCGAGCAGGAGACTGCTGGGGAAATGCGTCGGCAGGCCCCTCATGAAAGAGATGGCGATCGCCAGGACGAGCGAGCCGATCGCCACGACGTTGATCGGGATGTCCCGCTCGGTCCGGCGGGTCGAGGTCGATCCCGCGCCCTTCCCAAGGCTCTTGACGCTGTTGCGGAAAGACGCCCAGATCGTCGGGAGGGTGCGTGCCAGGGACATCAGGCCGGCCATGGCCACAGCCCCGGCCCCAATCAGGCGAATGTAGGCCCGGTAGAACTGCTCGTTCACTCCGTGCGTTGCTATCCACTGGTCGCTGAAGCTCAGGGAGTGAAGCTGTTGGCGCAGCGTTTCCTCCGGCACGAACATCGACAAGAGCGGTGTCAGCGCCATCCATCCGAGGATGCTCCCTGACACCATGATTCCGGCGATTTTCGGGCCGATGATGTATCCCACCCCCAGGTATTCCGGGACGATTTCGCAATTGACGGTGGCGTTGGGAAACGGTGATGTGCGGCTCGTCACATAGGAGGGAATCTCCTTGAAAAAGCCGAGAACCGTATTGAATGCCTTGTAGATCATCGCCGCCCACAACCCGCCGAACACCATCTTGGCCATCTCGCCGCCTTTCTCACCGGCAACGAGCACTTCGGCACAGGCGGTCCCCTCCGGGTACACCAGGTTGCCGTGCTCCTCGACGATGAGCGCGCGACGCAGGGGGATCATCATCAGGACGCCAAGAAAGCCGCCGGCCAGCGCCAGCATCAGGATCGGCCAGTACTGGAAGAAGTTCTCGCCGCCGGCGCCCGGGGACAGGAACAGGAAGCCGGTGACCGTGAAGACGATGCCGGCGGCGACCGACTCCCCCGCCGAGCCGATGGTCTGGACGATGTTGTTCTCCAGGATGGTCGAGCCGAACTTCTTGAACACGGCAATCGACAGGACGGCGATCGGAATCGACGCGCTTACGGTCACCCCGGCCCGGAGCGCCAGATAGACCGTGGCCGCTCCGAACAGGACCGCGAAGAAGGCGCCCAGGGCGATCGCCTTCGGAGTGAACTCCGCCACGCTCGCCTGGTCCGCCACGAACGGCTTGAACCCCTTTGCCGCGGTGGCCCGTGCGCCGGCCGTCCGGGTCTCGGTCTTCATGCCGACTGTCTCCTTTCGCGGTAGCCGCGCCTGTTTTTCGACTTGCCTGAGTGCGAAGTGGGGACTACGACCGATTTCGGCGGACTCTACCTCAGCCCCCGGGGAGTGTCAAACGGCGCCGGCATCCCGGTTATACTGGTCGGCCTTCCGGGACCCATGGACGGGCCCCGCGAGCCACGGCTGGATGAAACGGCGAACCAACTTCCTGGCCCGACTCCTGGCGATCGTCGTCGCCGCGACCCTGGCGATGAACGGGTGCCGGGGCGCCGGAAAGGGAAGTTCGCCGTGGCGCGGGTGTACGCCGACGGGTTCGAGGGGCTCTCCCGACAGGAGCGCGTCCTGGCCTTCTAGCTGTACCGGGCGGCGATCGCCGGGCGCGACATCTTCTACGACCAAATGGGCCGGGATGTCCTGGAGATCCGCGATCTCCTGGAGGAAATCCTGACCCGCCCGGAGGGAGTCGACCCGCAGTTCCGGGACCGGCTGCTGCGCTTTCTGAAGCTGTTCTGGATCAACAACGGCAACCACAACGACCGCACCCGCCAGAAGTTCGTCCCGGAGTTCACCTTCGCCGATCTGCAGACGGCGGCCCGCGCGGCGGTGCGTAACGGCGCGCACGTCAAGCTGACCTTCCGGGAAACCCTCGAGCAGAAGCTGGCCCGCCTGCAGCCGGCGATCTTCGACCCCGCCGTCGACCCGCTGTCGACCTGCAAGACACCGCCTCCGGGGCAGGACATCCTGACGTGCAGCAGCGTGAATTTCCAGGAGGGGCTGCGTCTCGCCGACCTGAACGGGGTTGTCGAGAAGTACCCGCTCAACTCCCGCCTGGTGAAGAGGGACGGCAGGGTCGTCGAGGAGGTCTACCGCGCCGGGCGCAAGGAGATTCCTCCCGGCCGGTACGCCAGGGAGCTCCGGACGGTGATCGGCTTCCTGGAGAAGGCGCGTGCCCTGGCCGACGAGTCGCAGGCCGCGGTCCTGGACCGCCTCATCGACTACTTCGCGACCGGCGACCCCGGCGCCTTCAAGGCCTACAACATCGAGTGAGTGAAGCACGACTCGCCCGTGGACGCGGTGATCGGCTTCGTCGAGACGTACAAGGACCCGCGCGGGCAGAAGGGGGACTACGAGGGCATCGTCCACTTCGTCGACACGCGCATGACCCGCCTGCAGAAGGACCTCGCGGGACTGGCGCAGTACTTCGAGGACAGGGCGCCCTGGGACGGGCGTTTCAAGCGCCAGGGGTTCAACATCCCGATCGCCAAATGCCGCCGATCGGCATCAACCTGCCGAACGAGGAGGAGATCCGGGAGCGCTACGGCAACAAGAGCGTGTCGCTGGTCAACGTGATGGACTCCTACGGGCGGGCGGTGCACGCCAAGATGGTCGACGAGTTCTTCCTGCCGGAGGACCGCGCCCTGCAGCAGAAGTTCGGCTCCATCGACGACCTGCTGCAGACGACGATGCACGAGGTCCTCGGTCACGCCTCGGGCAAAGTGAGCGACGCTCTCAAGGGTGATCCGCGCGACCATCTGCGCGAGTACTACTCGGCCCTCGAGGAGGCGAGGGCGGAGCTCATCGCGCTGTTCAACTTCTTCGATCCCAAGCTGGTCGAGATCGGCGCCATCCCCTCGCCCGAGGCCGCCGAGGCGGCCTATCGGGACTACGCCACCAACGATCTGTACCTGCTGCGCCGCGTGCGCCACGGGGACGTCCTGGAGGACGATCACATGCGGGCGACGCACCTGATCGTCGGCTACCTGCGCGAAGTGACGGGGGCGATCGAGCTGGTCCGGCGCGACGGCAAGACCTACTCGCGCGTCAAGAACATCGCCGCGATGCGGCGGGGAGTGGCCGAGCTTCTCGGGACCATCCAGCGCATCAAGGGCGAGGGCGATTACCAGGCCGCCCGCGACCTGACCGAGCGCTATGCGGTGCGCATCGACCCCGCGCTGCGCGACGAGATCGTCGCGCGCGCCCGGCAGGCCGGCGTCCCCTCCTACGTGGCGTTCGTCATGCCCGACGTCGTGCCGGAGCGCGCCATGACAGGGGAGGTCTGGGACGTGCATCTCGCCTACACCTCCGACCTGGCGACGCAGATGCTCAAGTACTCCGGCAAGCTCCCTCTCGAGGAGCCGATCCCCGCCCCCTCACCGACCGGAAAGGGCCGCTGACAGCGCGGTTCGCGAACCCCGCTTTACGTCCCGTCCGCATGGCCCGGGTTCGCGCGGCAACCTATATTGGGAGTGGCCGCGCCCTCGTGCGGCGCTGGGAGCGTCATGCGGCCGACTCCGATCGATGGTTCAAGGTGTCCACGTTTCGCCACGGCATTTCTGATCGCGGCCCTGGTTTCGCTTCTGACGGGCTGTCTGGTGTTCAGGCGCTACGACATGACCCGGATCCACCAGGACGCCGCCGCCATGCCGCGCAACCCGGTCATCGTCCTCCACGGCTTCCTGGGCAGCCGGCTGAAGAACCGCCACACGCAGGAATCGGTGTGGGGCCGGGTGCTGAACGCCATCCGCCGCGGCAAGCCCGACGACCTGGCGCTGCCGATCGACCGCCTGCCGCTGAGCGAGGACCGGGACGACCTGGTGCCCTACGCCATCTGCGAGACGGTGATGGGGGTGAAATTCTACGCCGCCATCCTGGACGCGCTGCGGGACGTCGGAGGCTACAGTCTGGGCGACATCAACAACCCGCATCCCGGCGACTCGCTGTTCATCTACAACTACGACTGGCGCCGCGACAATGTCGAGTCGGCGATCGGCCTCGGCCGGGCGATCCGGAAGATCAAGACGCGCCTGAAGGCACCGGAACTGCGCTTCGACATCGTCGCCCACAGCATGGGCGGCATGCTGGCCGAGTACTACCTCAAGTACGGAACGGTGGACGCGCTGGACGGCGCCTCCGAGGTCACCTACGCCGGGGCGGCCGACATCGGGCGGCTCGTGCTCATCGGCACGCCGCACCGCGGCACGATGTCGGCCTTCCGGATTCTCAACAACGGCATCTCCCGGACGCTGTCACCGCGCGACATCTTCACCATGCCTTCGGTGTACCAGCTCATGCCGGCCGACGGGACCGGACACTTCATCGACATGCAGGGGCAGGCTGTCGACCTCGACCTGTACGACGCCCGGACCTGGGTCCGGAGCCGCTGGTCGATCTGGAGCCCGCATCTCGAAGGCGGCGTGGTGCCCGGGCCCGAGGCCGAGGTCTTCCTGCAGGCGGTCCTCGACCGGGCGCGTGCCTTCCACACGGCCCTCGATCGGCAGAGCTCCGGAGGACCGCCGTCCGTGCCGATCCATCTGTTCGGCTCGGACTGCGTCCCGACCCTCGACCGCGTGGTTCTGCAGCCGACGTCCGACGGGTTCCAGCCGCTGTTCAACGACGGGACGTCACCGTATCGCAACGCTCGGGAGCTGGAGCGGCTGATGCTCGCTCCCGGAGATGGGACCGTCACGGCCGAGTCGCTCACGGGTCTGCCGACGGCGCCGCCGCCGTCGCGCACCGCCTCGACCTTCTTCTTCTGCGCCACCCACGGGCTCCTGCCCGCCAACCGCGGCTTCCAGGACAACCTCTTCTACGTTCTCCTGGGGGACGCGGCGCGCCGGCCGGCCGTCGTGCCGGCCGTCCAGGGCGGCTGAGGCGCGGCCGCTACAAAACCGTCGCTACAAAAAAGAAACGGGCCCGGAAGCGGGCCCGTCCAAACAGCGTGCTGATCGTGTCGCTAGACGCGCGGCGAGGAGGACGAGGCGGCCGCCGTGGCGACGGCGACGCCGGAACCGCGCGTGGAAATCTTCAGGATCAGCTTGAACAGCAGCGACAGGGCGAGGGCCCCGGCGCCGAGACCGAACAGGACGCACAGGAAAATGACCACGAACAACAGGAACATGTCCATAACCCCGTCATCCCTCCCGCACAAAACCGGGGGCGGCGTCGGCCACCCCCGTGATCCATTCCGCCCGAAGCGCGACCGCTAGGCTAATATAGGCGCCCCGTATCGTCAAGCAAGTCGCGCATAAACCGTACTCAATTCTGTTTCGGTCCAGCGGGCGCGATGGTCTTTCCCTGCCCCGGATCGGCTGTCGTCGGCTCCACGGTTTCGTCATCGACCGTCCCGCCGAGCCGGGAGAGGTTCCGGCCGGCCGCGTCGGACCCGCCCGCTTTCACCGCCGTGCGGTACGAATCGATGGCCCGATCCCTGTCGCCGGTGCGCTCGTAAGCCATGCCGAGGTTGTTCTGGAAGATGCCGACCTCCGGCTTCAGGCGCACCGCTTCCTCGAGGTATGGGACGGCGTCGGAAAAGCGGCCGGCCTGGATGAGCGCGAAGCCAAGATTGTTCTGCGCCCAGGCGCTGCCCGGCTCCTTCTCGACGGCGGTCTTGAACGCCTCGATGGCCTCGTCCTGGCGGCCGAGATTCAACAGGGCGCGGCCACGCACGTTGCGCGCCGCCGAGTCGTCGGCGTCGAGCGCGATCGCCTCGTCGGCCGCCTTCAGGGCGTCCTCGTGGCGCCCCGCATCGTTCAGCACCCGAGCGAGGTTGACCCGCGTCTTCACCGATTTCGTATCCAGGGACGCGGCCCTGGTCAGAGAGTCGATCGCCTCATCCAGCGCGCCTCCCTTCCAGAGCGAGAGGCCCAGGAGATAGGTGGGATAGAAGCGATCCGGGTGCTTGCCCACTTCGGCCTGCAGGTAACGCGACGCCGAGACGTAATCGCCGTCCCGGAAGAACGCCTCGCCCTTGCCGTAGAACGTCTCGTTCTTCTGCAGCACCAGGCTCTCGGTCACCGAACCTGGAACCTGGCCGATCTCACCCGGGCCCGGGATGGTGACCGGGCCCGAGACGGCGCTCGTCGTGCCGCCCGACACCGGCGCCGCGCCGATCGGAGACGGCGCGCCCGTGACATCCGCCGTCCCGCCGGTCCCCAGCTTCGCGGGGACGACGCGTGAAGATTGACGACGGCCGGCCCCGACGATGACGATTCCCGCGGCGGCGACCACGATCGCCGCGCCACAACAACTCGCGATCAACTGTCCTGCTCTGTTCATGCCCATGTGTGGATCCTCCTTGCCCTGGCCCCATAGCGAGACCGGTGCCAGGCGGAGCCCGGGACGGGAATGCCGGCGGAAGCGGAATCGCGCCAGTCGCTTGCGCGCGCCCGGCGCGACGCCGGCGGACGTGCAGGAAGAAACCGGCTTGCCGCGGCCGTGGATCGGGCGACACGCTCCGCGGTCATGGCGCCACGCATCGATGAGGCGCGGCCACGGTCGCCGGCGTTAGTCGGGCGGCCGGATGCCGAGCCCCTTGAGCTTGCGGTACAGATGGCTGCGCTCCAGCCCGAGCTCGCGCGCGGTCCTCGCCATCTGCCAGCGGTTTCTCTCGAGCGCCTCGAGGAGGATGGCGCGCTCGGCCAGACGCAGACTGTCCTTGAGCTTCGCCTTTCCGGTCGGGCCGGGGGAGCCGGAACGGACCGCCGACGGAGCGACCGTCGGCGCGGGTTCCGCGGCCGGCGGCGGCAGGACGGCCCGCGTCTCCTCCTCGGTCAGCCGCTCGCCGGCCGCGCCGAGCGCCAGACGCTCGACCAGGTTGCGCAACTCGCGCACGTTGCCGGGAAAGTCGTGGCCCTGCAGGAGGGCGATCGCCCCGTCGGAAAATCCCCGGGCGCGGGTGGCCCCCTCCCGTCTCGCCTCATCGAGGAAGCACTCCGCCAGGGCGGCGATGTCCTCGCGCCGGTCGCGCAGCGGGGGGACGACGATCGGCAGGACGGCCAGCCGGTAGTAGAGATCCTGCCGGAACGCGCCCGACGCCATGGCGGCGCGCAGGTCGCGATTGGTGGCGGCGATGATGCGGGCGTCGACGCGCACCGGCGCGTCGGCGCCGAGCGGCTCGACGGTCATCGTGTCGAGGGCGCGCAGGAGCTTCGCCTGGAGGGCGGGCGGGATCTCGCCGATCTCGTCGAGGAACAGGGTCCCGCCCGCGGCCCTCTCGAACCGCCCGATCTGCCGCCGCAGCGCCCCGGTGAACGCTCCCCTTTCGTGCCCGAACAGCTCGCTCTCGAACAGCTCAGCGGGCAAGGCGGCGCAGTTCACCGCCAGAAACGGCCCGTCGCGGCGCGCCGATTCGGCGTGCACGGCGCGCGCCACGAGCTCCTTGCCGGTGCCGTTCTCCCCGGTGATCAGCACGGCGCCGCCGCCCGCCGCCGCGCGCGCGATCTCGCGTCGGAGCCCCGCCATCGCCGCCGAGCCTCCCGTCAGCCGGTGCAGCGGCGCCAGCACGCGGAGCAGATCGCGGTTCTCCCTCTGCAGGCGCGACAGCCGGAGGGCGTTCGCGGCGCTCAGGAGAAGACGGTCGGGATCGGGCGGCTTCTCGAGAAAATCGTGGGCGCCCTGCTTCACCGCCTGCACCGCCTTGTCGACGCTGCCGTGGCCCGTGAGCACGATGACCGGGGCGTCGTGCCCCGTCGATCGCATCTCCTGCAGGACCGCAAAACCGTCGCGCCGCGGCATCTGCAGGTCGAGGATCAGCAAATCCACGTCCTCGCGGCGCAGGATCGCGAGCGTCTCGTCGCCGTCCGCCGCCACCAGCGCGCGATGCCCCTCCAGGTCGAACAGACGCTGCACGGAGGTCCGGATGTTCTTCTCGTCGTCCGCGATCAGGATCGTCGCCACGGGTCGTCCTCCCGGCCGTCCGTCCCCGCGACCGGCCCGGTCTCTTCCGCGGCCGGGCCCCCCCAGGGCAGGACGATGGCGATCTCGGCCCCGCCCTCGGGATGATTGCCCGCCTCGATCCGGCCGCCGTGATCCAGGACGATGCGGCGGGCGATCGCCATCCCCAGTCCCGTCCCACCGGGGCGCGCCGCGACGTACGGCTCGAACAGCCGGCGCCGCACGTTCTCCGGCAAGCCGGGCCCCGTGTCCCGGACCCGCATCTCCGCACCCGCGGACCCGGAACGGGTGCTCACGGTGACCGTGCCGCCCTCCTCCCCCATCGCCTGGACGGCGTTGCCGACGAGATTGTTGATCACCTCGCTCATCCGATCGGGATCGATCACCACGGTCGCCAGGCCGGGTTCCAGGTCGGCGACGATGCGGGCCCGGGCGCTGTTCTCCGCGAACAGGGTCAGAGTGTTCCTTATGACGGCGTTCAGGTCGGCGGGGCGGGGGCGCGGCACAGGCAGACGACCGAAGCGGGAGAAGTCCTCGAGAATCCCGCGCATCCTTCCGATCTCGTCCTTGATCGTGCGCACGGCCTCGTCGAAGGCGGCGTCGAACTCCTCGGGTCTCATCTTCCGGGTCCGCGCCAGGCCCTCGAGAGTCAGGGCGATCGGAGACAGCGGGTTCTTGATCTCGTGCGCCACCCGGCGGGCGACCTCCTCGGCGGCGGCCAGCCGCTCGGTCTGGCGGAGGCGCTGGCGGCTTTCAGCCAGGCTCCGGGCCATCCGGTTGAAGGCGGAGGTGAGCGTGCCGACCTCGCCCGGCCCTTCCCGATCGGCGACAGGCTCGTAACGCTCCTGGGCGATACGACGGGACATGTCTTCGAGGCGGCGCAGCGGGCCGGTGACGCCGCGCGCCAGAGCCCCCCCCAGGAGCAGTGAGCCGAGGATGCCGGTTACGACCACCACCAGGGCGACCGTCCCGAGCGCCGACGAAAGCTGCGCGATCCTCTCGAGGGAGACCGCGGCGACGAGCGATCCGACGGTGCTCCCCTGCCGGTCGTGCAGCCGGATCATCCGGAACGCGTGCGGCGCGCCGCGCACATCGAGCTGCCCGGCGCCGGCGGCCGGATCGTTCCATCCAGGGGGAACCGGCAGGGGATTGCCGGAATCGCTGGCCGCCAGGATCGCGCCGCCGCGGTCCAGGAGGATCGCCTTCACGGTGCCGCCCGGTGACAGCCGCCTCAGGAAATCCGCGTCGATGAAGCGCCCCCCGACCAGGTGCAGGGTGGCTCCCCCGAAATCGACGGCGCGTCGCGATTGCAGGGTCAGAACGCGGCCGATCCCGGGCGTGATCTCCTCCTCGATAAAGGCCGTCGACGACTCGGGAAGCAGGAGCCTGTCGTCCTCCGTCCGCCCGGCGCTTTGCGGCGCGTGCCCCGACGACAGGACCATCCCGGCGGCGTCGAGGATCGACAGGCAGTCGAGTCCGCCATCCATCATCAGGCGCCGGACGGTATCGGCGGGGAGCACGGCAACGGGGGTGCCCGTCCGGCGAGGCGTCGCCGGGATCTGGTACCGGGGATCGTCCTGCAGAAGACGGGCGACGGCGGACAACGCCTCGCCGGCGTCCTTTCCCTCGCGCTCGATCGCGGCGTCGAATTCGGCGAGGGCGTCATCCATCCGCCCCACGTCCTCGGACCGGACCAGCCCGAGGACTCGCTCCCGGATGATCCAGACGACCGCGGCGGGCGGCACCACGCTGAGAAGCAGGAGCAGGGCGGTGATCCGGGCGCGCAGTCCCAGCCTCATGACGGCCGACGATATCACGCCGCGGGAGGGCCTGCTCTCCCGCTGGCCCGGGCCGCACCGGCCGGCTGGCTCAGTGGATTTCTGTCTTCAGCGCCTTCCCTGCCGTGAATCGCACGACACGGCGGGCCGGTATCTGGATCGGGGACCCGGTCTGCGGGTTCCTTCCCGTGCGGGCCCTGCGCCTCGTGACGGTGAACGTCCCGAAGCCGACCAGGCTGGCGCGCTCTCCCTTCTTGAGCGTCTTGGTGATGTGCTCGAGAAGCGAATCGATGACGCGTGCCGCCTGCACCTTCGTCATCCTGGTGTCTCGCGCCACCCGGGCGGTGAGTTCTGCCTTGTTCATTACGACACCTCCTGGAACTAGCGATGCAGAAGCCTGTTGTATTCGGAACGTCAATTTGGGCGCTTATAACAAATGCACTCCGGGCTGTCAATCGAGATTCGCACCTCAATTTTTGGAGGAATTCCACACCATTTCCGCGCGCGCAAACAATCGGCGCGGGACGCGGGGAAAGCGTGTTCGAGCCGTCCCGGAGCGCGGGCCCCAGTGAATTCGGCCACGGGCGCCCGATCGATACCGGCGCTTCCTCGTGTGTTCCGGCTCCCGATCGACGGAGCCGGCACGGTCTTCGCGGCTATAATGGACCCGCGGTCGGAGCCCGCGTGTCCGGCCATGTCCCGGAGACGAACGTGTCGACGCTGATTCAGATTGAGTTGCCGCGGCGCCGTCGCGGGAGCGAAGGTCCCGCGCCCCGCAGCCTGCTCAAGCCGCTGGCCCGCCGCGTCGGCAGGGCGATCCGGGACTTCCGGCTGATCCAGGAGGGCGACCGGATCCTGTGCGCCATGTCGGGCGGCAAGGACTCGTACGCGATGCTCCACCTGCTCGACCACCTGCGTCGCCGCGCCCCGATCAAGTTCGAGCTTCTGGCCGTCACGGTCGACCAGGGATACCGCGGCTTCCGGACGGACGTCCTGGAGAGGTATTTCCAGGAGAAAGGGTACGCTTACCACATCGAGCGCACCAATATCGCCGAGGTGATCGACGACACCATGCCGCTCGGCGATACGCACTGCTCGATGTGCGCGCGGCTGCGGCGCGGGGTGCTGTATCGCATGGCCCCGGAATTGGGCTGCAACAAGATCGCCCTGGGGCATCATGCCGACGACCTTCTCGAGACGCTCCTGATGAGCCAGTTCTTCAACGGGGAGATCTGCTCGATGCCGCCGATCCTGCGGGCGCGGGACGGCCGGAACACTGTCATCCGGCCGCTCTGTTACGTCTGGGAGCACGAGATCGTGCGCTACGTCGCCGAGATCGGTTTTCCGGTCATCTGCTGCGCCTGCCCGGCGTGCGGTGACAACTCGCTCAAGCGCAAGCAGATGAAGCTGCTCCTGCAAAGACTGGAGGCGGGCCACGCCGGGATCAAGGCATCGCTGCTGCGCGCTCTTTCCAACATCCGCGCCGGACATCTCCTGGACCGCCGCTTCCTGACGGCGCTGGCCGGCGAAACGGTGAGTGAGCCGATCCTGGAGGTCGGGGCGCCGCCCACCGCCCCGGGACCCGGCAGCGAAGACCGGTCGATCTGAAAAAAAGGGGCGGTGGCCCCGGCCCTAGGGGTCCACCGCCCCGGCGCGGGCAGGCATCCAAACCCTGCCCGTGGGAGGGAGCAAAAGCCGGTCGCTGTCAGAACTCGTCCTGGCTCGCCGCTAACCAGAAAGGCCCTGAACCCCCAGCGACCGTTTTAAAGCCTTTGCTGCTGAAGTCCCCTTGCTATTACGCCATCAAACTACTGTCAAAATTGTAATTGTCAAGCAAAAAAATAACAATCCATTTTCCTCCCGGACGATTGCGATTAGACGAGGACCATCAAGACATTGTCCGGCTGGACTCTCCCGGGGCGCTGTTGGCGTTTGAGCAATGGCGGCGCGGCTTTCGAGTAGCCCGCGCCAACACCCCAGGGCGGGTTGACCGTCGCTCCGACGGTCGGCTAGACTCGGCCGCCTTTTCCGGCGCGCGCCCCGCGAGCCGGAAGGTCGCGGAGAGCCTGTGATCGTCCGTTCCCTGCGCCGGGGGTTCACGGAAACCGCGCGGTTGTATCGCATCACGCTCGTTCTCTACCTGGCCAACCTCGCGGCCGCCGCTGTTCTGTCTGCCCCGATGGCGGTCCTGATCGACGAATCGTTCGGGCGGAGCCTCTCCGGACTCGCTCTGGCGTCGTCCTTCCGGTTCGAAGCCATCATCGACTTCCTGCAAGCGCGCCGGGACGCGATCGCCAGCCACTTTCAGATCCTGGGTTTCGGCCTGCTGCTCTACGCCACCCTGTCGGCCGTACTCACGGGCGGGATCATCGACGCCCTCAAGAGCCCGCCACGCTCCCCCTTTCTGCCGCGCTTCCTGGGAGGTTGCGGACGCTTCGCCTTCCGCTTCCTGCGGCTCATCCCCTATCTCGGGGCCGCCCTCGCCGGTGTGTACTGGATCAACAGGAGCCTGAACCAGCTGATCGTGCTCGCTTTCGATCAGAGCGCGCACGAGATCGCCGCCTTCTGGGTCATGCGCGGCAAGCAGGGACTGGTCCTGGCCATCCTTCTCCTACTGGCGGCGGTGTTCGACCTGGCGCGCATCCTGACCGCCTTCGAGAACCGCGCGCACATGGCGGGCGCCCTGCTGACTTCGCTGGGATTCGTCGGGAGGCATCTCGTGTCGATCCTGGCGCTGTACGCATTGCTTCTCGCCGCGGGGCTCTCTCTGTTTGCAGCCTATTTCATGACGGGCCACGCGCTGCTGCCGTCCGCCTCGATTTTGCCGCTGTTCGCCGCCCAGCAGACGCTCGTGCTGGCGCGACACTTCCTGCGGGTCGCCGGCTTCGCGACTCTCATGGCGCGCTACCGCAGCGCGACCGGTTCGCCCCTTCCGGAGACGGAGCCGGCTCCGGCCTCCGGCGCCGCGGCCGGCGCGACGGCCTTCCTGGCCGCCCTGGCGGTGGCGGGGGCGCTGTGGCCCTCCCGGGTCGCCGGCGCCGGGACGGATCGAGAGGCGCCGCCGGAATCCCCCGCGTCGGCGCCCGCCACCGCCGGGCGCGCGTCCCTGAGCCGGCGCGTCGTGTCGTACGACATCGAGGCGTCGCTCGACCCCGGGCGGAACCTCGTGAGCGGACGCGAGACGATCGTCTATCGCAACGAGACGCGCTCACCCATGCAGGACCTTAAGTTTCACCTCTACCCGAACGCCTTCTCGAACACCCACAGCACCTACATGCGCGGCATCTCCTGGTCCGACGAGACGACGCTGGCGCGCCTCGAGCGCATGACGCGCGAGGGCTCCTGGGGCTCCATGAAAGTCGGCGCCGTCCGTCTCGCGGACGGCGCCGACCTGACCTCCCGGACGATCATCGACGACACGGTGATGAGCGTGCCGCTGCCCGGGCCGGTGCCGCCAGGCGGGTCGGTCCGGGTCGAGGTCGAGTGGGAGACGCTCCTGCCGCGGACCTTCCATCGCATGGGCCGCTGGGGCGGGCACTTCGACATCATGCAGTGGTTCCCGAAGCTCGCGGTGTTCACCGACACCGGCTGGAAGATCTACCCCTTCTATCGCTACTCCGAGTTCTTCGCCGATTTCGGCATCTTCAAGGTGACGCTGAGCGCCCCGCGCGAGTACGTGCTCGAGGCGACCGGAGTTCCCGGCGAGACCCGCGACGGTCCGGGCGGGACTCGCAGCGTCACTTACCGGGCGGAGGACGTGCACGACTTCGCCTGGATCGCCGACCGCAACGCCCTCATCGCGCGCCGGGTGTACCGCGAGGGGCCGTACGCCTCCGCCCCGGTCGAGATCGTCTACTTGCACCAGCCGTACCGCCGGCGCATGGTCCCGGTCATTCTCGGCGCGGTGGAGGAAGGGCTGCGCTTTTACGGGGAACGCATCCTGCCGTACCCGTATCCTCGCATCGTGGTCGACGACCTGCCGATGGGGCTCGGCGGAGGCATGGAGTATCCGATGCTGTTCACCACCTCGATGGCCTGGTTCCTGCCGCGCTTCGACACCGCCCCGCAGGAGGTGACGCTGCACGAGTTCGGCCACCAGTACTGGTACGGCATCGTGGCGACCAACGAGTTCGAGGAGCCCTGGCTGGACGAGGGGGTGAACTCGTACGTGACGCGGCGGATCATGGAGCGCGCCTACCCGCCGCGGGCGGGCAGGACGGCCGACGGGCTGCATGCCTATGTCGCCGCGCGTCTTCTGGACGAAGGTCTCGAGGCGAAGCTCGGCCCCCTGACGCTCGACCTGGATCAGATTCTCGGTTTCCGCGCGACGCCGTTCCGCCCCGTGGAGGGAGGACTCCTCGGCTACCCGGTGAGCGCCTTTTCCCTCGACCTGCCGGGGATGGGCGACGGCGGTTTCCTGTACAGCAAGCAGGCGTATGCCGCCGTGGCGCGGGACAATCCGATCGTCACGTCGTCCTGGGGCTTCCGCC
>QHXY01000211.1 GCA_003223145.1 Acidobacteriota bacterium
TCCGCTGAAGGTCACTACCCCCCCGGGTTTCGCTGTGCGCGTTGTGCACTCAGGAAAACCTTTGATCATTTTGACAGCTTCCGCAGAGGGGGTGCTGCGGCCTCTGTGTGACTTTCGTTCTGCTCGGGGTGGCCTCTCTGGACGCCAGGGGGGCCTTTTTTGTTGTCTGACGTTCCAGGATTATCCCGGCATCACGGGAGACGCCGAACCCTGATCGCCGGGATGCGTGCGCATCGTCCGGCCGCCGCACGGCGTCCGGACCCGTTCCCTGACGGGCTGGCCTCTCCGTATGCCGGAGCCTCGGAGAGGCCAGTTTCGTCAGAAACGAGCTGAAAGGAGTCCTCAGCATGGCCCCAACAGCAACTGGACCGCGGCCTGCTCCCCCGGTTCCCCCGGCGGATCGGGATGGACGGGGTCGCGCGGCCCGCGAAGCGGTCGGCGCGGCGTCGACGCGCAGGCGCCCGTGGTGGCGGGCGGGACTGCGCTGGTTCCTGCGCGGCGGCCTGGCGATCGCCGCGACCGCCGTGATGTTCATCCCCTACCCCTATCACACCGGCGGCTCCTTCCGGTTCCTGCCGGCCAGCCGCGTCGAAGTCCGCTCCGAAGTCGAGGGACTGGTCGACAAGGTCCTGGTCCATGAAGGCGAGTGGGTGAAGGCAGGACAGCCGATCGCCAGACTGTCGGGACGCACCCAGGAACGAAATCTGAAATCCTCCCAGGCGAAGCTCGAGGAGGCCAGGGCTCAGCTCCAGCTCCTGAAGGCCGGACCCAAGCCCGAAGAGATCGAACGTGCCCGTGCCGACGTGAGCACGGCGGAGACCAGTCTCGCCTGGAGCGGACCGCGCGCCGAGCGTTACGCGGAGCTGCACCGGCAGAACCTGGTGTCCGACCAGGACTACGAGAACGCCGTGCGCCAGCGCGACATCGACACCGCGATGCTCGAGGAGGCGAGGGCCAATATGAGGCTCGTCCAGAGCGGGGCGCGCCGGGAGCAGATCCAGGCGCTCGAGGCCGAGATACGCAGCCTGCAGGCGCTGGCGGACAACTCCCGGATGGACGTCGAGAGCGCCACGCTCCGCAGTCCGATCGCCGGATGGATCGTCACGCCGCGGGTGGAGGAGCTGGCCGGCACGTACCTGAAACCCGGCCAGCGGGATCTGGTGGTGCAGATCGAGGACGCCAGGACCATCCGGGCGGAGGTGGAGGTGCCCGAGGAGGAGGTGATGTCCGTCAGCCTCGGCGCCAAGGTCGAGGTCGCCCCCTGGGCATTCCACGATGTCTCGTTCAAGGGCACCGTGGTGAGCATCGCGCCGGTTGCCGCCACCAACTCCGCCGAGGCGAGCACGACCGTGCAGGGGCCGTCCCAGGCGGGGTCCCAGGTGGCCGTGTCCGGCTCGACCGACCGGGTGGTCCGCGTGATCACCGAGATCCCCAACCCGGATGGCGTGCTGAAGACCGACATGACCGGCTACGCCAAGATCGCCACCGGACACCGGCCGGTGTGGGACGTCCTGTTCCGCCCGATTATCCGCTGGCTCAAGGTGCGGGTCTGGTACTGGATCCCGTAGCCATGCGAGATTTCCGCATCATCTGCCTTACGCCAGCGGCAACCGCCGATCCCTCGATTGCCATCGCCGCCGCGCGGGCCGGCGCCTGGGGCGTGCTCGACCTCGAGCTGGCGCTCGACGCGACGGCGGCGGCCGCGGCCGTCCTGCGGGTCGACCGCCTCGGTCGCGCGCCCTTCGGCGTGAAGTTCGACGGCCGCCGCACCGCCTTCCTCGACGCCGTGACGCGGGTACTCCCGGAGCGGGCGCGTCTGGTCGTCCTGACACCGGGCGATGAGGCGGAGCTCGGGGAACACGTCCGCCGGCTGCACGGTCTGGGGGTCGAGGTCCTGCTGGAAGCGACATCGGTGGCGGAGGCCGACCTGGGGACGCGCCTCGGCGCCGACGGTCTCATCGCCAAGGGACACGAGGCCGCCGGTCGCGTCGGCGACGAGACGACGTTCATCCTGTTGCAACGGCTGCTGACGAGCGCCGGGCTGCCGGTCTGGGCCCAGGGCGGCATCGGGCTGCACACGGCCGCGGCGGCGTACGCCGCGGGGGCCGCCGGTATCGTCCTGGACGCGCAGCTCCTTCTGATCCGCGAGTCACCCCTGTCGCGCGCGGCGTGCGACGCCGTCGGGCGCATGGATGGCAGCGAGACGGCCCTGCACCAGTGCGGCGGCGAGTCCTGGCGGCTGTACGAGAGGTCCGGTCTGCAGCCCTGCGACGACCTGCGGCGCGCGGCCGGCGGGACTGCGAGCCTGCGGCAGGAGATCGCGGCGCGCTGCGGCTGGGACGATCCCAGACGACAGCTGCTCGTCCTCGGCCAGGACGCCGCGTTCGCGGCGCCCCTCGCCCGGAGCTTCCGCACCGTGAGCGGCGTGATCGAGGGAATGCGCCAGGCGATCGAGGCGCACATCGCCGCCGCGAAAGCCCTGCGGCCGCTCGACGAGAACGGCCCCCTGGCCCGCGCGCACGGGACCCGCTACCCGATCGTGCAGGGACCGATGACCCGCGTCAGCGACACGGCCGCCTTCGCCTTCGAGGTGGCCCGGGGCGGTGGATTGCCGTTCCTGGCCCTGGCGCTGATGCGCGCCCCCGAGGCGCGCGTCCTCCTCGAGGAAACGCGCCGCGCGCTGGGCGAGCGCTCGTGGGGAGTCGGCATCCTCGGCTTCGTGCCGCTCGAGCTGCGTCAGGAGCAGCTTGAAGTCGTCCGCGAGTTCCGTCCCCCGTTCGCTCTCATCGCCGGCGGCCGCCCCGACCAGGCCATCGCCCTGGAGCGCGACGGCATCGCGACCTTCCTGCACGTCCCCTCACCGGGGCTCCTGAAGCTCTTTCTGGAGAGCGGCTCGCGCCGCTTCGTGTTCGAGGGGCGCGAGTGCGGCGGTCACGTCGGGCCGCGCTCGTCGTTCGTCCTGTGGAACACCATGGTCGACACCATCCTCGAGTCGCTGCCCGCCGACCGGGTCGCGGACTGTCACGTGCTGTTCGCCGCCGGGATCCACGACGCGCTCAGCGCCTCGATGGTGGCGGCGCTGGCCGCCCCTCTGGCCGAGCGTGGGGCGCGCATCGGCGTGCTCCTGGGCACCGCCTACCTGTTCACCGAGGAGGCGGTCGCCACCGGGGCGATCGTCGAGGGCTTCCAGAAGTCGGCCGTGCGCTGCGAGCGCACCGTCCTGCTGGAGACCGGGCCGGGGCACTCGACGCGCTGCGTCGACACGGCGTTCGCCGGCACGTTCGAGAGCGAGCGGCGGCGCCTGCTGGCGGAGGGCCGGTCGCCCGAGGAGATCCGCAACGCGCTCGAAGCGCTCAACCTCGGACGGCTGCGCATCGCCTCGAAGGGCGTCGATCGGAACCCGGACTACGGGCGCCTGCCCGGCGCGGCGAAGCTGTTGCCCCTCCCCGCCGAGGCGCAGGAGATCGAGGGGATGTACATGATCGGCCAGGTGGCCGCGCTGCGCCACGCCACCTGCACCATCGAGGCGCTGCACCGCGAGGTGTCGGTGGCGGGGTCCGAGCGTCTGGCACGCCTCGACGCGCCGGGGCTCGCCCGCGTCCCGCCCGCGCGCGCGGAGAGACCGTCAGACATCGCCATCATCGGCATCGGCTGCCTGCTGCCGAAGGCCCCCGGCCTGGCCGCTTACTGGGAGAACATCCTCAACAAGGTCGACGCCATCACCGAGGTGCCCGGAGACCGCTGGGACTGGCGGAGTTATTTCGACCCGGATCCGCGGGCGCGTGACAAGATCTACTCGCGGTGGGGCGGCTTCCTCGACGACGTCCCGTTCGACCCGATGCGTTACGGCATGCCGCCCAACTCGCTTCCCTCCATCGAGCCGGTCCAGCTCCTGACGCTGGAGGTGGCCCGGGCGGCCCT
>QHXY01000212.1 GCA_003223145.1 Acidobacteriota bacterium
GACACCGGCTTTGGCTACATCCGGCCCACGAAGCGGCTCGTCGCTCCCGGGATCCACCGTGTCTCTTTGTTCGCGGAGAAACCGGGAGCCGCTCGGGCGCGCGCGATGGTACGCTCCGGCCGGTACCTCTGGAACAGCGGCATCTTCGTCTGGAAAGCCGAGGCGATTCTCGACGAGCTGGGACGACACGCTCCGGAGGTGCTGGAGCCTCTGGCATCGTGGGCGCGCCACCGGCGGGCCGGCCCTTGGAGGATCCCGGCCCGAATCCTGCGGCGAGTCCCGTCGCTGCCGATCGATAAGGCGGTACTCGAGAAATCGACGCGGACCCTGGTGCAACGGGCGACCTTCCGGTGGTCGGACCTCGGGAACTGGGACGCGCTCGGGGACATTCTTCCGAAGGATCGACGAGGCAACGGGGGCATCGGCCGGGTGGTGGCCGTCGCCTCGTCGGGCTGTCTGGGTGTCAGCGAAGGCGGTTTGACGGTGTTCGTAGGTGTGAGCGACCTGGCGGCGGTTCGGTCGGGCGACGTGCTCATGGTCTGCCATCGACGCTCGGCCCAACACGTCCGCGAGATAGCGCGGCGTTTCCGGGCAGGCCGGAGCCCTGTGCCCGATATGTGCGATCGCGTTACCCGCTGGGGATTTGTGACCTTGATCGTGTTCACGCCCCTCGCCTTCGGGACGGTCGAGCCTTGGTCCATCGCGGCCATGGAGTGGGGCATCGTCACCCTCGTTCTCGTGTTCTGGCTCGGACGACTGTGGCCAGGCCCGGAGGCCACAAGGGGGATCAGGGCATTCACGGGCATGGAAGTTCCGCTCGGGTTATTCCTCTTGTTTTGCGTCCTGCAGACGGTGCCGCTTCCGATGCACCTGCTCCAGCGGATCTCTCCGGGAAGCGCGCGAATGTACCAGGGGCCCGGTGATTCTCCGCAGGGCACCGCGGCCGAGGCGGGATCCGCCCGTGCCCCGGTTCCCGTCGCCTCCAGGGTCTCTGCGGAACGCCGGCCGGTGAGTGTGAGTCCAAGAGAAACGTGGTCTCGTGTTCAAATGGTGGCATCGTTCGGCGCTCTCTTCCTGCTGACGACCTGGTGGGGCCGGCGCGACCGGATCGTCTTTCTTCTAACCGCGGTGACGGTCGTGGGCTTCCTGGTCTCGCTGTTCGGTCTGGTCCAGTTCCTGACGTGGAACGGAAAGATCTACTGGCTCCGCAAGGTGCCGCCCGCCTCATCGTTCGGGCCATTCGTCAATCACAACCACTTCGCCGGGTACATCGAGATGATCATCCCGGTCGCCATCAGCCTGGCCCTTTACCTCATGGAGGTCCGCCGGGCGCGGCACCGGGGGGCGGAGGATCGCGGACGCTGGGGCAAAGGTGCCTTGGCGCTTTTCGCCGCCGTCATTCTCATCGTCGCCCTGTTCTTCTGTCTATCGCGGGGAGGGATTCTGTCGACCCTCGTGAGCGGCTGCATCCTGTTCATCATCGTCTGGCGCAGGATCGGCTCCCGCCGCGTCGCCTGGTCGCTCGCCGCGGCGCTCCCGATCCTG
This sequence comes from Acidobacteriota bacterium, assembly GCA_003223145.1. Classification (GTDB taxonomy): domain Bacteria; phylum Acidobacteriota; class Polarisedimenticolia; order Gp22-AA2; family Gp22-AA2; genus Gp22-AA3. Next base: position 1,546 of record QHXY01000212.1, read on the forward strand.
GCCGGCGTCCTGATCGCATGGATTGGCCCCGGCATCGTGACGCGTCAGCTGGCGACCTATGCGACTCTGGAGAACGAGGCCTCCTTCCGCCTGCGCGCGATGATCTGGAGACAGATGATCCGGGAGATGCCGCGCTTCCTGTGGGTCGGATCGGGGCTGGGCACCTTCGAGGAGAGCTTTGCTCCGTTCGTCCCCCCGGGCACGCCGAAGCGCTGGGACAAGGCCCACAACGACTATCTCCAGATCCTGTGGGAGACGGGGATCGTGGGGGGGGGCCTCGTTCTCGTCGGACTTCTTATGTTCGTTCGACGCTACTGGTGGCCAGCGTTCCGGAGCCGCGTGCATCCTTTCGACATCCTGCGTATGGGCATCGCCGTGTCTCTGCTTGCCATCGCACTCCATTCTCTGGTGGATTTTAATCTGCAGATCGGCTCGAACGGATTTCTTTGTGCGTTGCTCATCGGGCTGTTGGTGGCGCTGGACCGGGAGGTTGGCCGTGAGGGGCCGAGGCCCGGCCCCTGAATCGATCTCCTCGACGGCGCACCGAGATTGCACCGGCAGTTCAAGGGTCGTATATTCACGTCTTCACCCATGATCAGGAAAACGCTCATCCTGTCCTGCTTTCTAGTTCTCTTGGCGGCCGAGACCGTCTATTTCGCCCGCGCCTGCGTGGGGGGACTCCTCCGCCTCGACGCCGAGCGTGCCTTCTTCCGCAACGACCACCGGGCCGCGTGGACGCTCTATCACAAGGCGCTGGCCTGGGGTGGGAACCGCGAGACGCTCGAGACCGACCTGGTGGAGCTGATCCTCTTCGGTCTCGATCAGCTCGAGGCGGGCGTGAAGATCGACCTGCCCCTGCCTCCAGACGAATCAATTCCCCTCGCGCATGAGTTGATCGCCGGCCGCCTCCGCGAGACTCCCCACAGGGCCTACTGCTGGTCGCTGAGCTCGGACGTTTGTCTGAACGAAGCGCATCAGCGGCGCCGGACAACGGTGCTGGATCTGACCACTTTCTCCGAGAACCCTGAGGAAAACCTGATGCCGGAGGAGAAGCAGGCCCTCGAGTCGCTCGAAATCGCTGCGCGCCTGGAGCCGCTGAACTACGTTTATCAGGACCTTCTGGTCGACATGTACCGGGATTTCGGCGAGACACATGAGGCTGGGGAAGCCTGCCGCCGCGCGGTGCGCGCTTTTCCGGAATTGAACAGCCACACGTATCTCTATCGGGGTGATCTGTCGCCCGACATGCTCGAGGCGGCCGTCGCCGGGTTCGAGGACGCGTTGCGCGAGGAATCTCTGCTGCCGCGTGTCGTGATCCTCAGCGAGGCGGGCACGCTGCTCGCCTGGCATGGTCAGGATTCCCGCGCCGAGGGGTATTTATTGAAGGCCCTCGAGACGGACCCGAACCACTACGACGCCCTCCTGCAGATCGGGTTGGTGCGGCTCCGACGGAAGGACTACGCGGGCGCCGTCGACGCGCTGCGGCGCGCGTCAGCGCTCCTGCCCGAGGATCCATGGGCGGACTATTACGCCGGCGTTGCCCACATGGAATCAGGCCAGACGGATCTGGCAGTCGCTGATTTCCAGCAATCCCGGGACAGAGACTCCGGGGAGATCAAGATCTCCCACGCGCTGGGGGCGGCCCTCGAGGCCGGCGGCCGGATCAAGGAAGCCGAGAGGCAGTTCGCTGCCGCGGCCAACCTCCACCCGGAGACTGCGGAGGCATGGTCCACGCTCCTGGAATTCCATCTTCGTCACAAGAATCTCAGGGCGGCGGAGGAGGCGTGCTCGAGGCTCTCCAAATTGAACGGAGAGAAGGGCGTCTCAAACGACGCCTGCGCCGCTCTCGGGCGGAACCTGCCATGAGCAGATTCGCTCGACCGCTCGGCAGACCCACGCTGTTTGTCGTGGCGCTGGCGTATTTCTCCCTGCTCGCCGTCCTGTTGGTTCTCTGGCACATGTCACCCGGCCTGGTGCTGATCCTCACCATGGGAGGGATCGGATTGATGACGATCATGTTCCGGCCCTACTGGGGGCTGCACGTCTTCGTCTTCGTCCTGTTCTTCGAGCTCGCGGCCGCTCTCGAGGAGGGATTGACCGCGATGCAGGGGATCGGTGTCGTCCTTTTCTTGGGCTGGCTGCTGAGCGCCGCGGTGCGCCGGAAGTCGCCCATTCGGCTCGACGCCTTGACGATTCTCGGGTTGCTGTACGTGGCGTGGTGTGCGGCGACGCTCCCAAGCGCCCTCGATGTCGACGTCGGGCTGACCCGTCTCATCAGCTTCGGGCAGTTGGTGGTCGCATCCCTGATGTTCGCGTCCGTGGTGGACGACCGCGACAAGGCGCGCGGCATTTTCCTTGCCATCGTTTCGTGGACCTTCGTGACGACCTGTGTGGCGCTCGGAAAGTACTACCTCGGCTTGACGCCGGGAGCGGTGGGCCCGGTGGGGAACAGGAACCTGCTTGCGATCTACATCAATTGCGCGACCGTGTGCGCCTATCTTCTGTATCAGACGACCCCTCAGAAGCGTGGGCGGATCTTGCTGGCGCTCTCGCTGCCGGTATTCTTTCTAGGCCTGGGTCTGACCTTTTCCAGAACCGGTCTGATCGTACAGGCCCTCGTCCTGGCACTGGTGTGGATCCGCGTCGTCCGCGAAAGAGGCTTTCTGATGTTGGCAGGGTCCGCGGTGACGCTCTGCTTGATCACGCTTCTCATGCCGACGGACTTCTACAAGCGGGTCAGCACCATCGTCCCGACCATCGAGCGGCAGCAGGACACTTTCGGTGTTCGCATGCGCCTCTGGAATGTGGGTATCCGCATGATCCAGGAAAGACCGGTCTTCGGCGTCGGGCCGGGCAACTTCTCGATTGGAGCCCAGCGCTATATCCACGGCGACATCAGGCTGGTCGGACTGAGCGCCCACAACGCTTATGTGGAGGTGGCCGCGGAAACCGGACTCGTCGGGGCCGGTCTGTTCGTGGGGATTCTTCTGGCGGCGGTCGCCCAGACACGACGGGCGCTTCGTGCCGCCAGGAGCGTTGGCGCCAAGGACATGGAGATGTTTGCGATCATGAACGAGATCGCTCTTCTCGCCTTAGCGGTCCACGCGCTCACCGGTGGCATCGAAATTCTGAAATATCTGTGGCTACTCGTGGGGATGAGCTTCGCCCTGGGCCGAATCGCTCTTTCCCTGAGCGAGAAGGCGCGTCCCCCGGCACGCGCGATCTCCCGCGAGCACGAGGGCGCGTGGACCCTGGCCCCGGGCGATTCACAGTGAACAGGACGGCGGTGCGGCCGCGGATCTGCCTCGTTGTCGGGTATCTCGGTCGCGGAGGCCTGGAGAAGCAGGCCTTCCTCCTCGGCAGGGGGTTGATGCGTCGCGGATTCGATGTCGCGGTCGTATCCCTTTCCGCCGGCGGGGCGTGGGCCGCCGCTCTGAACCAGGAGGGAATCCCGGTCCTGGAACTGCGGCGGCGCTCGCATTTCGACATCGGGCGGTTCGCGGCTCTCGTGGCGGCCTTCCGGAACATGCGCCCGGACGTTGTTTACGCGTTCAACTACCCCACTACGGTTTACGCGCGGTTGGCGGGTCTCGTGGCCTCGGTGCCGCTTCTCGTGACCGGCGAGAGGTGCGTTTACCTGACGCGTGTTCAAGGG
>QHXY01000213.1 GCA_003223145.1 Acidobacteriota bacterium
CATTTGTGGGTTCCGGCCGCAAAGAAGTCACATCCCATCTCGGCGACCGTCTCGTCTTCGACCCCCAGGCCGTGAACTCCGTCGACGATCAGAAGGACGCGGTCAGCCTCGCTCCTCCCGGCTTTGGCCTCCTGGATGCCCTGCGCGATGCGCCGGATGGGCAGTTTCAGACCGGTGCTCGAGTGGACCCAGGTGATGCCGACGGCGCGGGTGTTCGGTCTCACGGCGCGGCGGATACGTTCGACGATTGCATCCTCCGAGATGGAATCGATGCTCTCGAACAGCGCGATCTTGCGGTACGTGGCCCCGCTCTTCTCCGTCGCCAGGCGGATGGCCTCATGTTGGGAATAGTGGTCATGAACGGTGGTGAGGATCTCCTGACCCGGCTTGATGCGGAGCCCGTTTCGGCTCTGGTGGCGCGGCACTGCGTGCTCGGGCCAGGCTGCCCGCGACCAGGGACATCCCCGCACTCACCAGAAAACGACGACGATTTACCGCCATAAATCCTCCCGTTTTTCTGCGGCCTCAACGAGAAAAGCGGACATTCTAACCCGCTCAGGCCGTCAAAAGCCTTTGCTCAGGGGGCACCCGCCGGCCGCCCGGGGACTCCGCTCTGGTCACTTCCTCCGAAGGTCCATCTCAAGGCGAGGGAGTAGGTTCTCTCGGGCGCAGGATACGTCACGATCGTCGGGTCCAGGGATGGGCCTGATAGGAGCACAAGCCTCGGTATGATGAATCCGTTAGATGAGTATTCGCTATCCAGGATATTCAGCCCTGAAAAGATCACTTCCATGCCCTTCCAGCGGTAACGGACCTCCCCATCAAGCACCGAAGAGGAGGGGAGTGCATGTTGATTGGTTTCATCAAGGAACTGTCTCCCGGTCGCACGGAGTATCAAGCTGCCGGACCAGCGCCGTGAACCGACGAGGTGCGCGGAAAGGCTGCCTTGGTGCCGAGGAACCAATATGATCTGGTGGTCGGGCCCGCCACCATTCTCGTGCGTCGCATCCTGGAGACCGTAGTTCAATAAGAGGCCAAACCTCTTTCTGAGCTGGTCACTCAGGGTCAGTTCGATGCCCTGGTGGGGGCTCCGGCCGATATTGCCGTACGAGTAGGTTGCCGGGTCGAACTCGATCTCCTGCCATATCTTCGTCCTATAGAGGGCCAGCTCGAGCTTTCCGTGTTGCGCGAAGGGTTGGCGGAACCCCACCTCGTAATATTTCGCCCTCTGCGGTCGGAGGTGGCTGTTGGAGATGCTCGAACCGAAGGGCTGACGCTGGTCGAAGAGCTGCTCCATGGTCGGGGCGCGGAAGCCAGCGCCGGTCAGGAGAAACAGACTACACCCCGGTCGGTACGACCAAGTCATCCCCAGCCTCGGAGAGAACGCGTCGTTGTGCGACGAGAACTTCCCGCCGCTTGACAGTCGCTCGTCGAATTCATCGTCGAACCTGTCGTAGCGGATCCCGGCGAGGAACCCGAGTTCCCTCGTTGCGCCGATCTGATCCTGGGCGTATCCCCCGTAGACACGCCTTGAGCCGTCTCCATCGGCGGTCAAGGCTCCGGGGTTACCGAAGGCATCCACCTCCTTGTACCTGCTGCCGAGATGCCCTGCACTCAGCTCCATTCCAGCCGTAATCCGGTGATGGAGCGCCCCCCACTGGAACGGCTTCTCGAGCTGTGAATCCAGGGTGGTCGTTCGCGCGCCGAGGTCCTGATGCTTCACGTCAAATGAAGAAACGAGACTGGCGTCAGACTGAAGCTCGAGCGGAAAGGTGAGGATCTGATCGGACCGTTTGATCTGTTGAGACATGCCGATGGTCAGCCGCCCTCCGTCGGCCTGTTCGTGACTGAATGTCAGCGTGCTGAGGTGTCGGCTCTGCAGCCGTCCATCGAACGGGTAGCTCGCCTGGCTTCGATCCTCTTTCACTTGCCGCTCCGATAGCGGGCCGGGGTTCTGGTCGTCAAGCCAGTGGCTGACGCTCGACAGCACGAGGGTCGAGCGGGAACTCACTTCCCATCGGGCTCGAGCGGTCAGCGACGTATCAGTCCACCGGCTCCTGTCTCGGTCACCTTGCCGCTCGCGATGAGAGGCGGAAAGATCGTAGGTAGAGTGATCGAACGGAGCATCATACGAAAGTGCTTCGCGGCGTTCGCCGGCTGAACCGCCCGCGACCGACACGTTCGAGGTTGGACTGGACGCGAATGGCGACGTAAACAAGTGGACCACCCCACCGAGACCCGTGTCTCCGTAAAGTGGTGACACGGGGCCTCTTTGGATCTCGATCCGATCGATCCGTTCAATGGGAACCAGACTCCAATCCACCAGACCCGAGTCCAGATCGTTGACGGGTGAATCATCCAGAAGCACCAGCAGGTAGCTCGAGATGCCAGCACCCGCGAACCCCCGAACGTCGAGACTCGTGTCGAGCGGGTTTCCCCAGGAGGAGAACGCACGGAGACCCGTGGTGGCGCCCAAAGCGTCCGCGAGGGTCAGGCCTGGGATCATCTGGAGATCACTGCGATCCAGCACGGTCAGGCTTCCAGGCACATCCGCAATCGGGGTCGGCGTACGCGTCGCAGTGACGATAACATGCTCGACGTGACCCTGCGGCGCGGACTGGAGCTCGATCGTGAGCGGCGGATCCTCACACAGTCGATTCCTCTCGAAGGTCATTTTCCAGATTTCGTAGCCCTCGGCGCTGACGCTTAAAATCTGCCCGGTCTGCGGTAGCCGAGCCAGGAGGAACCCCCCCTTCCGGTTCGTCGTGCTGACCTCTCCGGTCCCTTCGATCTCGACCCGAGCTCCAATGATCGGGGATCCCTGTGCGCGGTCGATGACTCGACCCGAAACACTGCACGGTCCATCAGCCTGAACCGCTCCTCCAACGTTCAGCCCGACAACGCACACGAGCGCAGCAAACTTATGGATCACGCGCGTAAGGAGCCTCGGCCGCGTGGACGACCGAGGCTCAGGAGGGGTGGACGGAGTTCCGGGCGTGCGCCACCCTCACTTGCGCTTGATGGTTGCGGAGGCGACGGAGGGAGCCACAGGCTCCCCTGGGCAGCCGACATCGCAGGAGGAGGGTTCGGCTGGCCACGAGCTCGACTCCGTTCCCCAGCCACTCGCGCTCTGTCCATCCCAATATTGCACGAGGTAGAAGGACGCCGTTCCCACCGTTGGGACGGCACCGCTCGGGCCTTCGGAGTAGATCGCCCCACTCTGTCCCGATGCCAAGCGGTGTGCTGATTGCGCGGACCTGGCAAATCATCGAGGGAGCCGTTATCCCAAGTGTCATCCGTCGGGCAGCGGGCGTGCGAAATCACCCCCGATCCCTCGGATCGGGGGAGCGGGAGCGCATGGTTCGCCGCGGCCACTGCGCCCATAGACGCTTCGTTGAGACCACCTGCGACTGAAATCCACCACGCCTCCCACGATAATTTCGGCACGGTGAAGCCGACCTTGATTTCATCTTCGGTCCTGTTCAGGACCACGCGAATGACGAACGTCTCCCGTTGTTCCTGAACCTGCGCGATCTCGCCGACACGTGCGGGGAGTCGGTCGCGGTACGCGTTGAACGCATCGGGCTGAAGCTCCAGGCGGGACGGGTCGCCCCGTTCGATTGCCGCTCGCGCCCCTTCGACGGCATCGACCCGGATGAGCTGGACGACCGTCCGGCCAGGAACCTCGCCCCGGGGATCCAGACGGCCCTGGGCCAGGTCATCGCGGAGGGATTCGGCCTCCTGGCGCGTCTTCGCATGCAGGGTCGCGTCGTAGGCGAAAAAGTTTCGGGAAAGGTGGTCGACCAGTAGCGGCCGCGCCAGGCATTCCTGAATGAGGAATGGGTCATCTCCCAGAACCGCGTAGAGTTCCCCGTTCGGGCATTCGTGTCTGCCGGGCCATGCGCGCCATCTCCTGTTGCAGCAGGTCAGCCGTCACAGCTGTGTTCCAGAACTTCTCCAGCGCCGCCGACTGCTTCAGGTATGCCCGGACCTTCCGCTCCAGAACGAAGCGCGGGGCTACCTCCTCGAAGAGTCGGGTTGTCCCGATCTGGTGAGAGAAATACACCCGCTCGATGGCTTCCTGGGCTTTGACCCGTTCCTCAAACGTCAAGTTGCGGGCAGCCACTTGGGTTGCAGAGGCAAGCACGATACCGAGTGAGAGAACTGCACTTGAGGCGAGACGACGCATGGCCGCCCCCTCCTTTTCAATGGCCCTCAGTGCTGCTGTCATGATGCAAAAGATACAAATTGTGTACGCCACACCGGGCGTCCTGTCAAGCAGTCCCGGTGTTCGTAGGAGGCAGCCGAGAACGGGGACCTTCCGTTGGGAACGGGGTTGATCGGTCGTCCGCCTCGACGTATATGATGCGGTAGACACGTCTCCGTCTCTGCCAGGAAGTCGGCGTTCGCATCCCCCGATGCGGCGAGGAGGGTCCTCATGTCACGAAAGCCGCTGGTTTGCGCGCTCGCGCTCTCGATACTCGTTTCCTCGAAGTTCCCGCAGTGGGGCCAGGTTGCGACTCCCGCCGCGCTTCCCCCACTCGCCAACATCCAGGTCAACCAGGCTTACCCAGGCGACAACCCGGCCGAGACGACGATGGCGGCCGACCCGACGAACCCCAAGCATCTCGTCGCGGCGTGGATCGAGCTGGGCCCGGACCCGACTCAGAGTCAGGGAGTCATCGGATATGCCTTGACCAAGGACGGGGGTGGTTCCTGGCAGAGCGCCCTCCTGGATACTCCTGGATTCAACCTCACCTTCGACCCGTCCATCGTCGCCGACAGCAAGGGGAACTTCTACTTGACGTGCGCGGGCGCCGTCGTCGACCAGCAGTTCTTCCTTCATGAGTCACGCCTCTTCGTCTTCAAGTCGACCGACGGCGGGAAGACCTTCTTCAAGACCCTCGACTTGCAGCCCGTTCGATTCGCAGACAAGCCATTTCTCGCCGTCGATCCGGCCACGGACGCCCTCTATCTCGTCTGGGGAGACATCCTGCCTGGGTCCCACTTTCACTTCAGCGTCCTCTTCTCGAGAAGCCTCGACGGAGGCCTCACGTTCACACCGTTCCAGGAGATTTCCCACCAGGTTGCAGACGCGGAAGGAGCCATCCCTTCGGTCGGCCCCAACGGGGAGATCTACGTCACCTTCGGCAACCTCGACAACAAGCTCTGGCTCAACCGCTCTTTGGACGGCGGTGTCACCTGGTTGGCGAAGGACGTCCTCGTCAACGGGCAGATCAAGCAGCCGCCCCGCCTCCTGAATGGCGATGTCGACAACCTGGAATTCGCAGCGAGCGCGGTGGATCGGAGTCTCGGACCCCATCGCGGTCGAAACTTCGCCGTCTGGGAGGACATGAGGTTCGGCAGTCCGGACGTCCTGCTATCGTTTTCCGACGACCGCGGTGCCAGCTGGAGCTCGCCGGTACGCGTCAATGACGACGCCGTCAAGAATGGCGCCGACCAGTTCCTTCCTTTCGTGAACGTCGACGGGAGCGGGGCCGTCCACGTCACCTTCCTCGATCGACGCACCGATCCCGGCAACCTCACCTTCGCCTTGTACCTTGCCACATCGACGAACGGAGGACTTTCCTTCGGTCCCAATATCCGGATTTCAGACGCGCCGCATCCTCCGGGCAGCTTCGGATTCGTGGGCGATTACAACGCACCTGCGATCGCCGGCGGGCGGATTCACCCGATCTGGGCGGACGGGCGCTTCGGGGACTCCGAAATCTTCACCGCGAGCGTGAGCCTCCTCGACTTCGACGAGGACGGCGTCCTGAACGACGGCGACCTCGACGGCCA
>QHXY01000215.1 GCA_003223145.1 Acidobacteriota bacterium
CATCGAGGGGCCCGTGGACGGCCCCGTGGACGCGGGAGACTATCGTTCCTGACCCAGTGGCGTCAAGCGCATGGAGCGCGTCGATCCCTGGAGACTCCGAAGGGTGTAGCATGGGGGTCAAGGGGGCTCCTTGCTCCGGCTGCGCAACCGCGTCGTCCTGCTTCCGGCGCCGATCCTGTGCGGGCTCCTGATCGCGCCGCCCCCGCGGGCCACGCCTGGCGGCCCGGACAAACCACGGCCGGCCGGGACACCCGGCCCCCTGGTCGAGCGGGCCGTCAGCGAACTGATCCTGATCGAGACCTACGTGAACGACTCCCGCGGCCGCCCGCTGGCCGGCCTGACGGCGGATGATTTCGTCCTGATCGTGGACGGGCACAAGAGTCCCATCGCCTCGTTCGAATACCGCACGATCGGGCTGCCTCTGGCCGGCGCCGAGACGGCCGACCGGACGACGATCCCGGGCCAGGCGGTCCGGGCCGCCGGGCTCCCGCGGCGCTTCATGCTGTTCTTCGAAGACGGAGCGTCCCAGCCGGCAGGACTGACGGCCGCACGCCGGGCCGCCCAGCGGTTCCTGGCCACGGGCCTGGAGCCGTCCGATCAAGTCGGCATCGCCGCCTACGACATGGACCTGAGGATCCTGCGCGACTTCACGACCGACCGCGAGGCGCTGCGCCGGACGATCGACCAGAGCCTGCACGAGGCGAGACGGCTCTCCGATTTCGCCGCCGAGCAGCAGAAGCACGACGAGGAGATTGGACGGCTCCTGACCGAGATCAAGCAGATGGGCGAGGTGCGGGAACTGGGCGGACGCGCGCGCAGCAGCGCCACGCCCCAGGAGAAGAGCCGCAGCGGCAGACCGTTCCCCCCCGCCGCGGCCGCCCTGGTGAAGCAGGCCAGGATGCTGGCCGCCTCCTACGGCCTCGAGGAGGCGCCGCGCCTGCGCGGCGTCCTGCGCGCCCTCCGGACGCTCACCGATTCCATCGCCGCGTGGGGCGGCTACAAGGCGATTATCTACATGGGGGACGGTCTGTCGGAGAATCCTGCCCTGCCCTACGTCCAGCGCGTCCTCGCCGTGGTTCAGGATGACGGTGTGTTCTCGCGGGTGGCGCAGTCGTCCCTGGCATCCGACCTCCAGGAACTGCTGCAGGCCGCCGCCGCGGCCGGGGTCACCATCGACACTCTCCAGACGCGCGGACTCGAGGCGGGATCCGCCCGCGAGATGGAAGCGGCCCGGCGGCGCTCCAACTCCCTCGAGTCGATCGCGCTCGCCAGCGGTGGACTCTCCTCGTCATCGAACGACTTTCTAAAGGCGCTGCACGATTTCGAAGCGGACAGCCGGGGTTACTACATCCTCGGCTACGTGCCAGGGGGTCCTCCGGACGGCCGTCTCCATTCCGTCCAGGTGCAATGTCGGAAACGGGACGCCCGCCGGGTGCGCTGTCGCAGGGGCTTCGTGCGCCTGGACCCGAAGGAGGCGCACGAGCGGGCGATTCTGGCGGCGTACACGGTGCCCGAGATGTATCCGCAGATGGACATCGGCCTGAGCGCGGTGGCCGGGCCCGCGAGTCCGTCCGGGCGGGTCATGGACCTGGTGGTACACGTGCCGGGCGACCGGATCCTGTTCCGGCCGGAGGCGGGGAAGCCCACCGCTCACCTCGAGGTCGGCGTGGTCGCCCTGGACGTGGCGAGGAAGGAAACCGTGCAATCCTCCCGGGCGCTCACCATCTCCCTGAGTCCGGAGCACGGACGACCGGGTGAGGTCGGAGTCAACCTGGTCGACAGGGTCCGCCTGCCGGCCGGTACGCAGTCGATCACCGCCGTGGTGTACGACGACGCCGCGGGACTGGTCGGCGGTACTCGGCTGACCCTCGCACCGGACACTTCGTCCATGAGCCACGTCCTCGGTCTGTCGATCTACTCGCTTAGCGACAAGAGCGTCTGGATCGAGGTGCCGGAGGGGCCGGCCCACGGGGCCGCCGATCCATCCATGGAGTACCGCATCGGACCGGCCCTCAAGGCCGGCTATGCGCCGGGGGAGCCGCTCGTGTGCGGCTTCCGGATGCCCGAGAGGACCGTCGGCGGCACGGGCTTTCGGATCGCGATCCGCCAGGGCGACAACCTGCTGAAAACGGTCGGCGTCGAAGCACCGGCCGCCGGATCCGACGGAAAGGTCCATGTGCCGCTTCCCGTCGACGAATTTCTCACCGGCGAGTACACCGTAGTGGTGCAGGAGATCCTGCCGGCAGGCCCGGTCGATCGCGGCATCGCGGCTCTTTCCATCCGGCCCGCCGAGGCGGCGCCGACGGTGCCGGCCGAAGCGCCAGAGCCCTGAAGCAGGTCCCCGCGCGCTGACGGAGCCGCCGGAGCCCTGCTCCTGTGCATGCCCGCCGCCCGGGTTGCGCGCCGCCGTGGAATTGCGCTAGGCTCTGGCGCGCTCCTGGACGCACCATCGCCACCCTCAACGCGAGATCGATGGCTCAGCCTGCCGTTGTGGTCGAAGACAAGTCCACCGGATTCATCCGCGGGCTCGGACTGCTCGATTCGACGATGATCGTCGCCGGGTCGATGATCGGCTCGGGCATCTTCATCGTGTCGGCCGACATCGCGCGCCACGTCGGTTCGGCCGGCGGTCTCATCCTGACCTGGATGATCACCGGGCTCCTGACGATTACGGCGGCGCTGTCCTACGGCGAGCTGGCGGCGATGATGCCGGAGGCCGGGGGCCAGTACGTCTACCTTCGCGAGGCCTTCTCTCCCCTCTGGGGGTTCCTGTACGGCTGGACGCTGTTCCTGGTGATCCAGACCGGCACGATCGCGGCCGTGGCGGTCGGCTTCGCGCGTTATCTCGGCGTGCTGTTCCCGTCGATCTCGCCGACAGCCTGGATCGTCGAGCCGATCAATCTGTCGCCGGGGTACGCCGTCAGTCTCTCGGTCCAGCAGCTGGTGGCGGTTCTGATGATCGCCGTCCTGACCTGGATCAATACACGGGGCCTGCGTCTCGGCAAGTGGATCCAGAACGTGTTCACCTCGGCCAAGACCCTGTCCCTGGCCGCGCTGATCATCCTCGGCGTCTTCGTCGGCCGCAACGCCCAGGCCGTCGCAGCGAACTTCGCCGCGGCCTTCTCGCCGCGCGACGCGGAGACCATCCTGCCCGACTTCGCCTTCATGCCCGCCGTCTCCGCCGCGAGCGGTCTGCTAGGAATCGTCGTGGCCTACTGCACCGCCCAGGTCGGGTCGCTGTTCTCCGCCGACGCCTGGAACAACATTACGTTCACGGCCCGGGAAGTCCGCGATCCGCGGCGCAACATCCCACTGTCGCTGGCGCTCGGAACGGGTCTGGTGATGAGCCTGTACGTCCTGGCGAGCGTCGCTTACCTGTGTGTCCTGCCCCTCTCCGCCATCCAGCACGCGCCCGACGACCGCGTCGCCACCGCCGCGCTGCAGGCGATCTTCGGGGACGTCGGGGCGGCCATGATGGCGGTGGCGATCGTCATCTCGACGTTTGGATGCAATAACGGGCTCATCCTGGCCGGGGCGCGGGTGGTCTACGCCATGGCGCGAGACGGCCTGTTCTTCCGCCGCACCGGACAGCTGAACCGGAACCACGTTCCGGGCACGGCGCTGGTCATCCAGGGGTTCTGGACGGCGCTCCTCATCCTGCCCCGGACCCGGCTGCGCGACGCGGCGGGTGCGCCGCTTCTCGACTCGACCGGCGCCGCGACTTACGGCAACCTCTACAGCAATCTCCTCGACTACGTCATCTTCGCCGCTCTGGTCTTCTACGTGCTGACGATCGCCGGCATCTTCGTCCTGCGTCGCAAGCGCCCGGACGCCGAGCGCCCCTACCGCGCCTTCGGCTACCCGGTCGTCCCGGTTCTCTACATTGCGGCGGCCACGGTGATCATGCTCGTCCTGATCACCTACAAGACGCAGACCACCTGGCCCGGCGTGGTGATCATGCTGACGGGCGTCCCGTTCTATGTCTTGTGGCGGCGGCTCGCGGGGCCGCCGGACCCTTCGTAGAGGGACGCTCCGTCCCGCCGGCCCGGCGTTCGCGGGGCGGAAGGCCGCTCCTAAGCTAGAATGCTCCCGTCATGATTCCGAATCGGCCGATGCGAGTCCTGGCGGGGCTCGTCGCGCTCCTGGCGTGGTCGTCCGTGCGCGCGGCGGAGCCCGCGGCCGGCCGGACCCGCGCCGGGGGGAAGCCGAATCATCTGGCCGGCCAGACGAGCCCTTATCTCCTGCAGCATCTCTACAACCCGATCGACTGGTACCCCTGGGGCGATGAAGCGCTCCAGAAGGCGAAGAAAGAGGACCGGCCGATCTTCCTGTCGATCGGATACTCGGCCTGCCACTGGTGTCACGTCATGGAGCGGGAGGCGTTTTCCGATCCGGAGCTGGCGCGCGTCCTGAACGAGCGTTTCGTGTCGATCAAGGTCGATCGCGAAGAGCGCCCGGACCTCGACGATCTGTACATGACAGCGGTGGTCGCGATGACCGGTCGGGGCGGCTGGCCGATGAGCGTCCTGCTGACGCCCGAGGGCGTGCCGTTCCACGGTGGCAGCTACTATCCGGCCGACGCCCTGCGCAAGCTCCTGGCGTCCGTCGCGGACGCCTGGACGAACCACCGGAGCGACGTGCTGTCCTCGGCGGGCGGGATCCGCGCGATGCTGAACAACCTGCAGCATCCCGCGGCGCCGCCGGCGGGCGCCGACGCCGCTCCGGCGATGCTCCAGCGGGCGGCGGCCGGCTGGAAGGCCCAGTTTGACGCCGAGAACGGCGGGTTCGGAGGGGCGCCGAAATTCCCGTCGCACGGCGGGCTGCGCGTGCTCCTGCAGGCGCACCGCGTCTCGGGTGACCCGCAGGCGCTCGACATGGTGGTGCGCACGCTCGACGCCATGGCGCGCGGCGGGCTGTACGATCAGCTCGGTGGTGGATTCCACCGTTACGCGACCGACGACAAGTGGCTGGTGCCGCATTTCGAAAAGATGCTGTATGACAACGCCCTCCTCGTACCGGTCTACCTGGAGGCCTGGAAGGCGACGGGCCGCGAAGATTTTCGCCGAGTCGGCGCGGAGACACTGGCCTGGGCCGAACGCGAGATGACCGATCCCCAGGGCGGCTTCGACACCTCGCTCGACGCCGACAGCGAGACGGAGGAGGGCCGTTACTATGTCTGGACGCGCGCCGACATCGAGACGGCCGTCGGTCGGGCGAACGGCTCCCTGGCGGCCGATTACTTCGGGGCGACGGCGGCGGGGAACCTCGGGAGCGGCCGCAACGTCCTGCACGTGCCGGTGGCGCCGGAGGAGTTCGCGCGCCGCCACGGACTGACCGTTCCGGCGCTGCGCGCCCGGGTCGACGCCGCGCGCCGCCGGCTGCTCGAGGTGCGGTCGCACCGGGCGAGGCCGGCACGGGACGACAAGGTCCTGACCGCCTGGAACGGCCTGATGATCTCCGCGTGCGCGCGATCGTTCGCCCTCACCGGATCGAAGACCGATCGGCAGGCGGGCGAGCGCGCGGCGCGCTTCGCCCTGAAGAACCTGGGGGCCGATGATGTTCTCCGTGTGTCGTGGAGGCAGGGCCAGGCCGGTCCTCCAGGTCTCCTGGACGACTACGCCTTTCTGGCCCGCGGCCTGCTCGACCTCTACGACGCCACCTCCGACGTGTCGTGGAGGAATCGGGCGGCGCGCCTGGTGCGCTCGGCTGATCGCTTTCTGGATTGGGAGAACGGCGGCTATTATTCGACTCCTCAGGATCGGCACGACCTGATCGTCCGGCCCAAGAGCCTTCTGGACGATGCGCTGCCGTCCGGCAACGCGATTCTCGTCGAGTGCCTCCTGCGGCTCGCCAGGACCGGCGGTGACGCGGCGCTCCTGCAGAGGGCGACGCGCACTCTCGATCTGGCCGCGGCCTCCTTCGCCGGCTCCCCGACATCGTACTCGTACATGGTCCTCGCGGCCCAGTCGGGGGATGCGGTGACCCGCCCGCCGGAGGCGCCCGCGGTGACCGGGCTGCTGGCGCTCGCGCCGCCCGCCGAGGCCGCGACGCGCACGGCCGATGGGGAGGCCCCCAGGGCCGCGGCCGGCGCCGACAGGTCGATCATCGGAACGATCGTGGGCCGCGCGAACCCGCAGCGCGTGGTGGCGACGTCCCTGAGCGTTCCCGACAGACCGGTTCGTCCGGGCCAGGCGGTCACGCTGTCGCTGAGACTGGAGATCCAGGCGGGCTGGCACGTCAATTCGAGCGCGCCGAACCTCGAGTACCTGATCCCGACGAAGATCGAGTTCCCCGATCCGGGCGTCGTGCTGGTCGACCAGGTCGTCTACCCCGAGGCGCGCCTGGTGACGCTCAAGTTCGCGGACACGAAACTGTCCGTGTACGAGGGGGCGAACGCCATCCGCGCCACGATCCACCCGCCACGCGACAGCCCGCCTGGAGAGAAGAAAGTCCGGGCGCGCCTGACCTACCAGTCGTGCAGCGACACGACCTGTCTCGCCCCCGAGACGGTGGAATTCCTGGTTCCGCTGCGGATCGAAGGTGACCCCGTGGCGCCGGCCGACATGGGCCCCGCCGCGGGCGCGGCCGCGGCAGACCGAGGCGCGGGCCGGCCTGGCGCGTCCCCCGGAGGCCTGGCGACGGGCGGCAACGTGGCGGCGGTCCTGGCGGAGAAGGGGATGCTCTCTCTCCTGGGGCTGGTCTTCCTGGGGGGGCTGGCGCTGAACCTGACGCCCTGTGTCTACCCGATGATGCCGGTGACCATCGGTTTCTTCGCCGCCCAGTCACGCACCAGCTGGCTGGCCCGCGCCGGTCTGCCGGCTCTCTATGTCCTCGGCATGGCGGTGACCTACTCGGTCCTCGGGATGGTGGCGGGACGGGCGGGCGGCCTGATCGGCTCGACCCTCCAGAGCGCGTGGGTGGTGGGCGGCCTGGTCGTGCTGTTCGTCGTCATGGCGCTGTCGATGTTCGGTCTGTTCGAGGTGCGGCTGCCCGGCTCCCTGACGCGGCTGGGCGGCGGTCGGCGCGGGCCGATCGGGGCTCTGGTGATGGGTCTGACAGTCGGTCTGGTGGCGGCGCCGTGCATCGGGCCGTTCGTCGTGGGTCTCCTGGCGTTCGTCGGCGCCTCGGGCAACCCGATCCTCGGTTTCTGGCTGTTCTTTGTCATGGCGATCGGCATGGGGCTGCCGAATCTCGTCCTCGGCGTGTTCTCCGGATCGCTCAGCAGCCTGCCGCGCTCCGGGGAGTGGCTGCTCTACGCCAAGAAAGTGATGGGCGTCGCCCTGCTCGGGGTTGCGATTTATTTCCTCCAGCCGTTCCTCGCGGATCGGGAGATGGGCCTGCTGGTCCTGGGCTTCGCCCTCGCCGCCGGCGCGTACCTGGCGATCCTGGAGAAGACCCGGTTGGCGTGGCGGCTGTTCCCGGCGCTCAAGGTGGCGGTCGGTCTCCTGGTCGTCGCGATGGGTCTGTGGTTCTCGATGCCACTTCTCGTCGAGCGCCAGGGGGCGGAGTGGGAGCCCTACTCGCACGAGGCGTTCGCCCGCGCCTCCGCGGCGGGCAAGCCAATCCTGATCGATTTTTCCGCGGAGTGGTGCCTGTCCTGCAAGGAGCTGGAGCGGTTCACGTTTGCCGATCCGCAGGTGCGGGCGGAGGCGGCGAGGTACGACCTCCTCAAGGCGGACCTGACCCAGTACGAGTCGCCGGCGGTCCGGGAGATCCGCGATCGCTTCGACATCATCGGTCTGCCGACGATCGTGTTCGTCGACAGCGCCGGGAACGAGCGCAGGGACCTGCGCGTCTATGGCTTCGAGGACGCCGGTGCCTTCCTCGCCCGCATGCGCCAGGTCCGGTGACTAGCTGCTTCGATCATCTCGAGTGCCCGCGCTGCGCCGCCCGAGCGCCGGACGACGCGCTGATGTGCAGCTGCGGCTCGCCGCTTCTGGCGCGCTACCGGCTGGAGCAGGCGCGGGCCGCCTTCCGGCGCGACCTCCTGGCGGGCAGGGAGCCGACGCTGTGGAGGTACGCCGAGATGCTACCCGGCGTTCCGCCAATCACCCTGGGGGAAGGGCTGACGCCGCTCCTCCGGGCGCGCCGGGTCGCGGACGAGCTGGGCCTCAAGTCGCTGTTCGTCAAGGACGAGGCGGTCAACCCCACGGGCTCATTCAAGGCGCGCGGCATGGCGGTGGCGGTTTCGGTCGCGGCCGCGCGCGGCGTGCGCGTGGCGGCGGCGCCGTCGGCGGGCAACGCGGGAGCGGCCCTGGCGGCCTACGGCGCGCGCGCGCGCATGGAGGTGCGTCTATTCCTCCCCGCGACGACACCGCGGCCCTTCGTGCTGGAATCGGAGCGCTACGGCGCGCGGGTGACGCTCGTGCCGGGGTCGATCGCCGACGCCGGCCGGGCGATGCGGGAGACGCTCGGCCCCGCTGGCGGGGAGGGCGGCTGGTTCGACTTCTCCACGCTGCGCGAGCCGTTCCGGGTCGAGGGGAAGAAGACCATGGGATACGAGATCGCCGAGCAGATGGAGTTCACGCTCCCCGACGTCATCGTCTATCCGACCGGCGGCGGCACCGGGCTGATCGGCATGTGGAAGGCGTTCGACGAGATGGAGGGGCTCGGGTGGATCGGACCGCGGCGCCCGCGCATGATCTCGGTCCAGGCGACGGGCTGCGCCCCGATCGTGCGCGCCTTCGAGCAGGGACGGGACACGGCCGGGCCCTGGCCCGATCCGGTGACGATTGCGAGCGGGTTGCGCGTCCCCGGCAGCGTCGGAGATCGGCTGATGATCGAGATTCTCCGCCGCAGCGGCGGCGCGGCGGTCGCCGTGGACGATCGTGAGATGATGGAGTGCGCGGCGCTGCTCGGCTCGCGCGAGGGGATCGACGCCTGTCCCGAGGGGGGCGCGGCGCTGGCGGCGGTGCGGCGCCTCGCGCGTGCCGGGTCGATCGAGACCGACGAGACGATCGTCATGTTCAATACCGGCACGGGTCTCAAGTATTCCGTTTAGGCCGCGCACAGGAGGCACGCATGCACCATCGTGAGTCAGGCGGTATCGTCCTGGCGGCGGCCGGGCTGGCCGCCGCCGTGCTGGTGGTCATCGGCGCCGGCGCCGCACAACCGCGGTCACCCGCTCCCGGGGCGGCACCCCCGCCGTCGCCCCAGGCTTCGCCGACGCCGTCGCCCCAAGCGTCGCCCGCCCCCGGCGAGACGTCCGCCGCACCGGCGTCCCCCGCGGCCTCCCCAACCCCCGCGCTCCCGGCGGAGCCGCCGCGCATCGTCCGGACGGTCTGCACCGATCACGTATGCGGCGGGTGCGACGGAAAATGCCGCAAGAGCAGCGGTCACGTGGCGGTGGACAAGAAAGGTCACTGTGCCTGCACGCCGGCGGAGGGCAGCGATCTCGACCGCGCCGTCCGGCAGGCCTACGAGAGACATCCACCCCAGTGAGCCGGCGTGCGAGACCCGGGCAGCGGGCGCGGGGACCCGACGGCGCGCAACTGCTGCGCGCGGCGCGGCTCTTCCTCGCGGGGATCGGCGAGACGGAGCTGGCGCGGGACCTGCGTGGGACTCCCGCCCGCGTCGCGCAGGCCTGGCGCGGGGAGATCGTCTCGGGATACCGCGCCGACCCGCTGCGCATCCTCTCGAAGACCATACCGGCCCGCGAACACGACATGGTCGTCGTGCGGGACATCCCGTTCATCTCGGTGTGCGTGCACCATCTGCTCCCTTTCCACGGCACGGCGCACGTCGCCTATCTGCCCGGCGACCGGCTCGTGGGGCTGTCGAAGATCACCCGGGCGGTCGATGCGCTGTCGCGCCGGCTGCAACTGCAAGAGAGGCTGACGCGGCAGGTCGTCGACGCGCTCGGGACGGCGCTACACCCCCTCGGGGCCGCCTGCCGCATCGAGGCCGAGCATCTCTGCATGAGCATCCGCGGGGCCCGCGTGAAGGGGAGCCGCGTCGTCACCTCGGCCTACGCCGGCGTGTTCGGGACCAGCCCCGCTCTGCGCGCCGAGTTCCTCCGCCTGACCGGCGCCCCGGCGAGGCGGCCGGGAAGTGCCGTCGCCGGCGTGATAAAGTATCGGACCTGATGACGGTATCCGGGCGTTTCGCCCTGTTCGCTGCCGTGGCGTCGGCGATCGTCATCCTGGCCGGCGCCTCTCCCTCCTCTCCCGCGCGGCCGCAGTCGGCGCCCGCGGCCCCCTCCACCGCGCCCGGACCTCTGCTGTCGGCCCCCCCGGCTCCCAAGGTGCGCATCGGGCTGACGACCGACCCGGTGAAGGTGCGCGTGTCCGCCGACGGCGGCATCGTCGTGAGAGATCCCGCGAGAAGACAGCCGATCTGGAAGAAGAGGTTCGATGGCGGGATCTACCTCGTCAGCGAGGTGTCCGGCGGCGGCGAGCCCGGCGTGATCTACCGCGTGCAGGTCGCCTCGTTCGCCTCCAAGGAGCAGGCCGAGGCCAAGAAGACGGATCTCGAGACGCTTCTGCCCGGCGAGAAGATCGTCGTGGTGTACAACGCCGACCGGAGATCCTGGCGCGTGCGGGCGGGAGAGTTCCTGGCGCGCGAGGATGCCTCGGCACTCGTGCAGCGCCTGAGCGAGGAGGGGTTCAACGAGCTATGGATCGCGGACGAGGGTCGGAAGGTCGGCGGGCGCCTGCGCATCCGCCTGGTGGACGATCGCTGGCGTAACTTTCTGACTTCCTACGACCGTGTCCTCGTCCAGCCGGCGCGCGCCGGGGCGCTCCTGCGCGTAGACCAAAACGTGTACCGCGGCACGCTCGAGGCGCGCGTCTCCAAGGCCGGGAACCTCCAGATCATCAACGAGGTCGACATGGAAGACTACCTGCGCGGCGTGGTCCCGAACGAGATGGGGCCGGGGGTCTACCCCGAGCTGCAGGCCCTCAAGGCGCAGGCGGTGGCCGCGCGCACCTACATGATCGCCAATCAGGGCCTGTTTTCCGACGACGGCTACGACGTCTGTGACAGCGCGCAGTGCCAAGTGTATCGGGGCGCGGGCTCGGAGCACCCGCTGACAGACCAGGCGGTTGTCGAGACGCGCGCGATGGTCCTGACCTACGGCGGCCAGCCGATCAACGCGCTGTACACCTCGACCTGCGGCGGGCACACCGAGGACGGCCAGCTGATCTTCCCGGAAGAGAAGGGGCCGTACCTGAAGGGCGTGCCGTGCTACCCGGAAGTGGAGGCGGAGAGCCGGACGATCGCCGGCCGCTCCTGGATCGACCCGGTCATCCTGGAGGACGGCCAGCCCGTGAACGAGGAGGTGACGCTCCTGGAGACGCTCGGCGTCGTCGGGCCGGAGGCCTGTGCGCGCTCCTATCTCGTCGCGCCGACCGATCCCGTGGAGGTCGAGCGCTGGAGCGCGTTCGCGCTGGGCCTGCTCGGCAAGACCCCCGCGCAGGACGGGTTGAAGGGAGGCAGCCCCCAGATGCACGACCTGGCGGGATACTTCGCCCGATCGCTCGGCTGGGGCGAGAAGCTCCAGCTCGCTCTCGACGAAAAGGACCTGCCATACCTCCTGGCCTTCAAGGACCGCGACGATGTCCCGAAGGAGGCGCAGCGTCCGTACGCCATGCTGATCCTCGAGGGGATCCTGCAGCCGTTCAGGGACAACACGCTGCGGCCCCATCACAACCCGTCGCGCGGGCTGGTCCTGCGCTCGCTCTACCGCATCCTCGACTACTACAACGGACTTGGGACCGCGAAGGCGACTTACCGCGGCCAGGACGGCGACAAGATTCTGCTGGAGGTGAAACAAGACGTGCAGGCGCTGCCGCTGAAGAAAGATGTGGCCCTGTTCCGCTCGTTCCGCGACGTGTCCTACCCTGCCCCGAGCATGCCGCTGGTTCTGGGGGACCGGGTCGTGTATCACACGGCGCGCGACGGCGGGATCGATTACTTGAGGGTCATCGCCAACCAGCGGGGTGTCTCCGATGACCGCTATTCGACTGCCTACCGCTGGGAGCAGCGCTACACGCGCCAGGAGCTCGAGTCACTGGTTGGCCAGCGTCTGAACGTCGGCAAGCTGAGCGATGTCGAGCCGACGCGGCGGGGCGTCTCCGGGCGGGTGGTCGAGGTGAAGATCACCGGCAGCCGGGGCACCTTCTACATCCGGGGCTTCAAGATCCGCACGGCGCTCGGCGTCCGCGAGAACCTGTTCACCCTCGATCGCACCCTCGGTCCGGACGGAGACGTGGAATCCTTCATCTTCAGCGGCAAGGGATGGGGGCACGGCGTCGGCCTGTGCCAGGTCGGGGCCTACGGCATGGCGCTGCGCGGAAAGACCTACGAGGACATCCTGCACCACTACTACACCGGCGTCGACCTCGTGCGACGGAGCCAGAGGTGAGCGCGCGCTCCCCGGGTGAGCGCTGAACCTTCCGTGGCGCCGCGCCGCCGGGCCCTGCGGCCTCTGGGTCCGGCGGCGCACCCAGGAGATGCTCCGACAGGTCTTCATGACAACAACGTGTTGTGGCGGGCCCGGTGACGGTCGAGAGCGGAGCGCTTGCCCTGGGATGGGGAAACGGGAGTTTGTCTGCCGTGTGGGACCGGGTTGCTGCCATCCGCGAGACATCCTGGATGAAGCGCCACGCCTTGCGGCCGCCGGGCCTTCCGAGACCGCGCGCCGGGGCCCCGCCGCGCGCTTTCCCGCGCGGTGGGCGGCGCGTGGCGAGGAGAGGGGAGGGCTTGCGCAGCGAGCCCGGACCCGTGCCCGGCGGCCGCAGAGCGTGGCGCTTCGGAGCGGGCAGACCTCGGGCTGGCTTGTCGTAGAATGACGCGCGTTTGTCCGGGGGGACAGCGAATGGCCGCGCTATCGCGCCGTCTCATCAGGCTCCGGGCGGTTCGAATCCCGCTCAAGAGTAGCAGATCCCCAGACGGCACGGCGATACGGCCGCTTCGCTATCCCGGGATCGAGGCGCCGGCCCCTGTACCTGCGTGACGGGCGCATCGTGCACGGAGCTTCGACACGCGAGTCGGACCGGCTGTCCGACCTGCTCCTGCGCCGCGGGACGATTACGCGCGACCAGTGCGACCAGGCGATGCGCCGGGCCGCGGCCGGGGAGAAGCTGGGCAAGGCCCTGGTCGATCGGGGCGGGTTGACGCCGCGCGCGCTCATGGAGGCGAGGCTGCACCAGGTCCAGCAGATGGCCGTGTCGCTGTTCGAGTGGGAGGACGGCGACTTCGTCTTCCTGGAAAGTGAAGCGCCTCAGGACGAAGGCGTCGAGGTGGATCTGCCGATCGCCACCGTACTGGTCGAGGGCCTCCGGTCGGTGCGCAACCTGGCGCTGTTCCGCAAGAGGATTCCCTTCGACTGGTGGATCTTCGAGGCGATCTCCGAGGGGGAACGCAGTCCGGCCGTGGCGCTGGAGCCGCAGGAGATTTACGTGCTGCGCCTCGTGGACGGCGAGCGGGCGGTCGGCGACGTCATCAGGCTTTCGGAGTTCGGCGAGCCCGAGACCCTGCGCACGCTCTTCCTGCTGTCGACCGTCGGGCGTCTCAAGATGAAGGCGCGGCCCGCGCCGGAGGTCACCGTTGCGCCGTCCGCCAACGGCTTCGCCGGCATCGTGCAGCGCTACAACGGCATGTTCGGCATGGTGTACCAGTACTTGATGAAGGAAGTGGGCCCCATCTCCGAGCACCTGTTGGCGCGCTCGCTGCGCGAGCTCGAGGCAACTTATCCGGTCCTGTTCCACCGCACCACGCTGGGTGGCGACGGCACCGTGGACGCCCGACTGCTGCAGGAGAACGTCCGGTCGCTGGCGGATGAGCCGGGGCGGGCGGCGCTGATCCAGGGGCTCAACGAGCTGCTGTATGCGGAGCTGTACGTTCTCCGGAAGACGCTGGGACCGCAGCATGAAGGACGGATCCTGCGCGCCTTTCGCGAGGCGCGGCCGCCCGGGGACGCCGCCGGAAGCGCTGCCTGATGTCCCGGGTGCTGATCCGGATTGGCGGGCTTTTGATCGTGGTCGCGGTTGTGTATCTGGCGGCGGCGCAGATGATCCGGGGCGCCGTCAATGACAGGGTGTTCTGGGCCTTCGCCGGCGCCGGAGCGACCAGCGTGGCGGTCGGGATCATCCTGGCGGTGTTCGGCCGCGGCGTGGCCGCGGTGGTCGGGCGGAGCTGCCCGCGGTGCGGTCGTCGCGTAGCGCGCGGCCGGGTCTACTGCGACGACCACCTGCAGGAGACGATCAACGAGTACCGCGACCAGGAGCGGAAAAAGGGAGGTTGATTGAGCCGGCCGCTTCTGGTGGTCCTCGGCCCGACGGCGACCGGCAAGAGCGAGTTCGCCCTTAGGGCCTGCGAGCGTTTCGGCGGCGAGGTCGTAAGCGTCGATTCCATGCAGGTCTACCGGGGTCTGGACCGGGGCACTGCCAAGCCGGGGTTGGAGGCGCGGCGGAGGGCGCCGCACCACGGCATCGACCTGGCGGACCCGGGGCAGGATTTCTCTCTCGGTGACTTCGTGCGGGCGGCCGGGGAGGCGATCGCTTCGATCCAGGAAGGCGGGGGGCTGCCGGTCCTGGTGGGCGGCACGGGATTGTATCTGCGCGGTCTCCTCAAGGGGATCGTGGAGGCGCCCCGGCGGGACACCGGGCTGCGGGAGCGCCTCATGGCGCTGGCTGAACGGCACGGAGCGGCGCGTCTGCACCGCGCCCTGGCGCGCGTCGACCCGGGGGCAGCGGCGCGGGTGGGTGCCGGCGACCGCCAGCGGATCGTGCGCGCACTCGAGGTGTACTTCACGACGCGCCGCGGGCTGTCCGATCTGATTCGGGAGTCGCCCTTCGGCCCCGATCGCTACGCCTCGGTGAAGGTCGGGCTCGGCATGGATCGGGAGGCGCTCTACAAAGTCATCGACGCGCGGGTGGCTCGTTTCTTCGCCGATGGCCTGGTCGAAGAGGTCGTTCGCCTGCGCGCCGCCGGCTGTCCCGACACGGCCAACGCCTTCAAGGCGCTCGGATATCGGGAGACGCTGCGCCACCTGCGCGGCGAACTGAGTCTCGAGGAGGCGATCGCGCTGACCCGGAGGAACACGCGGCGCTACGCCAAGAGACAGTGGACCTGGTTCAGAAAGGAGGAGGACGTCGCCTGGTTCGCGATCGACCCCTCCGATCCGGACCGATTCAGCGCGCCGCTCGGGCACGCCGCGAGGGCGCTGGGCCGGGAGTGAGATCGATGGACAAAGACGAGGGCGGCACCAACATCCAGGACCAGTATCTCGGCAAGGCGCGCAAGGACCGATCGTGGCTGACGGTGGTCTTGAATAACGGCAAGAAGATCAACGGGCGGATCGTCTCCTTCGACCGCTACACCCTCATCCTGGAAGACCGCGGCAGCCAGCAGATGGTGTTCAAGCACGCCATCGCGACGGTCAGCACGGCCCGGTCGTTCTCGAACACGATCGCGCTCGCCGGGGCACGGCCTCCCGACAGGCGCGGCGGGGACGCACCGGAGGTCGGACCGCGTGCCGGGGACACCCCCGAGGACCCGGACCGATCGCGATCCGGGGCCTGACCCGGGGAGGACAGACGCGTGCTCAGCC
Organism: Acidobacteriota bacterium; assembly: GCA_003223145.1. Lineage (GTDB taxonomy): Bacteria > Acidobacteriota > Polarisedimenticolia > Gp22-AA2 > Gp22-AA2 > Gp22-AA3. The sequence goes on from QHXY01000215.1 coordinate 15,554, forward strand.
TGGCCAATCAACTGACGATCTTCCGGATGGTCATGATCCCACTGCTGATCACCCTCCTGCTGCGCAACCTGCACGGCTGGGCGTTCACCGTGCTCCTCCTCGCCGGCCTGACCGACGCGCTGGACGGTGTGATCGCGCGCCGCTACAGCCAGAGCTCCCACATCGGCGCATTTCTCGACCCGATGGCGGACAAGCTGCTGATGACCGCATGCTTCATCGTGCTGGCCCTGCCGGACCATCCCAAGTCCGTGCCCGAGTTCCATCTTCTGAACCACATCCCGCTGTACCTGACGATCGTGACCATCAGCCGCGACGTGTTCATCGTCATCATCGCGCTTCTGGTCCATCTCACCTCGGGCCTGACCAGCTTCAAGCCCAGTCTGCTCGGCAAGCTGACCACGGCCGTGCAGCTCGTGACGATCGGGACGGTGATCTTGCTGAATTACCTGGGTCTGGAGCAGGAGGTGATCGTCGAGGGGCTGGTGTGGCTCACTCTCGCGCTGACTCTGGCGTCGGGCTTTCACTACATCTACCGCGCCACCCGGGTCGCGTCGGAAGCCTGAGCGCGACGGGCGGCATCCGGCGCCCGCCGCGGCTCCTACTCGACCCAGACCAGTTCGGCCTTGATCGTTCCGACCGGTCCGCTGTAATCGAGCGGGAGCTCGAAGGTTGCCATTCCCTGCGGGGGGATGGTCGAGGGATCCAGGGGGGTCTCGCCCTGGGCGGCGATATTGCCGTTGTCGAGGAGGATACGCACGCGGATGCGGGCCTGCGCCGCGGTCGCCCCTCCCCGGTTCTGCACCCGACCGAACGCCTTGAGCCGGCCGTCCGGCATGATCGAATGGTCATTGACCATGAAGTAGAGATCCGCCCGCCCCTTCTGGCCGATCCGTCCGCGCCCGCGGTCTTCGATGGAGACACCGGGGCGCTCACCCGCGAGCATGGCGGCACGGCCCGGACG
>QHXY01000214.1 GCA_003223145.1 Acidobacteriota bacterium
CAACGCCCCGAAGACAGTCCGCTGAACCTTGCCGGATTCGAAGCGACAGCGATCATCTTCTTCGGAATTGGCACCTCGGTGTTCGGAATTCTATTGGCGCCGTACGGAAAGCGTTGGGTGCAACGGGTCTAGGCCGTCGAGATCGCCGCTTGAGGTGGCAGCCAATCACTCCACCTATTCATCGCTCATTCTGAGGCCGATGTCCGCCCACAGGCGCTCCTGCAACTCGCGGGGCAACGTTACGACGTCCGGCCTGTCCTCCTGGCCTTCCTCGACGACCTGGATCTTCAGGGCCCCGCCGGGCGCGAACGCCTCGGCCGGGTAGATGTACGATCCCCAGCAGCCCCGGATCTTCCTCGACCTCAGCTTCTGGCCCGGTCTTCTGGCCATCTGGACCTCCGAGGTGCCGCAGTGGCGCCGGCCTTCGATCGGCTGGACCTCCACGCCGTCCCTCAAGAGCCGTGCCTCCAGGAAATCTCCTTTGAAGTGGTACGCGGCGTGGGCAGGTTTCCAGAGCTCAGCGGGAAACACCGGCACCTCATCCCCGCCTGCTAATGCCTCATTCAAGAACATGAGCACCTGGGCCACGGCCGTGATCGGGTAGCTGAGGAGGCGTCCGGTGACGCGGAAATAGGAGCCGCCGGTCCATCTCAGATCCGGCACGACCTGCACCACGACGATCGGATCTCGCACGCCGGCGTGCTGCACCCACTCCCACGGTGTCACGCCGGCGATCGCCCTGAAGTCGGCGCGCTGCTCCAGAGCGTGGAGAAGGCTCGGGGTCAGGTATTCCAGACTTTTCTTCCCCGATCTGATTCGGTAGTCCGCGGGATCCGTATCCAGCGATGGGGCCGCGACGGCAGACAGCGCGCGCGCCGTTGGAAGGGGCAGGTTCATGGCCCGGTCGCGCGCCTGCTCAAGGTAGCGCCTGAACCAGGGGGCTGCCGTGGCCGAGGATAGATCGGGGCGCCTCACTTGCCCGGCGCTGCTGACTCCGACGACGACACCATCGGTGTTCATCAGGGGACCACCGAAATCCACTACGGTCAGTCTGGCATCGTGGAGGATGAAGCGACTCCGGATCTTGCTCACGACCCCCCTCACCAGCAACAGCCCCGTGCCATCGGGCTGATGGGCGGCAGCGACGACGGTCGCTCCACGGCGCAGGCGCTTCACGGTCCTGTTCGCCAGAGGCAGCGGCGTGATGCCGGTGACGGCCGACGGGTTAATCCGCAGGACGGCCACGCCGGAGTTCTCGCCGTGCAGAAGGGCCTGAGCCACGAATCTCCGCTGTGGATCGACGCCGAGGATCGCGTACTCCGCGTCGCGGACGAACAGAGAGTCCGTCATGACCAGACCCGAGGAATCGACCAGAAAGCCGAGGCCCCGGGTGCTGCCCGACTCGACCACAAAAACGGCCTCGAGGATCCGAGGGTCGAGCGGTCCAGGGTCCTGCGGTTCCTCAGCGGCGACACTCGAAGCGAGCATCAGGGTTGCGAGAAAGCCGATGGCAGCGCGTACGCGGAACTGCTTCGGGTCAATCTGTCTCACTGGATCCTCCCCCGGTCTCACCAGATCCTGCATACTTTCTCGCGGACCATCGGGTCGCCCTCCTTGCAGCCGAACGCGCTCTGGAACTCGGGCATGTTCGAAACGACGCCGTTCACGCGATACTGAGGCAGGGAGTGCCCGTCGTTCTGGCTCCAGAGACGAGCCTGCTCATCCGACACGTTGGCGCACCAGACCTGTGCATTGGCCAGGAAGAAGCGTTGCTCCGGAGTGAAGCCCCCAGCGGGCGCCACCGGCTCGCGCCTCAGCAGGTCCTTGAGCGCCAGATACGCGATGCGCAGACCGCCATTGTCGGCGATATTCTCGTCCAGCGTGAGGCGGCCGTTCAACGCGATTCCATCCACGAGAGTGAAGTCTGAGTATACCCTCACGAAGCACCGGGAGCGCTTCTTGAACTCCCTGGCGTCCCTTGCCGTCCACCAATCTCGCAGGTTACCCATGGCGTCGAACTGACGACCCAGGCCGTCGAAGCCATGCGTGAGGTCGTGACCGATTATCGTCCCGATCGCGCCGTACTTCACGATGACATCCGCGCCCTCGTCGTAGAAAGGCGGCTGCAGAATGCCGGCTGGAAAGGTGAGGCTGTTCAGCCACGGAGTGTAGGTGCCGTTGACCGTGGCCGCCGATAGCTTCCATTCATCCCGATCCACGGGCTTGCCGATCTTCAGGAGCCTCCGCCTGAAGTCGAACAGCCAGCCTCGCCGTTCGTTGCCGACAAAGTCTCCTCGGGCGATGTTCAGGCGACTGTCGTCGCGCCATCGCTCGGGATACCCGATGTTTTCCCTCAGCGCATGCAGCTTATCGAGGGCTTCCTGCCTGGTGGCTTCGGTCATCCAGGGGAGCTCTGTGATCTCTTCTGCCAACACCTCCACCAGGGCCCGGACGATTCCCAGGACCTCCTTCTTGCCCCTGGCGCTGAAGGCGGTCTTCACATAGAGCTGACCCACGGCATCCCCGAGCCTCGACTCGGTGAACTCCACGCAGCGTTTCCAGCGGGGAGCCGGTTCTTGAGCCCCACCAAGCGTCTTTTCGTTGAAATCAAAGTCCTCGTTCACGAACGCCGAGGAGAGATAAGACGCCCACGCGCTCACGAGGTGAAAGCGCAGATAACTCTTCCAGGCATCGAGCGAGGCGGACTTCAGGAGGAGCTCGAGCCTGCTGAGAAACCCGGGCACGCGCACGTTCACGCTCGCGAAGGGGGGCGCCCCGATCGCTCCGAAGTACTCATCCCAGGCGAATGACGGAGCAAGAGCGATCATCTCGTGTCGCGACATCTTGTGGTCAAGGTTGGCCGGGTCGAGGCGGGCGAGCGGACCGATCGACGACTTGGCGAGGGCCCTTTCGATCTCCAGCATGGCCTCGGCGTCCGCGGCGGC
>QHXY01000216.1 GCA_003223145.1 Acidobacteriota bacterium
ACCAGCCGGCCCGGCGTCTTCGCGATCGGCGACGTCCGCGCCAACAGCGTCAAGCGGGTCGCCGCCGCGGTGGGCGAGGGCTCGGTCTGCGTCCAGCTGGTGCACAAGGTTCTCGCCGAGTCGGCGGCGTAGGCGACGTCGTCGTAGAACGGCTCTTGTGCTATCGTTTCGTTGAACAGGACGGATCCGATGCCGAAACGATGCACGCATGTGGATCAGGTTCGCAACGTCGCCCCACGGACCCCCGACGGCTGCGAGGAATGCCTGGCGATGGGGAGTGAATGGGTTCACCTGCGTCTGTGCCTGTCGTGCGGTCACGTCGGCTGCTGCGACGATTCACTCAACAAACACGCCACCAAGCACTTCAGGAAAGTTCATCATCCGATCATCCGCAGCCTGGAGCCGGGCGAGGACTGGGGCTGGTGCTTCGTCGATGAGCTCGTGATGGAGCCGGCTCCCGGCGCGCCGTAGGGCGGAAACAGCGGATCAGACGGGCGGGGCGTATGACAGTCGACACGGTGCGGTCCAGTCCCGCTGAAGCGTGGCCCCTCCTCCCGCTGGAGCCGTGGGAGGAGACCTGTAACACCCTGCAGCTGTGGACGCAAATCATCGGCAAGACGAGGCTCGCGCTTGCGCCGATGCAGAACCACTGGTGGCAGGTCCCCCTGTACGTCACGACGCGCGGGCTCGGCACCTCTCCCATCCCTCACGGTGAACGCGCCTTCGAGGTCGACTTCGATTTCGTCGAACATCGACTTCTCGTCCGCACCAGCGACGGCAAGACGGGAACGCTTCCGCTCGTGCCACAGACCGTGGCGGCCTTCTACCAGCGCTACCTGGACGTACTGCGATCCCTCGGCATTGGACTGAAGATACGGCCGGTTCCGAACGAAGTGCCGAATCCCCTGCCGTTCGACAAGGACGAGGTGCACGGTTCCTACGATCCCGAAGCGGCGCAGCGGTTCTGGCGAGTTCTCGTTCAAGCCGATCGCGTGCTGAAGGAATTCCGCGGACGGTTTCTGGGCAAGTGCAGTCCGGTTCATTTCTGGTGGGGTAGCTTCGATCTGGCGTGCACCCGGTTCTCGGGACGGGCGGCACCCCCGCATCCCGGGGGCCTGCCGAGCCTGCCCGACTGGGTGACGCGTGAGGCCTACTCTCACGAGTGCATCAGCGCCGGCTGGTGGCCGGGAAATGGCGGCGGGCCGGTGTGCGAGCCGGCGTTTTACGCCTATGCGTATCCGGAGCCGGCGGGTTGTCCCCAGGCCGCGATCCGGCCCTCGGAGGCGTCCTACCATCCTGTGTTACGCGAGTGGATTCTTCCCTACACGGCGGTGCTCGGGGCGCTCTCCCCCGACGCGCTCCTGCTCGACTTCCTGGTCAGCACCTACGAGACGGCGGCACGGCTGGGCGGCTGGGACCGGGCCGCTCTCGAGAGAGCCGCGTCACCGCGGGCGACGCCGGCACGCACGAATCCCGCCACGAGCTGAAGGCTAGATGGCCTCGGCCAGCGTGAGCGCGAACCGATCGGCCGTGTCGATCCATTGCGCCCGGACCCTGAAGCTGGAGCGCTCCAGCATCGAGACGACTTGGGCCGGGTCGTACTTGTACGAGCTCTCTGTCCAGATCATCTCGCCCTCGGCCATGACGAAGTCCAGGTCGGCCTCGCGAATCTGGATGCGCTGCCTTCGAAGGCTGCGCAGGTGCATCTCGATGCGGGAACGCGCTTCGTTCCACAGCGCGCGGTGGGCGAAGCCATCGAGCTCGAAGTTGCCTTCCAGCTCGCGATTGATCCGCGCCAGCAGGTTGCGGTTGAACGCCGCGGTGACGCCGAGAGGGTCGTCATAGGCGAGCAGCAGCTCCCGCTCGGGCTTGAGAAGGTCGGCGCCGAGGAGCAGGTCGTCGCCTGGGTTGAGCGCCTGTCGCACGGACCCGAGGAACGCCTCGCGCCCCGGCGGATCGAAATTGCCGATGTTCGATCCCAGGAATAACGCCAGCCGGCGTCCCGCGACGTGCCTTGCGAGCCTGAATCCCGCGAGTCCGTCCTCGTAGGTTCCTTCGTGGGTCTCGATGCGGACGTCTTCGAGGCCTTCGAGCGCGCGACTGGCCTGGGTGAGCGCGCCTTTCGACACGTCGACGAGGTGCAGATCCAGATGACGGCGGCCGGTCCCGGCCGCCGCAATCAAGGCCGACAACTTGACGCCGCTTCCGGACCCCAGCTCGATGAGCGTCGTGACGCCGGCGTCCAGGATTTCGCGGCCGTGCGATTTGAGCAGGCGCAGCTCGGCGCGGGTCAGCGGGTACCAGGGCAGGCGACAGATGGCCTCGAAGAGCGCGGAGCCCAGGTCGTCATACAGGTAGCGCGACGGGAGCTGTCGCGGATGCTGCGTCAGAAAGTCTCGGACGTCGTTCGCGAACCGGCTCCTCGACCCTTCCGCGGTCGTGGCATGTCCCGTCATCGCCGTCGACGTCATGCGAGATCCTTCGCGCACCTGAACGTTGCGTAGGCGTACGGATACCGCGCCCGGAACCAGTTGCGGAACGTCGGACGCAGCAGTTCCCGCGCTGTTGCCGGCGACCCTCCCTTCATGACGAAGTGATCGCCGTCGAAGAAATCGGCCGAGTACTCGGGGTACGAGGCCATGGGGCGGAACCCTGGAAAAGGGGCGAACCGAGTGCTCGTCCATTCCCATCCGTTGCCCACGAGGTCCTCGACGCCCCAGGCGCTGCGTCCATCGGGATGGCTGCCGGCGGGCGCGGGATCCCAGCTCGTGAAGTCGAATACGCCGTGGCGAACATCCGGGGGCGCGCTGCCCCAGGGGAACGGGCGCTCGTCGCCGTCGGGCGTGCCGTACGCCGCACGTTGAAACTCCGCCTCGGTCGGAAGTCTCGCGCCGCGCCAGCGCGCGTAGGCTTCCGCCTCCGCGTGGCTGACATAGACCGGCCAGGCCGCCGGAAGAGCGATCGGTTCGAACATGCCGCGCCAGGACCAGCCGCCCGCCCGTTCCTCCCAGAACAGCGGGTGGCGGATATGCTCCCGTTGCAGCCAGTTCCAATCATCCGGCTCCCACCAGCGGGGCTCCCGATACCCGCCGGCGGCGATGAATTCCATGAAGGCGGCGTTGGTCACATTGTCGCGCTCGATCGCGAAGGCGCGCACGGGCTCGGAATGGTGCGGGCGCTCGTTGTCCCAGGCGAAGCGCACGGTTCCACGGTCGATCCCCAGCGTGGCGCGGCCCGGAGGAATCTCGACCCAGGTCGATGGCGGCGCCGCGCGATCGACGCGGGGACGATAGCCGGAAGGACATCGCTTCTGAGACCATGCCAGCCGATGCAGCATGTACAGCAGCGTTTCCTGGTGCATCGCTTCATGCTCGAGGATGACGAGGACGGCCTCGGCTCGATCGAGCAGCGGATGACCGGGCCGGTCCCATTCTGCCCTGGTCAGGGCATCGATCACCCGCGCATCGGCTGCCCGCGCGAACTGCTCGACGACAGACCGGCTCGGCCAGCGCTCGCGGTTGCGCTCAGGAACGCTCACAGGCGAGTGGTCCGTGGGAGGGTCGATGCCGCGCGCGAACAGCGCCTCGAGCTCCGGGTCGATGCCGGCCGCTCCGAGTGCGGTCTTCACCAGCGTATTGAAGCTGAACGCCGGCACGTGGCCTTCGTAGAAGACGAACGGATGCCGAAGCGGGATCGGTTGGCTGTAGTAGGCGTTTTCATCGATCAGCATGTCGAACAGGGCGCGGGACCGCTGTCGATTTCGGCGGTACCATGCGATGAGAGCCGACCGATCGATCGAGCTCGATGTTTCCGGCCGGAGCGCGGACTCCGACTGCTGGCGCAGCATCGGGCAATACCCTCCTGCGGAAGGCATGCGGATCACGCGAAAATTGAGCTAGGCGCAGTCCAAAGATTACCACCGAATCGACGTGGGGAAAAGCCTCCGGTTGCTTCGGGTGTCACGCATCGGGCCGCAGTCGAAGCCCTTTCGGAATGAGCACGCTGCCCAGACGTTCGAACAAGGCCTGAACCATCAGCGCGAGGAGGGCGGCGGGGATGGCGCCTTCGAGTATCAGGCTCATGTCGTCGAGGCGGATGCCCGTCAGGATCGGCTGTCCCAATCCTCCTGCGCCAATCAGGGCGCCAAGGGTGGCGGTGCCGACGTTGATGACGGCGGAGGTCTGAATGCCGGCGAGTATCGCAGGCGAGGCGAGCGGGAGCTCCACCTTCCTCAGCCGCGCGGTGGATGAGAGACCCAGCACGTCCGCCGATTCGAGCAGCGACCCGGATATGCCGGTCAAGCCGGACACGGTGTTCCTGACGATCGGGAGAACGCTGTAGAGGAAGAGCGCGGCCACCGCGGGGGCGGTGCCGATGCCGAGAAGCGGAATCATAAAGACCAGGAGCGCCAGGGACGGAATGGTCTGGACGACGCCGGCCACCGCGAGGATGGCCGCGCCCAGACGCCTGCGGCGCGCCGCCGCGATCCCGAGGGGTATCGCGACCACGATGGCCGCGCTCAAGGACGCCGCGACCAGCGCCAGGTGCTCGAGGACGTAACGGCCTACTCTCCGGCCCCGCCCCTCCGGGGCGGCTTCCGCCTGGATTCGGAGCGTCGTGGCGAGAAAGTCGGACGCCACGGCACGCTCGGAAACGCGTTCCAGCTTGACGCGGGCGTTGAGCCGTTGCATGTCGCCCACCGCAATGCGCCCCTGAAGAGCACGGAGCGCGGCCCAAGCCGGCGGCGAACGGCGCGGAAGGTCCGATCGATAGAGCAGCACGGCGCGATAGCTGGGGAAATGGCCCAGGTCATCGGCGAGGATCGTGAGATGGTAATAACGGATTTCGGCGTCCGTCGTGTAAAGGTCCGTGCCGTCGATGTCGCCGGCCGCGAGCGCGCGGTACGCCACGTCGTGATCGAGCTGTCTCACGTCGGTCTGCGGAAGGCCATACCGCCTTTTGAGCCTCGGCCAGCCGTCGCCGCGGTGCAGGAACTCCTCGCTGAAACCAAGCCGGAGCCTCGGGTAGGCGCGCAGATCGGAGATCCGCGTCACGTTCAACCGGACCGCATCGTCCTCTCTCATCCCCAGGGCGTAGCTGTCCTCGAACCCCAGAGAACCGGTCATCCCGATACCCTGCCTGGCCAGCACGGCGCGAAGAGAATCGTCGCTTCCATCTCCCGACATCCCCGGCACGATGTCCTCGCGGATCGTCCCGGTGTACTCCGGGTACAGGTCGATCTCTCCGGCCAGGAGCGCATGCCAGAGCACCTGGGTGCCGCCGAGCTGGGCTCGATGCTCGGCGCGCGCGCCAGTGCTGCGCACCAGTTGGGTGACGATCTCGCCGAGCACGACCGATTCGGTGAACTTCTTGGAGCCGACGCGGACCTCACCCGGCGCCGTGCGGCAGCCGGCGCTCGCCAGCCCGGCGAGCAGCGAGAGGAGCAGACCGCGGCGCAGGCCCGTCATCCGTGTGCACCGGGCCGGCTCTGAGCGCTGATGAACCGGGTCACGAACGGATCGGCGGGCCGCTCGACGAGTTCGAGCAGGCGACCCTCCTGGACGACGCGTCCATCCCGCAGGAGAACGACCCGGTCGGCGAAGAACTCGGCCTCGGCGAGATCGTGCGTGACGAGCACGACCGTCTGACCGAGCACCCTGAAGATCTCCCGGAGGTCCGCTCTCAGCTCCGCGCGAATCATCGGGTCGAGCGAGCCGAGCGGCTCGTCGAGGAGGAGCAGCTCGGGCCCGAGCACCAGCGCCCGCATCAGGCTCACGCGCTGGCGCTGCCCGCCCGAGAGCTGGGCGGGAAAGCGAGCCATCCCGTCGCGCGGAAAGTGCGTCAGAGCACACAGTTCCTCGAGCCGCGTCTCGATGCGCCGCGCGTCCCAGCCGAAGTACCGCGCGGCGAGCGTGACGTTCGCGCCCGCCGTCAGGTGCGGAAAGAGTCCCCCCTCCTGGATCACGTATCCCAGACGCCGCCGCAGCGGTCCGATCGTCCGCGGAGCGATGACTTGCCCCCACAGCAGCACCTCGCCCGCGCTCGGACGGGCGAGACCGGTCAGCAGGCGCAGGAGCGTCGACTTGCCGGAGCCGCTGGGACCGAGCAGGACATTCACGCCGACACCCAGCGACAGTGTCGTCGCCTTGAGGGCCTCGACGGCGCCGTAGCGCTTCACGACGTCACGCAGCTCGATGATCGGGGAGTCGAGTGGCAGAGTCACTTGCCTCTGATAGGTGATGAGGTCACCCGATCGCCCCGTGGACGGGCGCGACGAGACCATCACACCGCGGCCATTCTACCGAAGCTCCCTTCCGAGGCAAACGCCCGCTCGTCCCCCCGTCGAGGGGCTCAGAACGTGGAACGGCGGGATTCGTGGTTGTAAGATACGGGGATTGAATAGCTTAGACTATCTGGGATGTCGCAGACGGTCCGGATCCCGATCGGCAGGCGCGTGCGGCTGAAGAACTTCGATCCCGGTGACACCTCGCGCTGCCGGGACAAGGACGAGGCCCTCCACGTGCTCGAGCGCCACGTCGGCCGCATGGCGGAGCTGCAGCAGGTGCTGTTCGCCCAGGGGAAGCACGCGCTGCTGGTCGTCCTGCAGGGCATGGACGGGGCCGGCAAGGACGGCACCATCCGCCACGTCATGTCCGGACTCAACCCGCAGGGATGCCGGGTCACCGCCTTCAAGACGCCGACGCCGGAGGAGCTGGCGCACGATTTTCTCTGGAGGGTGCATCGCGAGGCGCCGGCGCTCGGCTGGATCGGCATCTTCAACCGCTCTCACTACGAGGACGTGCTGGCGGCGCGTGTCCTGAAGATCGTAACTCCGTCCGTCTGGCGGAGGCGTTACGATCATATCAACCACTTCGAGAAACTCCTGTCGGACAGCGGCGTGACCATCCTGAAGTTCTTTCTGAACATCTCGAAGAGCGAGCAGAAGGAACGGCTGCAGAAGCGCCTCGAGGATCCCCGGCGCGCCTGGAAGTTCGACCCTGTCGACTGGGAGAACCGTAAACGGTGGGACGACTACATGGCGGCCTATGAGGACGCCATCCATCGCTGCAATACCCGCTGGGCGCCGTGGCACATCGTGCCGGCGAACAAGAAGTGGCACCGGAATCTGATCGTGTCCGAGCACATCGTGGCGGCGCTCGAAGAGATGCGGCTGAAGTACCCGGCTCCGCGCCGGCGGC
>QHXY01000218.1 GCA_003223145.1 Acidobacteriota bacterium
CCATTGATTGATACCCTTCCGGGGCACCGACAGTGGGTGCCCGGAACATGATCGTTCAGTGCGCGGAGTGAGACAGCGAGGGGTCTAGGAGAGGGGAGGAGCGCGGGAGAGGAGAGGTGAAAATGTCGGCCCGGGCCGGGTGTCCGGCGAAGCCGGGATGGGGCACTCGGTCGGCCGCAAATCCGCCGCGAGCAGATATTTCGCATGCGGGATCGCCGTGGCGGGCGCCGGCGCGCGCAACTCAGTCAGACCGGCTCGAGTCTGGCTCCCGCCCGGGAGGATCTGGTGACAGCAGGTCGGGGTCGCCGTATCGAGGCGGCTTATCGGAGAGGGTGGTATGGGGTTGTCATGGGCCTTGCAGCAGGGAGGAGAGCCGAAGCGGCAGTCCGTCCCACTTCTCGCGCAGCAGAAGAGGCTGGCCAGCAACACATTCGGTAAGACGACCGTCAAGGCCGCCAAGACTGCCGCAAGGAGTATCTTCCGCATAATACTAAGCATGATAGCGCCGACCGGCTGCCTCCGGCAACCTGGACTGAAGTATGTTCGCTGCGGCCCATGGCTATCTGACTTACGATGCGCCTGGCCCGAGACGTGGCCTGATGACGTGCGCTGCATGAGCGAAAGGCGTGGTCTGATCCGCGCGGCGGTCGTGCTGTTCCTGGCGATCCTCGGATTGCAAGCGACGTCACAGCCCGGGACGGCCGCCGGGACCGTCGAGGAGCCGATCTACCTCCCGGCCGGCGTGAGCGACGCGGCGGGGGCGGTCGGCTGCCTGCGGACGCCCGAGGGGGGAGTGGAGGCGGTCGACCTGGCGACGGGCCGGTCGCTCTGGCGCACGGACGCACCGGCCAGGGCGCTGATGATCGCACGTGGGCGGGCGTATGTTCTGGAGGAGCGCGCCGGTCGACCGCTGCGCGTGGCCGCGTACGACGCGCGCAGCGGCCGGCTGCAGCGCGCCTACGATCTCGCGACGCTCGCGCTGCCGCCGTGGGCGTCTCTATCGGAGTCGGGCGGTGGACGTCAGTGGACCGTCTTCGAGGTTACGGCGCGGCTCGCCAGCGACGGACTCGAAATCCGCTACGACGCAACGCGCATGCAGGCCTATGGATTCCGGCCGGCGGACGCCGTGGGACAAGCGCAGGGCATGGCGCGCATCGCGCTCGGTTCGGGCCGGGTCTCGCTGAAGCCCGGAGCGGGACCCCCACCCCCGCCACTCTCGGAGCCGGCGCCGCCGATGCCGGGAGCGCGACTCGTGGGCGTCCACGCGCGTGCGCCGGGTTCCCGGCTCGCCCTGGGAGGACCGCCGGCCGATGTCGCAGGCGCGCTGATCGTCGGGGATCTGCGGCTCGCCTTCGAGCTGAGTCCGGACACGAAGGTGGTCATCGTGCACCGCTGGCGCGTCCCGGGTGACGGGCGCGAGCGGTCATTGCGCCTCGAGCACGGGCACGCGACGGACGCGGTCTGGGCGACGACCGATCGGCGCCACGTCCTGTTGCGGCGCGTCTACGAGCAGCCTTGGTACGACCTCTTCTCGCTCGAGACCGGAGCGCCAATCGGGAGCCTCGAGCGGCCCGTGGAGGTGGCGGTCCTCGGGCCGCGCGTCTACTGGACGACCTTGGAGCCCGCCGGGGATTTGGTCGTCGTGGCGAGCGAGGCGGGTTCCGACCGGGTCCTGTGGCGCCGCACCGTGCTGAGACCGGAGCGACATCTCGAGCCGCCGATTCCGTGACGCGCGGCCGTCCGTCGAGCGGCGAGAACGTCGCGCCGCGGTGGCCGGTGGAGCTCGGCTCCCTACTTCACGATTGGCTTTCCGCGGGTTTGGCGGTATCTTCCAGGCAGCAGAGTATTCAGAGGCGAGCCGAGTGAGAGAACGTCTGTCGGTCAGTCATGCTCGCAAGCGGGTGTGGGTGGCCGCGGCCGCTCTCGCGATGCTGGTCGCCGCGGGCACGGCAGTCCTGCCGGGCCAGCAGCCGGAGCAGGCACGGACCGCGACGCCTCCGGCCCACACGTACCGGCTTCGCGGCATCGCCGTCACGCATCAGGACATGCGACGTTTCGATGCGCTCCTGCAGCCGAAGACACCGCGTGCGGTCAGGTTCCGCGAAGTGCCGGGGCCGCTCCTGATGTCCGGGCCCGGCCAGGCGCCGGGGGCGCCGGCACCCCAGGACGTCGCGGGCTCCGGATCGGCCCCAGGGTCCCTCCTGCCCGGGCCGGCGCCGGCATCGATCTCCCCGACGCCTCCTCTCATCAGCTCGTTTCCCGGCATGTTGGACATCGTGCTGGACAACAACCGGGTGATCCCGCCCGACACTCAGGGTGCGGCCGGGCCGACGCATCTGGTCAGCCTGACGAACCGCGGCTACGCCGTTCTCGACAGGACGACCGGGGCATTCGACGTCGGGCCGATCTCGCTGCAGGCGTTCTGGGCGGCGCTCGGCACCGGCGCCGGCCAGCCGGCCGCGGATCCGTTCGACCCGAAGGTCCTCTACGACCAGTACTCCGGACGATTCGTGGTGGCGTCGGACAGCGGCGGCGACGGCGCTCCGTCCTGGGTGCTGGTGGGGATCTCCATGGGGTCGGACCCGACGCTCGGGTGGACCCTGTTCGCGATCGACGCAGACGCGACCTCTCCGGGACAGTTCGCCGACTTCACCGGCCTGGGTCTGGATCCGACGAGCGTCTACATCAGCGACAACATGTTCAACAACCCGCCGGCGGCGACCTTCGCCGGAGCCAAGTTCTGGGTCGTGGACAAGGCCTCGCTCCTGGCCGGCGGGCCGATCACCGTGTCGGAGTTCTTCAGCTCGGCCGTCGGAGGCAACTGGCGGCCGGCGCATACCTTCGGCGCCACGGCGGTGAACTACGCTGTCAACGAGGGCTGGACCGATCACGCGAACAGCACCCACCGGTGGGTCCGGGTCGAACGGTTCTCCTACCCCGGCCCGCTGATCACCGACCTGGGCTTCATCCGGGTCGCCGACTACGGATTCGACCCCCTCGGCAAGGCCCCGCAGCCGGGCTGCGCGCAGCTGATCGACACGGGCGACACCCGGCTGCTCAACGCGCTCCTGCGCGGCGGTCAGATCTGGACCACCGGTCACGTCGATGATCCCGTGCACGATGGCGTCGGGAAGTCCGAGGTCGCGTGGTATCAAATCGACCCGGTCCTGGTCAACGCCAGCGGCTCGAATGCCGTCGGCCAGCAGGGTCGGGTGGGCGACCCGGTGCGCTGGTACTACTACCCCTCGATCGCGGTCAACGACTCCGGATGCGTCGCGCTGGGTTTCTCGGGAAGCGACTCCGGCACCTTCGGCAGCGCCTTCTATACGGCGCGCCGGCCAACCGATACGGCCGGTACGATGGCCCCCGTGGGGATGCTCAAGGGAGGCGTCGATTCGTACTACGTGACCTTCTCGGGGACCCTCAACCGCTGGGGCGATTACAGCGCAACCGAGGTCGACCCGACCGACGGGCGCACCTTCTGGACGGTCCAGGAGTTTGCGGGGCAGCAGAGCGGGGGCGCATGCCCGATGAAGGACACCGGGCGCTGGGGCACCTGGTGGGGGTCCTTCAGGTGCGGCTGCGTCGCGAACGCCGACTGCGATGACGGGGTGTTCTGCAATGGCGCCGAGACGTGCGATTCCACCAGCGGGGCCTGCCTGGCGTCGACGCCGCCGACCTGCAACGACGGCAATTCCTGCACGGCGGATAGTTGTGATGCCTCCGCTAATGCGTGCGTGCACACCCCGATCCCGGTACCCGGCCAGGTGGGGGACACGATCCAGGAGACCCAGGATCCGGCGACCGGAGCCGCGACGATCACCTGGTCGGCGATCGTCTCGGCAACCATTTACAATACCTATCGGGGCACCATCCCCGTGAATCTGCTGCGCAGCCGCGGTGTCTCACCGTACGATCATGTCTGCTTCGAGAGCGCCGACTCGGCGGGGAACGGCGCGACCCTTTCAAGAGATGCGGGTCCGCCGGCAGCGGGGACCGCCTTCTACTATCTCGTGGACGGCGAGAACACCTGCGCCGAGGGGGCGCTCGGGAACGCGCCGGATGGCTCGGTCACCCCGAACTCGTCTCCGTGTCCCACGCCTCCCTAGGCCGGTTCCCGGGAGGACGATGAGCCCGCCGATCTAAGGATTGATGAACGGCTGGACGGACGGGTAATAGAACGCGAAAGCTCCGTCGACCGTGGCGTTCGCCTCTCCCGGCCCGCTCGCGCATGGGTCGCTCGGACTGCCGCCGCAGGTCCCGCTGAGCTGGCCGACGACCTGGGCCGAGGCGCTCATGATCGGCGAGCCGCTGCTTCCGCCGTCGATGGCACCCGTGATGTCGCGGCTGTAGATCCACCCTCCCCGCGGCCAGCCGCCGCACGTTCCGACAACCGTGTCGACGTTGTGCTGGGAGTAGACCTGGGGCCCGAAGTCCGGGTTGCTGATCCGATACAGCATGGCGCCGTTGGTGTTGGCGACGGGGGTCGTCGTCCAGCCGAGCAGGGTGGAGCCCGCCGGCGGGGTCATGTTCAGATGGAGGAGAGTGAAGTCCCCCTTCTTTCCGGTCACGGTGACGGTGGAACCCATCGTCTTGTACGGCCAGCTGGCGTTGCTGGGGCAGGCGCCGTTGCAGCTCGACGTCCGGAACCGCCAGTAGAACTGGATGTTCTGCGCGCTGTTGTTCTTGTTGATGCAATGGTTGGCGGTCAGGACGAGGTTGTCCAGGTTTGGATTGTTGTCGCTGATCAGGCCGCCGGTGCAGGTGTAGATGAAGTTCCCCTGCGCCCACTCCATCTTCGCGATGGCGTCCTTGGCCTGGTCGACGGCGTTCGGGATGGCGGGTGGTTTGAAGCACGACGCATCGACAAGGCAGACCGGGTCGCCGCAGAAACTCGCCGGCGCCGCCGGTGAGATGTTCCCCGCGAACCGTGGCAGGACGATCCCCACCTCGGTCACGCTGAGGGAGATCCGCTGTAGATCCGCGGGCGTCACCGGCCCGGCCACGTGCAGCTGAAGAATGCCCTCGATGCCGAAGACGGTGTCGGTCCAGAAGTCGCCGTCCGCATTGGGACCACTGCCGGTGTAGGGCCCGAACGCCTCCCCGATGCGGCTGTAAAAGAACAGCTCCGCGCCGGCCGGCAGCGACATGTTCTCGATGTGGACGCGGAGCGCGCCGGCGCTCGACGAGGTCACGGCGAGCGCCCACACGTATCCGCCGTCTCCCGTCGGGGTGGCGACGGTGCCCGGGCCGCGCCGGGGCCCGCCGTCGGCGGAGCCGGTCACCAGCCCCGTGATGTCGACTCTCGGAGTCGCCGCCTTCACGAGGCCGATCTGCAACGGCGTCCCGCTGACGCGCGGGGCCCGCTCCACCCCGTTGATCTCGTCCGTCGTGAGCTCGACGCGCAGAGGCGCGCCGAGGGACCTCGCCGGCATGGTCCCCGCCAGCCGCGAGCCGAGCTCGGCCTGCCGCTGGCGGTACTCGTCGTAGGTCATGCCCTCCGTCTGCACCCGCATCGGCATTTCGACGAGCTTCCGCTGCCGGGCGTCCGACCCGCCGGCGGCGAAGACCCGTGTCACGAGAAGAAGCGAGGCGACCGCGAGGGCGGTGCGCCAGAAGCGCAGAGCCGTCGTTCTGTTCTTCATCATCGATCCTCCTTCATTCTTGGGAGTGCATTCACGGTGGCCTCGGCGGGCGCTGCGATGACGGCGCTCTGGTCCGGCCAGGCGCCGAATCTTTACCCCCAACCGGCGAATCCGTCAAGGTGAAATCTTCGGGCGCAGGTCACTTGTTCTTGGGTTGTGACGCCGCTCCGGCCGGTACCGCCGCGTTGAACCTCGCCAGGACCTCGTCGGTGATCCCCACCGTGGGGGAAGCGAAGTAGATCGACCCCTTCTCGAGGATGACCGTGAATCCCTTTTCGGATGCGTACTTCGTGACGATGTCGCGGAAGATGCTGATGAGCCTGGCCTGCGCGCGGCCACCGGCCTCCTGGAATTCCGCGTTGGCGTCGTCGTTGAGCCGCTCGTACTCGATCCGCTTGCGCTTGAGCTGCCGGGAGAGATCGTCCCGCTTGTCATCGCTCAGGGTCCCCGAGGCGCGCAGGAGCTGCTCCTGGATCCCGCTGATCTCCTTCTCCTTGGCGTCGATGGCGGTCATCTTGGCGCTGCGCAGCTTCTGGAGCTCCGCATTCAGCCGCTTGCCTTCGGCGCTGTCGTTCAGGACCCTCTCCTGGTCGACCACGCCGATCTTGATCGAACCGGGTGTCTGTCCCGTGGCGATGGTGGCCGCGACATAGAACGTGAACCCGATGACAGCGATGACTGCAAGGATCGTTCTGCGCATGGAGGGTGCTCCTCTAGAAAGGAAATCATCCGAACGTGACAGGAGTCACAGAAAGGGGGGGCGGACCGGGGCTAGCATGAACCCAACCACTGCCCACACCCTCGACGCAAGTGAGGGACCGTCCCCCTCCGGTCCTGGGATGACGTTAACGGAGCTGATCGTCGACCCGGGGCCGGGGGGCGGACACATCGCGCGCGCTTTTCCGTGAGGGTGTCGTCGCAGTCGCCGGTTCAACCTGCGTCGACCCGGTGGATCCGGTCCAGGGCGGGCCTGTCCAGGATCTCGATCCTCTTTCGTCCCAGGCGGAGCATCCCCGACTCCTGGAAGGCTTCCAGGGTGCGGCTCACCACCTCACGCGTCGTCCCCAGCTCGTCGGCCAGCATCTGATGGGTGGCGGTGATCAGCCCCTTGTGGATGAGCAGGCGCGAGGCGAGCCGCTGATCGACCCGGCGGAAGGCCACGTCGTCGATCAGGGTCATCAGGT
>QHXY01000217.1:0-6859 GCA_003223145.1 Acidobacteriota bacterium
GCATCGTTCCGGACCCCGCTACCGGGCCATCGCGGACGCGGTGGCGGACGACGTCGCCCGGGGCGCGCTCGAGGAGGGAGCGCGTCTCCCGACCCATCGTGACCTGGCCGCGGTCCTCGGCGTCACCGTCGGCACCGTCAGCCGCGGTTACGCCGAGGCCCAGCGACGCGGCCTGATCTCGGGCGAGGTCGGGCGGGGTTCGTTCGTCAGGCGGGACCGCGCCCGTGGTCTCGATCTCGGGATGCCGGCGCGCGGCGAGCCGGTGCTCGTCGATCTGAGCCTCAATTTCCCGGTGGGCGAGGTCGAGGACCGTGAGCTGGCGAAGGCGCTGGCCGCCCTCGGCAGGACGAAGGATCTGGCCCGCCTGCTCGAGTACCTGCCGCACGCCGGGATGACGCGCCATCGCGAGGCGGGCGCCGCGTGGGTCGCCCGATCGGGAACGCCGGCGCACGCCGCGCAGATCATCGTCTGCTCCGGCGCGCAGCACGGTCTGGCGATCGCCCTCGCCGCCCTGACGGCGCCGGGTGACGTGGTGCTGACCGAGGCCCTCACCTACCCGGTCTTCAAGACGCTCGCCGGGCTCCTGCGACTCAAGGTCCAGGGGCTTGTCATGGACGAACGGGGGATCGTGCCCGAGGCTCTCGAGGCGGCCTGCAAGAGCAGCGCCCCGAAGATCCTCTACTGCATCCCGACGATCCAGAACCCGACGGCGATCGTGATGCCCGAGACGCGCCGCCGGCGCCTCGCCGCCGTCGCGCAGGCGCACGGTCTCACTATCCTCGAGGACGACATCTACGGTCTGCTGCCGGCGGACCGGCCCCCGCCTCTCGCCCGGCACGCTCCCGAGAGCACGGTGTACGTCACCAGCCTCTCCAAGACGATCGCGCCGGGATTGCGGATCGGCTATCTCTGCGCGCCCAGACCGCTCATCGAACGGATGATCCCCGCGATCGCCGCGACGACCTGGATGGCCCCGCCGCTGATGGCCGAGATCGCCTCCCGCTGGATCGACGACGGGACGGCGGACGCCATCCTCAGGAGGAAGCGGGCGCAGGCCGCGGAGCGGCAGAAGCTGGCGGCGAGAATCCTCAAGACCTCGGGGTCGGACGCACACCCGTCCGGTTACCATCTGTGGCTGCCGCTACCGGAGCCGTGGCGCGGCGCCGATTTCGCGACCCGGCTCCGCGAACGGGGCGTGGCGGTCACACCCGCGGAGGTTTTCGTGGCCGGGAGCGCGAAGGCGCCGCCCGCGGTGCGTCTTTGCCTGGGCGCGGCGCGCACGGCGGACCGCCTCGAGAGGGCGCTGCGCGTCGTCGCCGGAATGCTCGAGGGAACCCACCAGCCGGAGCTGTCGGTCGTCTGAACCCTCCGCCCGGCCGGGGCAGGAGACGGCGTCACCCCGAGGGGCGGGCCTCACCACGAGTAGCGCGCGTGGTAGGCGACCAGCTTCTCGCCCCCCGACGGGACCTTCACACGGAACTCGATGGTCTTCGCATCGGTCTTCTCGTAGGGATCGGACGAGTCGACGATCTTCCAGGTGGACCAGCGGTACAGATGCTCGACGACCCGGACGTCGACCGGCTCGCTCTTGTGGTTGCGGACCCTGATCTCGAACGACTCTTCGGCGCTCTCTTTGGTCGCATCGATCCGATAGTTCGTCTGGCGGCGCTCGCCCACCAGGTCGAAGGCGTCGCCGAGATACAGGCGGACCTTCTCGTCGGCGGCGGTGTGGCCGAGGGCGCTCTCACCGATGAATTCGCGGGTCCCGTCGGCGTCGGCGCGGTAGACCTTCATGGTGCCGCGCGGCAGCGGGATGCCGAGGCCCGAAGCCTTGCCGTTCGTGAACTCGAGCATGGACGCCACGCGCGTGTTGCTCTCCGTTCCGAAATCGGGCCGCGTGCGGGCCATCTCCGGACCCCAGCCGGTGTAGACGTTCATCTGCGAGCCGTCGTAGACGTACAGCCGCTCGGCGGGGAGATCGCTGCTCCGGCAGAACTCGACCTGGAGACTCTCGCCGTTCAGGAGGTTCACCGGGCGCGGCAGGGTATAAAGATGATACTCGTCGAACGCCTTCTCGGTGACTTGCGGCGGCCGGGGAGGAGCTTCCGCGACGGCCGATTCGAGCATCAGGGCGCGGGCCTGTACCGGCTGCGTCCTGTTGACCTCGCCGGCCATGAGCTTCACCCGTGCGTCCTTGAATTCGCCCCCACTGTTGTTGGTCAGACTGATCCAGCCGACCAGATCGAAGCGCGCGCTCTTCTCCGACGTCACCGCGTTGTAGGTCGCCTGCCAGCCCAACCCTCCCGTGATGAACGACAGCTCGACGTCGCGCTCACCCGCCCGATCGCTCCAGAGGTTCCACCGGAGGAGCGGCTCGAGAAGGGCGTCCGGGCCCGGCCCGTCGAACAGCGGCTCCCCCGGCAGCGAGAACTGGATCTTCCAGTCCACCTCGATGATCGGCGTCGTGCCGCCGGTCGCTGCGCTCCCCTGCGGTGCGTACCCGCTGCGGATGACCCGCCCGCTGACGACCTCCTTCCTGCCGGTCGCCGGGTTGACCGTCTGGAACGCCAGGACCTTGCCCTCGTGCTGGCGGAGGAGGAACCCCTGGCTGAGCGTATCCCCGGCGTAACGCTGCTCGAGAATCCGCAGCCCCCGGGCATCTTGAAGATCGCGCAGCACGACCGATTCGGGCTCGAGCAGGGCCGTGAGGCCGCCGATACGCAGCTCGTTGTCCCCTTCCTTGAGGTGCAGCCGGCGCACCTGCCGCACCAGCGCGAAGTCCTGGTTGTAGACGGTGATGCGGGGCCCCTCGCCCTCAGGCCCGGCGACGGTGGCTGCGACGATCGGCAGCGCCGCCAGAACGGCAGCGGCGAGGCGGCGGGTCTTCTGCATCGGATCGATCCTCCGACCGGCACGATAGCACCGGGGTTGGGCGGCGGGCAACGGCACGCCCGGCCCGCTGCCGCCGCATTGACGCGGTCGGTGCGTCCTTTTTACGATACGCTGCACGGCGCCTGCGGTACTCTCGCCCCCACACGGAGGGATTGACCATGAACAAGGCGGCGCTCGCCTGGATCGGCCTCGCACTCTGCACCGTCGCTGCGGCCCCGCCACCGGCCGGGGAGTCGCCGTACGGCGGCGTCCCGCCGACCAGCGGACGCATCTACCACATCGAATACCTGCGCGCCTTCCCCGGAAAGACAGGTGATTACGATCATTTCGTCAAGACCGTGTTCCGGCCGATGCTCGACGCGATGGTCGCACGCGGCATCTGGCTGAAGTACTCGTTCCTGACCGTCCCGTATCACGGGGTCCCGCCGTGCGCCGACTATACGCACGTGTTCGTGGCGCAGCTGCGGGGCTTCGCGGCGCTGGACGACGAGCAGAGAGCCTGGACGGAGCTGCAGAAGAGGTTCCACCCGGACGAGGCGGAGCGCCGGCGGCTGTTCGACGACGAGCTGCCGAAGATTCGCGAGATGGTCCGCGAGGAGTTCCTGCAGGACTTCGACTGGAAATGAAGGCGGTCCGGGCGGCATGCGGCTGGAACACTTGTCTCCCCTTCGAGGAACCGTTCCACCCAGGGTCAAGGTCCGACGGGGACTGCACGCCGCGGGCGCAATGGACGGAGGTCATCGACCATGCAGAGCCGGTCCCAGTCCACGCTGCCCTTCCTGTGCGCCGCCCTGTCGTTCGCCGTGTGCGTCGGCACCGCGATGGCCGTCGAGCCCGGGGTGGACATCGCGGTACCGCGCGTCCTCATGGCGACGGTCGACGGCGCCCTAGCTTTTCATCCCGCGGCTCAGGCCCTGGAGCAGGGCGATTACGTCCGCTGGGTGCCGCAGGTCGCCTCGGTCCATACCACCACCAGCGGATCGCCGTGCCTGGCGAACGGATTGTGGAGCGCGTCGCTCGGGACGGTGGGAGTCAACTTCACTCGCCAGTTCCTGGAGACGCCACAGGTCTTCCCCTACTTCTGCTCACCGCACTGCGGACTCGGTATGGTCGGCCAAGTCACGTTAACCGGCCTCATCGCCCTCACGGTCAGCGATTCGTCCGGAACGTCGACCCTGTCGTGGAGCGGCGGGGGCGGCCTGTACCAGGTGATCAGCAGCGACAACCCGGCCTTTCGAGGACCGAATACCGCCACGTTCACTCCGGACGGGGGCGCCGGCGGCACGACGTTCACCGATCTATTCACCCCGGTGCCGGCCGCGGGGGCGGCCACCTTTTACCTGGTGATGAACCAGCAATAGGGAGCGCCCCACCATGACATCGCATCTGCGTGTTGTTTTGTTCGCGTTCGTCTGCCTGCTGGCCTGCGGCAGCGCCGCCCTGGCGGCCAGCTCCAACGGCGTCGCCGGCGCCATGCCGGCCTACTACGATGGACAGCTCTTCCTGATCAACTTCAAAGAACTGCCACCGGCGGCGGAGCAGACGGTGCTCGCCGGCAACCAGTCGGTCAACACCATCTTCACCTCCGAAGCGAGGCTGCCCGGGGACGCGCCGTTCGTGGCGGTCCTGGACGCCATCCAGGGGGACGGGTTCAACCCTCTGTGGCTGGAGGTGGAGATCGAATTCAGGCCGGGAGTGACGCCGTACCAGATCACCCGGGACGACGACGTCACGGCGGCCAGGGAGCGCGGCGATATCGATCTGTCGAGCGCCGGAGAGATCTACCGCTGCGCCGTCATCGGCGCCGGGGCCGGCGGCGGGGCGGCGGGGGCCGCGGTCGGTGCGGTGGCCGGCGTGGCGGGCAGCGTCAATGGCTCGGCCGGCGACATGCCCGCCTTCTACGACGGCCGGCAATTCACGATCAACTTCAAGAAACAGCCGGACGGGGCCGCGGGCGCGCTCCTGGCACACAACGGCTCGATCAACACGATTTTCATGAGCGACCCGGGGCTGCCGGGCGGCCAGCCGTTCATCGCCGTCCTGGACGCCATCCAGGGGGACGGGTTCAACCCTCTGTGGCTCGAGATCCAGATCACCTTCAATCCCGGGTTCACCCCGCGCCAGCTCATCCGGGACGACGATGTCTTCGCCGCCCAGGCGAGCGGCGAAATCACGCTGTCCAGCCAGGGAGAGATCTATCGCTGTGCCGTGGTGGGAGCGAAGAACTAGAGCCCGTCCGTGTGTTCGGACTGGCTCCCGGTCAGCGCACGAGACGCGTCAGCGCCACCTCGTCGAACCCGAGCACGCTGTGACCGCCGCGCACCACGATCGGCCGCCTGATCAGGTTGGGGTTCTTCGCCATGAGACGAACCGCCTCGGACGGCGAGGGGGGCGTCTCCGCCATCCTCATCTTGCGGTAAAGCTCGTTGCGTGGATTCAGGAACTCGCGCGGGTCACGCCCCCCGAACAGCTCCCGCAGATCCCCCTCGGTCAGCGGGTCCTTGCCCAGATCCCGTTCGATCAGCCGCGCGCCCTTCCTCAGCAAAAGACCTTTTGCTTTGCGGCAGGTCGTTCAGGTGGACTTGTGGAAGAAGAGCAGCTCGACCGGCGCCATCGTCGCCTCCTGTGGACTCGGCGGCGATTCTAGCACCTGGGAGCGTGTCCGATCCGCCCGTCTCCGGCGCCCGCGGCCGAGCCGCGGCATCGGGGGACCATCACCTCCGGACCATGAACTTGTCGATGCGGCCGAGAAGCTCCGTCATGGTGAACGGCTTGGACAGGAGACCGAGGGCACCCTCTTTGAGCGCGCGCTGCGCCTTGTCGTTGTCGGCGTAGCCCGAGCACAGGAGGACCCGCAGTCCCCGATCCATTCCGGCGATCCGCCGAAAGGTCTCCAGGCCACCCATGCGCGGCATCACCATGTCGAGGAGAACGAGGTCGATCCTCCCCCACTCGTTGCGGTACACCTCCAGCGCATCGACCCCATCCGTCGCCAGCACCACCTCGTACCCGTTCGATTCCAGGATGTCACGCGCCATCTCGCGGATGGCCGCCTCGTCGTCCACCACCAGGATCCGTCCCCGGGCGGGCCTCTTCGCGGCCGGGCGACCGGCGGCGGGTTCCTGGGGAGCGGGGTCGGGGAGCGGGGGGGACAGAACCGGTATGGACGCCGGGGCCGCCGGCCGCGTTTCCGCCGGGGGCGGGGTGGATCGGTCCGCTCCGACGAGGGGTGTCGCTTCACCCGGCTTCGGGGCGCGGACGCGGCGGCGTTCGCTCTCCGGAACGACCGACACGCTCTGGAAAGGATGCGGGACGACGGGTCGGCGCGGTGGTGCGGCCTTCCCCCCCGCGGGGGCGGGCGGGGTCGATGACGTCACGGCCGCGGGCCCGCCCGCGGCCGACGTGGCGGAGCGGAGGGAGCGGCTGAACACGGGCAGATAGATCCGTACCGTGGTGGTCTTGGTGGTGAAGAACGGCTCGAAGACGCGGTGCGCCACATCGGAAGGCATCCCCACGCCCGTGTCGCCGATTACCACCTCGACGAAGTCGCCCGGCGCGACGTCCGGGTGCGAGCGCGCGAAGGCCTCGTCGAGATGGGCGACCCGCGTCTCGAAGGTGATCTTTCCTCCCTCCGGCATCGCCTCCGCCGCGTTCACTGCCACGTTCGCCAGCACCTGCTGCATCTGTCCGGTGTCCGCCTCGACGGCGGGTAGATCCGCGTCGGTGCGGACCTCGAGCCCGATGCGCGGGTCGACGCTCTTCGAGAGGAGCGAGACCGTGTCGGCAATCGCCTGGTTCATGTCGACCGGCTCGAGCGTGTACTGTCCGCCCCGGGCGAACGCCAGGAGCTGCTGTGTGAGCTCGGCGGCGCGCCGCGCCTGCTGCCCGATGGTGAGCGCCTGGCGGTGGATCGGGTTGTCGCTGGTGGTGAGGCTCTCGATGTGGCTGGCGTATCCCAGGATCGCGC
>QHXY01000217.1:6867-11661 GCA_003223145.1 Acidobacteriota bacterium
GATTCCATCTTCTGCGCCAGGACCAGTTGCGCCGGCAGATCCGCCGGGGGTTTCGGCGGCCGCCCGGTCTGCTGGAAGGCGCGCGTGTTCTCCACCGACAGACCGAGCAGCTCCCCGATGGCCCGCAGCGCGCGCGTCGCGGGTCCGCGGAGGACGCGGTCATCGGTGCCGGCGACGGAGAGGACTCCGTGGATGCCGCTCAAGGCGCGCAGCGGAACCGCCGCCTGGACGCGCAGCCGTGTCTCCGCGTCCAGGACCTCGTCCGGCGCGCCCGCGCCGGCCTGCGGTTCGCCCGTTTCGAAGGTCCGGCCGATGATCGATCGGCCGACGCGGGATCCCAGCTCATCCAGGACCCGCTGTGACAGTCCGCGCTGGGCCTTCAGCTGGAGCGACCTCGTCCCCGGCTCGACCAGATGGACGGCGCCTGCCTCCATCCCGACGATGGCGAGGGCGCGGGCGAGGGCCTCATCCGCGACCTCCCGCAGGTCGGTCGAGCGGCTCGCCGCCTGCACGGAGGCGAGGACGCCCTCGAGAACCTGGTCCCGGTGCCCGAGATCCACGGTCGCCTTCTCGACTTCGGCCTCGAGCTCCAGGCTGTGTCGCATCAGCTCGGACAGGAGACGGGCGTTCTGAATGACGATGGCGATCTGACCCGCGATCGCCTGCGCCATGCTGGGCCGGCCCGAGAGCTCGGGGCGCGCGTCGCTCGACAGGAGCTGCATCGTGCCGATGACCCGGCCGCGCGCCCGCAGCGGCACGCAGACCAGGGCCCGGTATCCCGAGCGCCGCAGCGCTCCGAGCTCGGCCGCGCACCCCTCGGGGTACAACGCCTCCGACAAGTCGGCGAACGCCAGGGGCTCGCCGCCGGCCCAGACGCCGCCCGCCACTCCCTCGCCTCGGCCGAGCGGACGCGCCTGCGCCATCTCGAGGAACGCGGGATCGCCCACGCCCCGCGCGTAGCGCAGAACTTCCGACCCTCCCGTGTCCTCCACCAGGCTGATCGCCCCGACCTTGAACCTGGTGACTTCGAGCGCCTTGCGCAGCGACGCCTCGATCTGCCGGTCGAGGTCGAGCGAGGGGCTGGCGGCCGCGGCGATGGCGTTGAGCGCCGCCAGCTCCTGGCTGGTCTCCTGGAGGTGGCGGGTGGCCACGAGGCACTCCTCCTGGAGGCGCTCGCTGGCGCGCCGCGCGTCGGTCGCCCGGAGCGCCCGCTCGACCTGGATCGCCATGAGCGACGACAGGATGTCGGCCAGCAGGGCCTGCTCACGGCTGAACGGCACCGGATCATGCCGCGCCAGGACCAGAGCGCCGCGCGAGCCCATCGCGGCGCTGATTCCGAGCACGAGGGTGGCGCCGAACCTGGGCATCCGCCCTGGATCGTGCGAGCCGTTCGCCGCTCCGGCAACCGTCGCGGCCGCCTCCCCCGCCTCGACGCCCGCGCCGAGAACGACGCGCGTGGTCTGACCCGAGCGCACCTTCTCGATCGCCTCGTCGAGCCGCCGGGACACGACGGCGATCTCGTGCTGCGCCATGTGCCGCCCCTCGATCCACCCAAAACGGAGCGGGGCCATGCCGTTGGACGGCTCGACCAGGGCGACGGCGCAATCGGCTCCGACGATCTCGACGGTGCCGGTCGTCCCCTCGATCAGGATCGCCTCGGGACGGCCCTCCTGCGACAGGGTGATCTGCAGCTCCCTGAGTGATTGAAGATGAGACAGGAACGCGCCGGAAGGCTCGCGGCGGGAGGGCTGCGTCAGCGGGACGCGCTCATCGACGGGAACGGGAGGCGCGGCGCTTCCGCCGGACAGGGTGACGGCCGGCGGGGCAGGATCACGCGGCTCCCCGACGCCGGCAGGAGCGGGCGGCTCTTCCCCGCGTGAGCCGTCGGCTCCTTCAGGGACTGGCGAATTGGCCGGACCGGTCTCATCCATGGTGTTAGAATCGGGCCGCACTGGAGGCCGTATGGCCGACGGGTGGCCGCGTTACGTTCTTTACGTCATCACGGATCCATCCCTGTCGCGCGGGCGTTATCATATGGAGATTGCGCGCGCCGCCCTGGAAGGCGGCGCCGATGCCGTCCAGATCAGGGACAAGTCCTCCCCGGCCTACAACTTAGGTCTCGTGACCGCGGAAATCCAGCCGCTCGCCCGGAAATTCGGGGCGGCGCTTTTGGTCAACGACCGAGTGGATGTGGCGTTGCTTGCCGGAGCTGACGGGGCGCACGTCGGCCAGGACGACCTGCCTGCCCGCGAGGCGCGACGGCTTCTCCCCCGGCCACGCCTGATCGGCGTTTCCGCCGGCAGCAGGGAGGAGGCCTTGCGCGCCGAGAGGGACGGGGCCGACTATGTCGGCGTCGGGCCGGTGTTCGCCACGGCCACGAAGCCGGACGCCGGTGAGCCGCTGGGGCTGGAGCGTCTGGCCCGGATCGCGGCGTCGGTCGCCATCCCCGTCGTCGCCATCGGCGGCATTACCATCGACAACATCGCCCGGGTGTTCGAGGCCGGCGCCGGCGGCGCGGCGGTCGTGTCGGCCGTGGTTTCGGCAGAAGACATCGCGGCCGCCGCACGCGCCCTCAAGCGCCGCATCGCGGAGGCGCGCGGATCTGCTACAGTAGCCGGGTCACACCCGCGGGAGCCTCGATGAAGTGCGCTCTGACCGTCGCCGGCTCCGATTCCGGAGGCGGCGCAGGCATTCAGGCCGATCTCAAGACCTTCATTGACGCCGTCGCACAGGACATCGGTGTCGACGCCGCGAAGACCGGCATGCTCGCGAGCCGGTCGATCGCGCACGCCGTCGCCGCCGCCCTGAAACGCAACACCATCCCGAACCTGGTCGTCGACCCGGTGATGGTCTCGAAGACGGGCGCCCGCCTGCTCGAGGAGGACGCGATCGCCACGCTCAAGTCGGAGATCCTGCCGCTCGCCGAATTCGTCACGCCGAACCTGCCCGAGGCGGAGGTCCTCTCCGGCCGCAAGATCTCCGACGCCGAGACGATGCGCGACGCCGCCCGCCGCATCCTCGACCTGGGCCCGGCGCGTGTCGTCATCAAGGGCGGCCACAGCGACGGCCCGAACGTCGTCGACCTGTATTACGACGGTAAGAACTTCGAGGAATTGAAGGCGGAGCGGGTCCAGACCCGCTCGACCCACGGCACCGGCTGCACCTTCTCCGCCGCCATCGCCGCTTACCTGGCCCACGGCCTCCCGCCTCTCGATGCCGTCGCCCGCGCCAAGGAGTTCCTGACCGCAGCCCTTCAGGCCTCGCCGGGCATCGGCAAGGGGATCGGGCCGGTCAACCACTTCCACGCCTTCCACAAGGCCTGAGCCGGCTCAATCGCCGAGAACCATTGTCCGCGGTTCTATTTCACGGCGTAAACGCTGAGCGAGAGATCAACCGACTGGCCGGACTGGTTGTCCACGGCGACGGTCAGATGGGGGCCCTCGACCGGCAGCGTGGCGCTGCGGCGCGCGGTCATGCCGCCGTCGAACAACAGGGTCAGCCGGCTCGGGACCGGGATGTCCGGCGGGGAATCGGCGGCCGCCAGGATGCTGATGCGCGAGAACGCGCCGACGTCGAGATCCCGGTCCATCTTTGCGCCGGGAGCCAGAGTGACTTTGTCGAACAGAGGCTCGAAGTGCGTGTTGTCCACGATCACCACCGGCGTCGGGGCCGGCTGGGTCGTCTGCGCCCGAGCCGGGCCGGTTATCGCGGCCACGGCGGCCGCGACGCATAGCACCGTCAGGCTGGATCCCTTCACGTGTCTCATCATGCAACTCCTCCCTGGTTGTGGGCGCCCTCGGACCCTCTCCCCCCGCGCATCGAAGGCGGGCACGCACCCCTAATGACCTCGAGACCGGCGCGAAGGTTTAGCCCTGCACCCGGGACTTGACTCCGGGTGCGGCGGGGCTAAGATCCAACCTCGATCGCCGAATCCCCCCCCGGGGGGAACGGGGGAACCACGATTTCGGGGCGAAGCGCAGGAGCGCCGGGGACCTTCACCCCCGAGCCCGTCAGCTAACCTCGCAGGCGAGGTGAGGGACGCGCCGTCGCCGCGCGCCCCCGGACGCGGAGCGCTCGATGGCGCGTGAGAAAAGTCTTCCCCTGGATCCACTCGAACAGCCCGATCGGCTCACCCGTCTCTGGCGCAGGCTGTTCGGGGCGCCGCGCGATGTCCAGGATCCGGGGATCTTCCACAAGATCTCCCTGATCGCCTTTCTGGCGTGGGTCGGGCTCGGGGCGGACGGTCTGTCTTCATCCGCCTACGGCCCTGCCGAGGCGTTCAAGAACCTGGTCGCGAGGAACCCGCTCACCGGCCGGATGGAAGGCCAGTGGTATCTGGCGATCTTCCTGGCCCTGGCGACTGCCACGACCGTCTTCGTGATCTCCTATGCCTACAGCCGGGTCATCGAGCAGTTCCCGCACGGCGGCGGCGGTTATGTGGTCGCCACCAAATTACTGGGGCGGCAGGCAGGCGTGGTGTCGGGCTGCGCCCTGCTGGTCGACTACATCCTCACCATCACCGTGTCGGTGGCCGCCGGCGGCGACGCTCTCTTCGATCTCCTCCCGGGCGCGCTGCGCACCAACCTGGACCTGAAGCTGCTGTGCGAGGTGACGGTCCTGGGCGCGCTCCTGGTCATGAACCTGCGAGGCGTGAAGGAGTCCGTCGAGGCGGTGGCGCCGATCTTCCTGGTGTTCGTGATCACCCACCTGTTCTTGATCGTCGTGGGGATCGGGACTCATGCCGGGAGGGTCCCCGAGGTGACGCAGCAGGTCACCACCGGTCTTCAGGAAGGA
>QHXY01000030.1 GCA_003223145.1 Acidobacteriota bacterium
TACGCCGAGTACCTGGGGGGAGGCTTCAACCAGGAGGCCTGGAAGGTGACGATGCCGTCGATCTCCGGCGATTACTGCGCGCGCGCCCTCAAGGACGCGCTCGAGCGGACAGGTGTCGAGCCGGCCGAGGTGGACGTGGTGAATCCGCACGGGACCGCCACCACCCTGTGGGACGCGTATGAAGCCCGGGCGCTCACGTCGATCTTCGGAAAGGGTTTCGAAAAGCCGCTGGTCACGGCACTCAAACCCTATGTCGGCCACATGCTGGGCGCCAGCGCGCTCACCGAGGTCGTCATCCTGCTGCTCGCCATGGAGGCCGATCTGGTGCCGCCAACGCTCAACTGTGAGAGGCCCGATCCGAAGCTGGGCGTTCGTCCCGTCCGCGAGGCGGTGCGCGCCTCACTCCGGACGGTGGTGAAGATGTCCTCGGGCTTCGGTGGCTTCAACGCCGTCGGGGTGTTCAGGAAACTGGAGGCCGATGCGGCCGGACCACGGACGCCGGCGCCGGTGGGCGGGGGTCCTTGAGTGGGCGGGGCGCGCGCGGCGCCTGGACGATGGCTTTCGGGGCGGCGCTGCTAGGGCAGGGCCCGGCGCCGGTCGATCCTGTGCCAGGCGCGCTTCCGGAGGCGCGGGAGGTCGTCCGGCGGGCGGATGACCTCCGGAATCCGACCCTGAGCTATATCGCCGAGGTGCGAATCACCACGACGGCGACCGAGGGGCGCGAAGGCACGTCCCTCTATCGCGTGTTCATCAAGGGAAGGAGTCGATCCTTCGTGGAGTTTCTGGAGCCTGCGCAGTACAAGGGGATGGCGCTCCTGATGTCCGGGGAGGACTCGTGGCTCTATCTGCCGAGCATCGGCCGGGCGACGCGCGTTTCCTCCTACCAGGGGCTGACCGGCAACGTCGCGAACGGCGACATCGCCCGTCTGAACTTCCTGGAGGACTACGACGCGATGGGGGTGGCCGCCGAGTCCCTGGACGGCCGCGAGGTCTACCGCGTGGAGCTCATGGCGCGCCGCCGGAGCGCCACCTACCGCCGCGTGGCCCTGTGGGTCGAGCCGGGAAGGTTCCGGCCGCTGCGGGCAGAGTTCTTCACGGTCTCGGGACGGCTCCTGAAGACCGGAGAGTACGGCGACTACCGGGAAGTTCTGGGGGCGATCCGCCCGACGCGTCTCACGATTCAAGACGCGACGAGGGGCGGTGGGCGGTCGATCATGGAGTTTCGCAACTTCGAGAAGAAGGATCTACCGGACCGGATGTTCACTCGGACCTACATCTCGCGTCCGCGGTGAAGGAGGAAAGGTGCCGAGACCGGGCTCTGCGATGCACTCTGGCGACGGCGCTCGGCTTCGCGACGGCGCTTCTGCTCTGGCCCGCGGTCGCGGTGCCGGCGCGGGCGGAGCAGCGCGCCCCGGGCGAGCACGGACGCCGGTGGAGCATCGAGTGGGACGGCACGCTGCGCGGCGAGGTGGCCGTCCGGACGGATCGGCCCCGCGTTCTCAGCAAGGAGAGGAACCTGATCCGGCTGCGCGCCGTCGCGGCCGGACCGGGCCCGCTCGCCGTGACGGTCGCCGTGCGGGGTTTCTACGACGCGGTCTACGATCTCACGGATCGTTACCCGGAGGAAGTCGAGCATGCCCTCGGGTCGGAGGGAACCCTGCGCGAAGCATTCCTGGAGTGGTCGCGGGGCGCGCTGTCGATCCGAGTCGGGAAGCAGCAGGTGGTCTGGGGCGAGGCGTTCGGACGGTTCCTGACCGACATCGTCGTACCCAAGGATCTGCGGGAGTTCCTCCTCCCCGACTTCGAGTACATCCGCATCCCGCTCTGGATGGCGGAGGGAACGTGGACGCGTGGAGACGCCGCGATCGAGGCGGTCCTGGTGCCGGACCTGAGGTACTCGATCGTCGCGCCGCAGGGCGCGGATTTCGCCCCGCGCTTCGAGGAGCCGGCGACGCCGCTGGTTGTCGAGCCGACTCGCAAGCCGCCGCGCACCTGGCGCACCATCGAGTCGGGCTTGCGCTTGTCCTGGATCAGGTCGGGGTGGGAGGTCTCCGCCCTCGCGTTCAGCGGCTTCGACGACCTGCCGGTTCCCTTCCGGAGGATCGAGAGCCCTCCGGGAGGCGGGACGCTCGTCGTCGTGATGCCCGGGCCGGCGCGTCTGACCACGGTGGGCGGGACCGTGTCGAAGGGTCGCGGCCGGGCGATCTACCGCGGGGAGCTGGCGTGCGACCTCGGGCGATGGTTTCCGGCCAGAAGCCTGACCGAAGAGAGCGGCGTCGTCAGGGCCGACTTTCTGGGTGTGATCGCCGGCGTCGACCTGGCCCTGCCGCGGCGTTCGACGCTTGGCATCCAAATCCTGCATCAGGAAGCGATCGGGTCGTCGGCGGGCCGCCTGGTGGGACCGTCGGGGCCGACCGTCCTCATGCTGCGCGGCCTGCTCTGGGAAGCCCGGGGCCGCTGGTCGGCGGGACTCGAGGCCCACTTCGGACTGGACGGGGATTCGATGATCCGCCCCCGGGTCGGTTACCGCTTCACGGACGGCCTGCAGGCGGATGTCGGCTTGGATCTGTTCGCCGGTCGTCCGGAATCCTTCTACGGCCAGTTCGACGGAGAGGATCGCTTCTACGTGACAATCTCGTACCTCTTCGGAGCTGCGTCCCCAGGCGCGCCGGGAGGGGGCGACTCCGCGAGGCGGCCTTCGCCCCGATGAAGGGAGGACTGGATGAGCGACATCCGTGACGAGCTGATCGCCCGGATCGCCAGGCTGGCGGAAATCCCACCAGCGAGCGTGCAGGAGAACGTGCCGCTCCGCGACCAGGGTGTCGATTCGCTGATGGCGATGGAACTGGTGGCCTTCATCGAGAAGAGGCTGGGGATCGATATTCCGGAGGAAGACATCCCGAAAGTACGGACCCTCAACGATCACCGGCATGGGCCTCGTGACGCCAATCGGATCGACGCTGGAGGAGTTCTGGCAGGCGCTCCTTTCCGGGAAGTCCGGCGTCGGGCCGATCCGGAGCTTTGACACGTCGGCCTTCAAACACCAGGTCGGGTGCGAAGTGCGGGACTTCATCACCGAGACTCCCGCAGGGCGCGCCGCGCCGCATGAGGGTCGGGCGACCCGGATGGCGATCGCCGCAGCAGAACGGGGTCTGAAGGACGCGGGGCTGTGGGACGGTCTTCCTCTAGAAGCGACTGCTGTCGTCATGGGGACCACCCTGGGCGAGCCACAGTTCCTGGAGGAGATCGGGGAGCGCTGGGACCTCGACGCGCCTCCTCCCGAAGGCTGGGGCGAGGTGGTGGCGCATCGCTCCGATGTCGCAGCAGCGGCGCTGGCCTCGCATTTCGGGGTCCGCGGGCCGGTGCAGACGATCCCCACCGCCTGCGCCGCAGGCAACTACGCGATCGCGCGCGGGGTCGACCTGATCCGCGCGGGCAGGGTCGAGGTGGCGGTGGTCGGGGGAGCCGAGGCCTTCTCACGCCTGGCCTTCGTCGGGTTCGTCCGGCTGCACGCCATGGCGCCCGACAGGTGCCGGCCGTTCGACCGCAATCGCAAGGGACTTCTCCTCGGGGAGGGGGCGGGCATCCTGGTACTGGAGGAAGAGGAGCGTGCGCGGCGGCGCGGGGCACGGATTTTCGCCCGGGTGCTCGGCTACGGGCTGAGCTGCGACGCCTATCACATCACCGGGCCCCATCCGGAGGGACGGGGCGCGGCCCAGGCCATGATCAGGGCCCTGGAGAATTCGCGACTGACGCCCGACCGGATCGACTACATCAATGCGCACGGCACCGGAACGGTCAACAATGACCGCGTCGAGACGCTGGCGATCAAGGCGGTCATGGGTCGGCAGGCCCGGAGCGTGTCGGTGAGCTCCATCAAGGCGCTCACCGGTCACATGATGGGAGCCTCCGGCAGCGTGGAGGCGATTACCTGCGTCCTGGCCATCGACCGCGGCGTTCTTCCGCCGACCTGGAACCTGGAAACGCCGGATCCCGAATGCGATCTCGACTATCTGTCGGGGCGGCCGCGCGAGATGCGCCCGCGGGTCGTCCTGAACAACTCCTATGCCTTCGGTGGAAATAATGCGACCCTCGTCTTCGGCCGTGTCTGAGCCTGCGGCCGACGTCGTCGTCACAGGCATCGGTGTCGTCTCGCCGGCCGGCGCCGATCCCCCGGCGTGGTTGGGGGCGCTCGACCAGGGCACGCCCCTGGCGCGCGACACGTCGCCCGAAGGCGCCCCGCGGCCGATTCGCGCGGCGGGGATCGAGAGCTTCAATCTGCGAGACTACGGAGCCTTCCGGGGAACGGTGGGGATCAGCCGGACGGCGCAGCTCGCTGTGGCGGCCACGGCCCTGGCACAGAGGGAAGCGGCGACCGCCTCCCCGATCCCGCGCGGCGATCGGGTGGGCGTCGTGCTGGCAACCGCCTTCGGTAACCTCGAGAGCATGGTGCGGTTCGATCGCGGTGCCCGGCGCGAGGGACACCGGTTCGTCGATCCAATGCTCTTCCCGAATACGGTCGTGAACGCGGCGGCCGGACATGTGTCGATTCTCTTCGGCTACTCGGCCCTCAACTCGACCGTCTCGTCCGGGTCGGCCGCCGGGCTGCAGGCGATCGCGTACGCGGTGGACGCGCTGCGTCGAGGGGACGCCGACCTTATCTTCGCCGGCGGCGCGGAGGAGCTGTCGTACTGGACGTGGTTGGGCGAAAGAGAACTCCGGGAGCCGGCCGCCCCGGGAGGTGGCGCCGGGCCGGCGCCGCGCGAGGAGCAGGTGGTCTTCCCCGGAGAGGGGGCGGCTGTCCTGGCGCTGGAGCGCGCGGCCGACGCCAGAGCGCGCGGGGCGCGCGCGCTGGCCGTCGTCGCGGCGTACGGTGAATCCTTCACAGGGTCGGGCTGTTCGGACCAGGAAGCCGTCGCGGTGCGGACCTCCGCGCTGCAGAGAGCCCTCCTCGGTTCGGCTCGCGATCCCCAGGACATCGACTGCGTCTGGTCGGGCGCTCGGAGCATCGCGTGGATGAAGAGCAACGAGGGACCAGTACTGCGCGCGGTCTTCGGTCGCGGCAGCGTGCGCGTCGCGCTGGTCGCGCCGGTGATGGGGGACTGGCGCGGCGCTTCGTCGGTGCTCCAAGCGGCCGCCGCGGTCGGCTTCCTGGCGAGCCGCCACATCCCCCGCACCGAACTCTTGCCGGGACAGCCCGAGACTGAGCCCGGGTGGTCGGGCGGTGGGGGAATGGCGCCACGGACGGTCATGATCTACTCCTTCGATTCCCTGGGCGCCGGTGCCGCGCTGATTCTGTCGTTACCGATCGAGGATGTTAAGGAAGACCGTCGTGCTTGACACGCGACGGATCCTGGCGATCCTGCCGCAGCGCCATCCCCTGGTCATGGTGGACCGCGTCCTTTCCTTCGAGGCGGGCCGTCGCCTCGTCGGGCGGAAGAATATCAGTGTGGGGGATGCGGTCATGCCCGGCCATTTCCCGGGGCACCCCATCTTTCCCGGGGCGGCTCTTCTCGAGGGGCTGGCGCAGTGCTGCGTGCTGCTCTTCGAGCTGACGCACGGCCCGCTGCGTCACGGGGAGGTGCCGCTCTTCGGGTCGGCATCGGCCCGATTCCTGGGCATGGTCAGGCCGGGGGACGTGGTCCGCTTCGAGATCGAAGTGATCAAGATGACGTCATTCGCCGGAGTCTTCAAGGGGCGCGCCCTGGTGGACGGGGGGGTGGTGGCGCGCTGCGAGC